>PLYU01000343.1 GCA_003153495.1 Myxococcales bacterium
GCGACGCCGGCGCCGAAGCGGGCGCCGCTGCCCCCGCCCGAGCCCCCGGCGGTGCCCGTCGGTGCGCCTCGCGACGGCGAGCCCGACATGCCCGCGGTGACGCTGCCGGCGCCGGTCGACGACGTCGACGGCTAAATCAGGGAGCGTGATTCTCGATTACGGATCGCCGTTCACTCGCCTGCCCCCGGGCTGAAGCGCCTTGTCGAGCACGTCGATCCCCGACGACTTCGACGAGCGCAATTCCTCCCCTTTGCTCTGACGGCAGCCGTAGACTTCGCGGATGTCTCGATTCGTCCTCCTGGGTTGCGCGCTCGCCCTGTTCGTCGGCTGTAGCGATTCCGCAAGCTCCGACGACTCACACGCTGGCTCGGGTGGCGTGGGCGCCGGAGTGGACGCTGGCGGAGGCTCCGGACTCGGCGGCGGCTCCGAAGCCGGCGGCGACTCCGGAGTTGGCGGCGACTCCGGAGTTGGCGGAGGTAAGATGGGAGAAGGCGGTTCCTCAGGAGGCACGGGCGGCGGCGGAGGCGAGGCCGGCTCGACGGATGTCCCCCCCACGGTGCCGATGACTCAGCCGGCGATCTCTCGCGGAGCGAGCTACATGGGATTCAGCGAGAAGTTCAACCGCTACTACACGGACCCGTCCTGGGTGCCGGCGAAGACGATCTACGTCAGTCCGAACGGCGCCGGCGACGGCACCAGCGCGGCGACTCCTGCCTCACCCACCGCGGGCCTCGCCCAGGCCACGCCCGGAACGAAGGTGGAGTTCCTGAAGGGCACTTACGATGGCTGCTTTCAGCTCGACGACACCCAGAGTGGAACCTACGACGCGCCGATCGTGCTCTACGCCGAGCGCAACGGCGCGAGCCTGGGCGTTCAGATCAACTGCTGCAACACCGGCCGGGCGACGTGTTTCAATTTCGAGGCGGCCAGTTACGTGGCGGTCGACGGCTTCGAGCTCATCGGCGGCGTCTACGGTGTGCGCGCGGTGGGCTCCGCTTATGCGGCCAGCATGCACAGCAAAGGGGTCGCGGTCCTGCACAACGTCGGGCATGACCAGAATAGAGATCCCTTCTTCACCGGTGAAGCCGACTGGTTCGTGATCGAGGGCAACACCGCGCACGACGCCGGCGCGGGCGACGGGCACGGTATCTACCTGTCGAATGGAAGCGACTGGCTGATTGCGCGCGGCAACGAGACATACAGCACCCACTCGGCAGACTTTCAGATCAACGCCGACCCGCTCTCGTGTTGCGATAACCAGATCTACAACGTCCCCGATTGCGACGACCTCGCGGGCAACAGCGAGGGCGGCAAAGGGGCAAGCGACTTCGCGCTCGTCGAGAACAACTTCTTCCACCACTCGAACGCGCAGGGCGCGAACTTCACGTCCGTGCGCCACAGCGTCATGCGCAACAACATCTTCGCGCTGTCGACCACGCACGGCGTGAGCTTCTGGCAACAGACGGGCAACCCGAAGCTCGGCTCGAGCGACAACCTCGTCTTTCACAACCTCTTCACCACGCGCACGACGGGCGGCGAAGCGGTGTCGTTCATCGTCGACTCCGACCGCAATCAGGTGAAGAACAACATCTTCCTGAGCTCGGTCGCCCACGGCGATTTGATGGACGTCGACGGGACGACGAACGCGAATGTCTATGAGCAGAACGTCTACATCTCGGGCGTCGTCAACGGGCGCACGCCCGGTGGCAACGAGCTCGTGCTCGCGTCGTTCGACACCGCCTGGTTCATCGCGTTTCCCGGCGCATTGGCCAACGACCCCAACGGCTACAAGCCTACCGCATCGGCGCCCTTCTTGAACCGCGAGGCGCTCCTGCCCGAGGTCACCCTCGATCGCGCTGGGCATCCGCGCTCGGCGCCGACGGATCCAGGTCCGTTCGAGCTGCCCTGAGCGGCGCGGGCGCAGGCAGCCCGGGGGCCGCCTCCGGGTGCGAACGACCATCCAGCAGTAGTGCTAGGATGCCGCCACGATGAACAAGGTCGTCTCCTCTGCGCTCGAAGCCGTCCGCGACATTCCCGACGGCGCGACGATCCTCGCCGGCGGCTTCGGTCTGTGCGGCATCCCGGAGACCTGCATCGCGGCCCTGCGCGAGCTGGGGACCAAGGGCCTGGTGGTCGTGTCGAACAACTGCGGCGTCGACGACTTCGGCCTCGGCATCCTGCTACACAATCGCCAGATCGCCAAGATGGTGTCGAGCTACGTCGGCGAGAACAAGGAGTTCGAGCGGCAGTACCTCTCGGGCGAGCTCGAGGTCGAGCTGACGCCGCAGGGGACGCTCGCGGAGCGCCTGCGCGCCGGGGGCGCGGGCATCGCCGCGTTCTTCACGCCGACCGGGGCGGGCACGGCCATCAGCGACGGGGGCCTTCCCATCCGCTACGCGGCGGACGGCACCGTGACCAGGCACTCGCAGAAGAAGGAGACGCGCGAGATCGGCGGGCGAAGCTACGTGCTCGAGGAGGCCATCACGGCGGACTACGCCCTCGTGAAGGCCTGGCGGGGCGACCGGCTCGGCAACCTCGTGTACAGGCACACGGCGATGAACTTCAACCCGATGATGGCGACCGCGGCGAGGGTGACCGTCGCCGAGGTCGAGGAGCTCGTCGACGTCGGCGTGCTCGATCCAGACCACGTCCACACGCCGGGCATCTACGTGCATCGCATCTTCCAGGGGGCGCGCTACGAGAAGCGCATCGAACGACGCATCACGAGGAAGGGCTGACATGTCCAATCAATCGGCCGACAGGCCCCTGGTCGGGCTCACCCGCGACCAGATCGCCCGCCGCGCGGCCAGGGAGCTGAGGGACGGCTACTACGTCAACCTCGGCATCGGAATGCCGACCCTCGTCGCCAGCTACATCCCGGATGGGATGAACGTCATGCTCCAGAGCGAGAACGGCCTGCTGGGCATCGGTCCCTACCCGACCGAGGCCGAGATCGACGCGGACCTGATCAACGCAGGCAAGGAGACGGTCACGATGCTCACCGGCGCGGCGATCTTCTCGAGCGCCGAGAGCTTCGCGATGATCCGGGGGGGTCACATCGACCTCGCGATCCTCGGGGCGATGCAGGTGAGCGAGCGCGGAGACCTTGCGAACTGGCTCATCCCCGGCAAGATGGTCAAAGGCATGGGCGGCGCGATGGATCTCGTGGCGAGCGCGAAGCGCGTCGTCGTGATCATGGACCACGCGGCCAGGGACGGAACGCCCAAGATCCTCAGGGAATGCAACCTACCGCTGACCGGCAAGCGCGTCGCCCACCGGATCATCACCGACCTGGCGACGATCGACGTCACCCCGGATGGCCTGGTGCTGCGCGAGGTCGCCCCGGGCGTGAGCGCCCGCGAAGTGCAGGAGAAGACCGAGCCCACGCTGAAGGTGGGCCCGGACCTGGCCGTCATGAGCGTGTGAGCTGCGATGCACTGGCCCGTCAAGAAGCCCCCCGAAGGCACCGCGGACGACAAGAAGACGCTCGGCAAGGGCGTCTTCCGCAAGTGCGACGGCTGCGGCGAGACGGTCGCGTCCGACGCGCTCGCCGCCAACCACGAGGTGTGTCCCCTCTGCGGGCGCCACCACACCCTGAACGCGCAGGGCTGGCGCGCCCTGCTGCTCGACGGCGGCGCCCTCGACGAGTGGCACGCCCACCTCGAGCCGTCCGACCCCCTCGAGTTCGCCGACGGCACGACCTACCGTGAGCGCGTCGCCGCGGCCCAGCGCAAAGGTCACGGCAAGGAGGCCATCGAGATCGGCCACGGGCACATCCACGGCCGCCCGGTCGCCTGGGGGGCGTTCCTGTTCGCCTTCATGGGCGGGTCGATGGGAAGCGTCGTCGGCGAGAAGATCGCGCGGCTGTTCGAGCGGGCAACGCGCGAGGGGCTGCCCGTGGTCCTCCTTTCGGCCTCCGGCGGCGCTCGGATGCAAGAGGGGATCTTGAGCTTGATGCAGATGGCGAAGACGGTCGCGGCGCTCGAGCGCCTGAAGGACGCGAACGTGCCGTTCGTCAGCGTGCTCCTGAACCCGACCACGGGCGGGGTGGCAGCCAGCTTCGCCCTCCTGGGCGACGTGAACCTCGCCGAGCCCGGCGCCCTCATCGGCTTCGCGGGGCGGCGCGTCATCGAGAGCACGATCCGCCAGACGCTCCCGGAGGGGTTCCAGCGCAGCGAGTTCCTGTTGGCCCACGGGATGGTCGACCGCATCGTGAGCCGCCTGGAGATGAAGGCCGAGATCGCGACCCTCCTCGGGCATCTCCTCTTCCGTCCGTAACGCGCCGTCCGTGTCCTCGCTGCCCCGGGCCCTGTCCGAGCTGTACGCCCGCATTCCGCTCGGCATGCGCCTCGGGCTCGGTCCGATGCGCGACGCGTGCGCGCGCTTCGGGCACCCCGAGCAGGCTCTCCGCACGGTGCACGTCGCCGGCACCAACGGCAAGGGGAGCGTCTGCGCGATGGTCGCGGAGATCGCCCGCGCCCAGGGGCTGCGCGCGGGCCTCTACACCTCGCCTCACCTGTGCCGGTTCGCAGAGCGGATCCGCATCGACGGCGAGCCGATCGACGACGACGCCCTCGCCGACACGCTGGGGCGAGCGCTCGGACACGCGCCGGACCTGTCGTTCTTCGAGGCGGCCACGCTCGCGGCGCTGCTCGCGTTCCGCGACGCCGGGGTCGACCTGGCGATCCTCGAGGTGGGGATGGGCGGACGGCTGGACGCCACCAACGTCATCCCGGCGCCCGTCGCCGCGGGGATCACGCGGATCGCGCTCGACCACACCGAGCGGCTGGGAGCGACGCGGGTCGAGATCGCGCGCGAGAAGGCGGGCATCGCCAAGCCGGGCCTCGACCTGGTGCTCGGCCCGATGCCCCCGGACGTGCGGGCGGCCATCGACCAGGTGGCGCGCGCGCACGGAGCGACGACCAGCTCGATCGATGGAGTGCCAGCGCCCGCGCGGGTCGGGCTGCCCGGGGAGCACCAGAAGACCAACGCGCGAGTGGCGGCAGTGCTCGGCGCGCGCATCGGCGCGTCACCCGGGGCGATCGAGGCGGGCGTCGCGAACGTCCGGTGGCCTGGCCGGCTCGAGCGCATCGGCGAGTTCCTGCTCGACGCGGCCCACAACCCCGACGGGGCCGAGGCGCTGGCGAGCCACCTGCGCGCGCTCTCCCTCCCCCCCGAGCATGTCACGCTGGTGTTCGGCACCCTGGGAGACAAGGACTGGGCCCCCATGCTCGACGTCCTCGCCCCCTGCGCGCGGGCCCGCATCTACGTGGCGCCGACGGGGGCGTCCCGCGCGCCGATCGAGCCCGAGCGGATGTCCGAGCGGCACCCGGGCGTGGTGGTGGCGTCGGTCGCGGAGGCCCTGGAGCTCGCGTCGGCCGCCGGCTCCTCCCTCACGGTCGTGGCCGGCTCTCTCGTGCTCGTCGGGCAGGCGCGCGCTCTGCTGCTAGGGCTCCCGCGGGATCCCCCCGTCGCGCTTTGAACGCGGCGGTCCCTGCGGGTACGATCCGGCGCCATGCCCAGCTTCGACGTCGTCTCGAAGGTCCCCTGGAACGAGGTGGACAACGCCTTGAACCAGGCGCAGCGCGAGATCACGCAGCGCTTCGACTTCAAGGACACCGACACCCAGGTCGAGAAGTCCGCCGACGCGCTCACCATCGAGTCGTCGAGCGAGGACCGCGCCAAGGCCGCGCTGGTCGTCCTGCAGGACAAGCTCGTGAAGCGGAAGGTGTCCCTGCGCTTCACCGAGCCGGGAAAGCCCGAGAAGACCGGCAAGGGCGGCGCCCGCATCGTCGTGAAGATCAAGGAGGGCATCGACGTCGAGAAGGCGCGCCCGATCGTGCAGATGATCAAGGACTCGAAGCTCAAGGTTCAGGCTTCGATGCAGGAGGGCCAGGTCCGGGTCACCGGCAAGAACAAGGACGACCTGCAGGGCGCGATCCGGGCGCTGCGCGAGCGAGACTTCGGGATCGAGCTGCAGTTCGTTAACATGAGAGACTGAAGTCTCCTGCCATGAAGAAGAGAGCCGAGAAGCCCAAGACCGTCCACGTGCGCAAGCTCTTCGGCACCGACGGGATCCGCGGGGTCGCCAACGAGCACCCGATGACCCCGGAGCTCGCGCTGCAGCTGGGGCGAGCAGTGGCGTTCGTCGCCGGGCGCGGCAAGAGCCACGTGCCGCGGATCGTCGTCGGGAAGGACACGCGCCTGTCGGGTTACATGCTCGAGCAGGCCATCGCGAGCGGGATCTGCGCCGTCGGGGGGCGGGCGATGCTCTGCGGGCCCATGCCCACCCCGGCGATCGCCCACCTGACGGTGAGCATGCGGGCCGACGCGGGAATCGTCATCAGCGCCAGCCACAACCCGTACGAGGACAACGGCATCAAGGTCTTCGGCTCCGACGGCTTCAAGCTGCCCGACGAGGCGGAGAGCGAGATGGAGCGCCTGATCGAGAACGATCAGCTCCTGGGCAAGCGCTCCACGGGCCCCGGCATCGGGCGCGCCGAGAAGCTCGAGGACGCCGCGGGGCGCTACATCGTCTTCCTCAAGCAGACTTTCCCCCGCGATCTCTCGCTCGACGGGGTCCGCGTCGTGGTCGACGCCGCCCACGGCGCCGCGTACAGGGTCGCACCGCTCGTCCTGCAGGAGCTCGGCGCGCACGTGACGGCGATCGGCGTGAAGCCCAACGGGGTCAACATCAACAAGGACTCGGGCGCGCTGCACCCGGAGCACGTTCGCGACGAGGTGGTGAAGCGCGGCGCCGTGCTGGGTATCGCCCTCGACGGCGACGCCGACCGGGTCATCGCGGTCGACGAGAAGGGGCAGATCGTCGACGGCGACCAGGTCATGGCGATGTGCGGCGCGAGCATGGCGCGAGGCGGCACGCTCGAGAAGAAGACCGTCGTCGCGACGGTGATGTCCAACCTGGGGCTCGAGCACGGCCTGAAGCGCGCGGGGGCCAGGCTCGTGCGCACCCAGGTGGGGGACCGCTACGTCGTCGAGGCCATGCGCGCGGGCGGCTACAACCTGGGCGGAGAGCAGTCCGGTCACCTCCTCTTTCTGGACCACGCGTCCACGGGGGACGGCATGCTCGGCGCTCTTCAGATCCTGGCGCTCATGCTGCGCACGGGCAAGCCGCTGTCGGAGCTGGCGGCGCAAGCGATGCAGCGAGTGCCGCAGGTGCTCGAGAATGTCGTGCTGCCCGTTCGCCGGCCGATCGAGGAGATGCGGCGCCTCGCCGACCTGACGGCGAAGGTCGTCAAGACGCTCGGCGCCGACGGGCGCGTGCTGGTGCGCTGGAGCGGCACCGAGCCCAAGCTGCGAATCATGCTCGAGGGGCCCCGCGAGGACCGCATCCGCACGTGGGCCCTGGAGCTGGTCGAGGCGGCCAAGCTGGACGCTGCGAACGCTTGATTCGCACCACGTGATCCCTTCTCTCGAACGGGCTCATGCATCGGGCCCAGTGCGCGTCGACTCAGCCTTCCCCGGTCGCCCCCTGCCAGAACTGGCGCTAGGTTGAGCACACGACATGAGCGGCTCGCTTCTCATCCGACCTCCGCCGACGGCCCACGGCTCACTCGAGACGGCGCCGCTGGTCAATCTGCTCGTCTACATGAGCGGTAAGAAGCTCGACGGAACGCTCGAGCTGAAGTCCCCCGACGGGGCGTCGGCCCCCGCGTCGATCTTCTTCGTGGCAGGCCAGCCGGCGAAGGTGAAGACGAGCGAGCCGGGGCACTACCTCGGCGGCATCCTGGCCGATCTGGGCTACGTCGAGGGCGACCAGCTCACAGCCTCTCTCGGCACCCTCGCCAGCGCCAAGGCGCGAGGGCCGGCGCTCCACGGTCAGGTGCTCCTCCAGGCCGGCGTCATCGACCGAGGCAAGCTCGAGGCCGGGCTGCGCGAACAGATCTCGCGCAAGCTCCGCCAGATCTCGTCGATGCCGCCAGCGACGTCTTACGAGTACTTCGCGGAGTACGACGCCCTTCGCGACTGGGGTGCCGAGGCGCACCGGGGCTTCGATCCGCTCCCGATGCTCTGGCCGATGCTGCTCGAGAGCCCGCCGTCGAAGCAAGTCGCCGAGATCCTGGCGCGCGTCGCCTCTTCGGTGCTTCGAATCTCGCGCACGCCCGAGCTCGAGCGGCTCCGCCTCGGACCCGACGAGCGAGCCACGGTCGAGCTGCTGCGCGTGCGCCCGCTGCGCACCGAGGATCTCGTGGCGGCGAGCGGCATGCGGCCGCGTGAGGCGCACCTGCTGGTGTACCTGCTCATGGTGACCCGCCAGGTCGAGGTACGCCGCCCGTCCGAGGCGGTCGCACAGCCCGAGGCGGAGTCGGAGAGGCCGACGCGCCCGATATCCCGACCGGACGCGGCCGCTCCTCCTGCGTCGAGCCCTCTCGTACCGCCCGCAGTGCCGCGCGCAGTCAGCGGAGAACGCTCGGCGCCCGCTCCCGACCTCGATGCGCAGCTGTCGCGGCGCGCTCGCGAGATCCTTGATTGCGTCGATGCCCTGGAGGCGACCGACCACTTCGAGATGCTGGGCGTGGCGCGAGACGCCACGCGCGATCAGATCGAGACGGCCTTCTTCAGGCTTGCCAGGAAGTGGCACCCGGACGCGCTGCCCAGGGCCCTCGCCAGCCTGCGCCTCCCCTGCTCGAGGGTCTTCGCGCGCATCGGCGAGGCGCACGCGGTGCTCGCGGACGATGCGCAGAGGGCGCGCTACAGGGAATCGCTCACCAACGGCGAAGACTCGCGCGAGGACCAGGAGCTCGTCGAGCGGGTCCTCGACGCGGTGACGTACTTTCAGAAGGCAGAGATCTGCCTGAAGCTGGGCGACAACGCGGAGGCCGAGGACCTCTGCGCCAGGGCGGTGAAGGGCGACCCGTCGCAGGCCGAGTACCACGCCCTGCTCGCGTGGGTCCTTGCGCTCAAGCCGGAGAACCTGGTGCCCGCGAGGACACGCGAGCAGATCCGGATCCTGGACCGCGCGCTGGCCATGAACGAGCGCTGCGAGAAGGCCTACTTCTGGCGAGGGCTGCTCTACAAGAGGCTGGGCGAGGTGCATGCCGCGGTGCGTGACTTCAGGCACGCCGCCGATCTCAACCCCGACAACATCGACGCCGTGCGCGAGGTGCGCCTGCACAACATGCGAGGCGAGTCTCGCAAGTCCTCGGGCGTGCACGCGACGGGGAAGAAGCCCGCGAGCTCACCGCTGCTCGATCGCATTCGCAAGAAATAGGCGGCGCGCGGCGCACGCGTCGAGCCCCTCCCCGGCCCTCCCCCGGCTTCGGGGGAGGGTGGCGGGGTATGCGGCGACCGACGGGGTCTCAGTAACGGTAACGCTCCGGCTTGAACGGGCCGTCGGTCGAGACGCCGAGGTACTCGGCCTGCTCCTTGGTGAGCTTGGTGAGCTTCACGCCGAGCTTGGACAGGTGGAGCGCCGCGACCTTCTCGTCGAGTCTCTTCGGCAGCGTGTACACCTGCTTCTCGTACTTCGAGTGGTTCTGCCACAGCTCGATCTGGGCGATCGTCTGGTTCGAAAAGCTCGTCGACATGACGAACGACGGGTGCCCGTTCGCGCAGCCGAGGTTCACGAGGCGGCCGCGCGCCAGGAGCGTCAGCCGCTTGCCGTCCGGGAAGATGAACTGGTCCACCTGGGGCTTGACGTTCTCCTCCTTGATCTCCGGGTTCTTCTCCAGCCAGGCGACGTCGATCTCGCAGTCGAAGTGGCCGATGTTGCAGAGGATGACCTGGTCCTTCATTGCGCGCATGTGCTCGCCGCGGACGACACTCGCGCAGCCGGTCGCCGTCACGACGATGTCGGCCAGCGGGGCCATCTCTTCCATCGTCGAGACCTGGTAGCCCTCCATCGCCGCCTGGAGCGCGCAGATCGGATCGATCTCGGTCACGACGACGCGAGCGCCGAGGCCGCGGAGCGACTGACAGCAGCCCTTGCCCACGTCGCCATAGCCGCAGACCACGGCGACCTTGCCGGCGAACATGACGCCTGTGGCGCGCTTGAGCCCGTCGCCCAGCGACTCGCGGCAACCGTAGAGGTTGTCGAACTTCGACTTGGTCACGCTGTCGTTCACGTTCATCGCGGGGATCTTCAGCGTGCCCTTCTTGGCCATCTCGTAGAGCCGGTGCACGCCCGTGGTCGTCTCCTCGCTGAGGCCGCGGATCGGGTCCGCCCCGGAGAACAGGTGCGCGTGCTTCTTGTGCACGACGTCGGTCAGGTCGCCGCCGTCGTCGAGGATCATGTTCGGGCCCTTGCCGCCGGCGAAGGCCTCGAGCTGCCGCTCGATGCACTCGTAGTACTCCTCCTCGGTCTCGCCCTTCCATGCGAAGACCGGGACGCCCGTCTTGGCGATCGCGGCCGCCGCGTGGTCCTGAGTCGAGAAGATGTTGCACGTGGTCCAGGTGACCTCCGCGCCCAGCTCGGTCAACGTCTCGATGAGCACCGCGGTCTGGATGGTCATGTGTAGACATCCGGCCACGCGGGCGCCCCTGAGCGGCTTGGTGCCGCCGAACTCCTTGCGCAGCGCCATGAGCCCCGGCATCTCGCTCTGCGCGATGGCGATCTCCTTGCGTCCCCAGTCCGCGAGCCCGAGGTCCTTCACCTTGTAATTGTCAGCCATGATCACTTCCCTTTCGCACTGTCCGGGTCCCCACCCGGCGGTCGCGAAGCAGGCCCGCCCGAAGAGCTGCCGCCTGCCGCGATACGTTGGGCTGACTCTCGCCGAGGAGCTCCGCCGGCTCGCCGATACCGAGCTCCTCGTCCGCCGCCAGCGCCAGCAGGCGCAGGCGCGCCGGCTCGGCGAGCACGCGGTACAGCTCCCAGCGCTGGGACGAGGAGACCTCGACGTCCATCCCTCTATTTATGCATCCATGCGCATGAATGCAACAATGCCCGCCACTGGGACCGGGCGAGCTGCGTTACCCTGACACCGTGACGACCGACCCGCCGCCGGACGACCTCGAGAAGGCGCTGCCGCTCCAGCTGAACCTCCCTCCGGCTCCGAAGCCGCCGCCGGCCCCCGCCGCTCCCCCGGCACGCAGGGACGCCGCGGCCCACGCGCGAGCCCTGCTCCGCTCGGGACTGATCGTGACCCCCTTCGTCGCCGTCGTCTGCGTCGCGACGTTCGGATACGCGCTGCCCTGGTTCGTCCGGCGCCAGTGTATCGACGTGGCGGCGGCGCACGGGATCACTCTGGAGGTCGACAACCTGCGCTTCGGCGCCTCCGGCTTTCGACTGGTCGGCGTGAAGGCCACGATGGCCGAGGTCGGAGGCGTGAGCGCGAGCGCTCCGGAGGTGGAGGTCGAGCTGGGGCTCCAGGGTGCAGGGCTGCGGCCTCAGAAGCTCACCGCGCGGAGCGCCGAGCTACGCCTCGAAGGGCGCTGGGCGACCGTGGCGGCCGAGTTCGCGCGATGGCGCGCCAGCCCGGGCGGCGGCGAAGACGGCGCGTGGGCGCCGGCGGCCCTCGCCGTCGAGGGCTCGCGCGTCGTCTGGAAGGGCCCGGTCGCGGAGAACGCGGGCGTCGACGCCGCGGGCGTTCACCTCGACGTCGCGTGGCAAGGCAAGAGCCCCGCCGTGCACGGGAGCTCCAGCCACGTGATGGTCGACGTGCCCGGAGGCACGCTCGGCCCCTGGGCCATGGACGTGGACCACGGCCCCCCCGCCTCGCGCGTGCGCGTGGCCCTGGATCCCGCCGTCCCCGAGGCGTGCACCGTCCTGGTGGTCAGCAACGACGACATGACCACGTCGGTCGACGTGGCGGTGCCGCGCTCGCCGCTGGGGCGCCTCGGCATCCCCGCGCAGCTGGTCGGCCTTCGCGGCCGCGAGCCTGGTCTGGAGGCGACCGTCCACTACACGAGACTCGGGCCAGCGCAGTCGAGGGCGCAGGCGAAGGTCGGGCTGTACGGCGTCGAGGTGCCCGGAGTGTCGCGGCCGATCGATGTCGTCCTGGACGGGTCGGCGTCCGGCGACCCGCGCGCGGGCGTCGACGTCACCCAGGCGAAGCTGGCGCTGGGACCGCTCGTCGGCGACGTCCGCGGCAGGTTGAGGACGTACACCGACGGCTTCCGGCTGGACGCCGCCTGGCACGCCGGCCCCGTCCCGTGCGCGGCGCTGGAAGCCCCGCTGGACCCCGGCCAGCCCTTCGACGTGGCCTACCAGCTGCGCAAGCTCGCGCAGGCCGCCGGGCTGGACAAGGTCGTCGGCACGGTGAGCGCGAGCGGCACGCTCGTGATCGATTCGCGAGACCTGGGCGCCTCGTCGGTGACGTTCGCGCCGGACGCGAAGTGCGGCGTCGCGCTGTTCGTTGCACACTGACCTTCCCGGGATGTGCTAGGGAAGGCCGCCATGCGAGGCTTCCTCCAACCCGCCGTCCGCCAGAAGAGCACCGAAACCCAGACCGCCTTCGGCGCCCTGTCACGCCACCGCCGCTCGAAGCTCGCCCGCAGCGCGAACACGACGCTGGTCAAGGCCGACCAGTGGTGCCACGGGGGCTCCGTCTCCTCCGAGGTCGCCACCGCCCTCGAGGCAGCCCTCGAGGCCCTCCAGTCGAAGAAGAAGTGACCGCTAGCCGGCCTTCTTCGCGAAGTCCTTCATGAAGGACACGAGGACGGTCACCCACTCGGGCTCCACGGCGTTGTAGAGCGAGACCCGGATGCCGCCGGCGCTGCGGTGTCCTTTGAGACCGAGCATGCCCGCGCGCCCGGCCTCTTCGACGAACCGGGTCTCCAGCGCCTCGGTCGGCAGCCGGAAGACGACGTTCATCACCGACCGGCTCCCCACCTCCACCGGACTGCGATAGAAGCCGGCCGACGCGTCGACGGCGCCGTAGAGCTCGGCGGCCTTGGCTCGGTTGCGCGCCTCGATCGCATCGAGGCCACCGCAGGTCTTGATCCAGTCGAGCACGTTGCGCACGAGGTAGATGCCGAAGGTCGGCGGCGTGTTGAGGAGCGAATTGGCCTCGGCGTGCGTGCGGTACTGGAGGATCTTCGGCAGGTCCTTCCGCCCCCGCTCGAGGAAGGCCTTGCGCGCCAGCACGACGGTCACGCCGCTGGGGCCGATGTTCTTCTGCGCGCCGCCGTAGACGAGCGAGAAGGGCGCGACGTCGACCTTGCGCCAGAGAAAATCGCTCGACATGTCGGAGACCTGGGGCGCCCGCCCGAACGTCGGCGTCTCCAGGTACTGAACGCCGTGGATGGTCTCGTTGGTCGCGAAGTGGACATACGCAGCCGCCGGATCGAGCTGCGCCTCGTCCGCCCGCAGGACGCGCGTGAAGCCGCTTTCCTTCGTGGACCCGGCCACGCGCGCTCGCGCCCCCGCGATGCCTGCCCAGGCGGCCGCCTCCTGGTGGGCCTTCTCGCTCCAGGCGCCCGTCACGACGTGGTCCGCCGACCCCCCGACCGGCAGGAAGCTCATCGGCACCAGCGCGAACTGCATCGACGCGCCGCCCTGCAGGAACAACACGTCGAACTCCGCCGGGATCGAGAGCAGCTCGCGCAGCAGCGCGATCGCCTCGTTGTGGACGGCCTCGTAGGCCTGCCCGCGGTGCGAGTGCTCCATCACGGAAAGCCCGGTCCCGTCGAAATCGAGGAGCTCGGCCCTGGCGCGCTCGAGCGCGGGCAAGGGCAGCGTGGCGGGACCGGCGTTGAAGTTGATCGGGCGTCGCATGGCGGAGCCCGCGTAATGTAGAGCGACTCGAGCCGTGGGGCGAGGGCACTCCGGGCGGCGGGGCCCATCGTCGGCGGTGCGCGCAGCCGTCGAGGTACGCGGCAAACGTCGGCTGACGATGCAGCCGGCGCTCGAGGTCGCGGCCCGTCCTACCCGGGGTCAGGCGGCCGATGATATGGTAGCGGCAGCATGAGAAAACGCGCTCCAATCGCCGCCCTCCCTCTCCTTCTCGCCCTCGCCGCCTGCGGCGGGGGCATGCCCCAGGCCGACGAGCCCGAGAACTCCGACGAGAGCGCCTCGTCGAGCGACAAGGCCAAGGCCAAGGACACCGAGGCGCTCACCGACGAGCCCTCGACGATATCCTCCTCCAAGGACCCGATGGTCCCGGTGACGGTCAAGGACGAGACGGAGGCCAAGGACAAGAAGGCCGCCCCGTGCTCCGGCGCGGACATCCCCGATCTCGTCGCCTCGCTCTCGCAGGTCTCCTGCGAGACGAAGGACACGAACGCAGAGGGACAGCAGCGGGACGTGAAGGACACGCTCGAGATCAAGGTGACGACCGACCCACCGAAGGTCGCGGCCGGCGCCGCTGCGGCGGTGGTGATCACCTTCCACAACAAGGGCAAGACGCCGATGCCCCTCGACTTCGCGGTCGATCCCGAGCCTCGCTTCAACTTCGAGGTCAGGACGAAGAAGGGCGCCCGCATCGACCAGCCTGCCGGCGGCGAGCCCGCCCTGCCGCCCGAGGTGGCGAACGCGCCGGGCGCCGAGCGGAAGATCTCGCGCGTGACCCTGGCGCCGCTGGGGACGGCGAAGGTGCGGCTGCCGTGGACGGCCGTGAAGTACAAGTGGGCCTCCAAGGACAGGGCCAAGGGCGCCCTGCCGGGGCACGGGTATCCGCGTGACCCTGCCGGTCCGCTCCCGAAGGGCAAGTACATGCTGCGCGTGGTCACGCCGATGGTGGGCGTCTTCGAGGGCGTCGACCACGAGATCACCCAGCCTCGCGCGGAGATCGAAGTAGTCCCCTAGCTCGGGCGCTCCGGGCCGGGGAAGCGGAGAGACACCATGGGCGAGCCCCGCTTTCGCGCGATGTTCTTCGGCTCGCCGACCTTCGCCGTCCCTTCGCTCGAGGCCCTTCACGCGATGGCCGACGTGGCCGGCGTCGTCTGTCAACCGGACAGGCCGGCAGGTCGCGGGCTCTCGCTGACTCCGCCCGCGGTGAAGGTTCGCGCGCTCGAGCTCGGGCTCCCGGTCACGCAGCCGACCAAGCTGAGGACGGGCGAGTTCGCCGCATGGATGCGCGAGCAGCGCGTCGACGTGGCGCTGGTCGTCGCTTACGGGCGCATCCTGCCGGGGGACGTCCTCGACGCGCCGCGCCTCGGATGCGTCAACGTGCACGCGTCGCTCTTGCCGACGTACCGGGGCGCCGCGCCGGTGACGTGGGCGGTCGTCCGCGGGGAGCGCGAGACCGGCGTCACGCTGATGAAGCTCGACGAAGGCATGGACACCGGCCCGACCTTCGCGCGAGTCGCGACTCCGATCGGCGCCGACGAGACCGCGGGGGAGCTCGGCGAGCGGCTCGCGCGGCTCGGCGCCGACGCGGTGCGCGAGTGGCTTCCCAGGTACGTCGCCGGTGCTTGCCGGCTCGAGCGGCAGGACGACCGGCTCGCGACGATGGCGCCGATGCTCGAGAAGCAGCACGGGCGCATCGACTGGACGCTGCGCGCCCCGCAGATCCACGACCACGTCCGCGGCATGAGCCCGTGGCCCGGCGCCTTCACCACGGCGCACGGCAAGACGATGAAGGTGCACGCCGCCCGGGTGCTCGACGCCTCGCGCGGCGCGGCCCGCCCGGGCGAGGTCGTGGTCGCGGACAGGACTCGCGTCCTGGTCGCGTGCACCGAGGGCACGCTCGAGCTCGTCACGGTGCAGCCCGAGGGCAAGCGACCGATGCGCGCTTCGGAGTGGGTGATGGGCCGCGGCGTGACCGAGGGAGAGGTGCTGGGCGAGTGACCGCTCAGCGCCAGAACCCGGCCGGGCACCGCCCGCCGCGGTCGGCAGCGACGTTGCACCAGAAGAAGCCCGTCGCCGCCGCCGCACCGAGAACCGCGCACGCGATGATGACGACGCGGGCGAAGCCGAACAGACGGCGCAGCTGCGCCGCGGCGGCCATGAGGTGGTCGACGTCACGCCCGCGGGTGGAGACGAGCGCCGAAAAGGACCTGCCGGCGGACATCGTCCACCACGCCTCCACGACCGACGTGGCTGCGGCGCCGACGAGCCCGATCCCGCCGTAGGTGAACCCGGCGTACAGAGCCCCCATCGCGAACACGCCCATCAGCATCCCGGCGAGCATCAGGCACACGCCCACGAAGCTCGCCGAGGCGGCGAGCGCGCCGAGGCTATCCCGGTCCTTCTCCGAGAACTCGTACGCCTGGCGCGTCGTCTGCGGAGGCGGCTTCCCCATCCGGGGGACTATACTCGCGCGCCGGAGGTGGAGCCCGCCGTGCAGCCCCGCGATCCCGGAGGGCCCCTCGGGCGCATCCTCTCGGACATTCGACGCGAGTTCCCGACCTTCGAGATCCGCCGCAAGCGCGACAGCGCCCTGCAGCGCGCCCTCGCCGTGGCTCTCGCCGCGGTGACGCTCGGCGGACAGCGCAGCTACCTGACGCACTACCACACGGTCCTCTTCGGGAAGCTGTACGTCCCCGACGCCTGGGACCGGATGGACGAGCTGGCCCGGTACGTTCTCTTGCGCCACGAGCGGGTGCACCTGCGCCAGAGAGCGCGGATGGGCGACCTCGCCATGGGGCTCGTCTACCTGCTCCCCATCCTGCCCGTGCTGCTCGCGTGGGGCCGGGCCCGGCTGGAGTGGGAGGCCTACCTGGAGACCATCCGGGCGACCGCCGAGGTCTACGGCCTGGACGCGGCGCGCGCCCTCGAGGACGAAATTGTCCGACGCTACGTCGGCCCCGACTACGGATGGATGTGGCCCTTTCCGGCCGTCATCCGGCGCTGGTTCCGGGAAGCCGTCGCTGACCTCGAGGCGGGTGCCTCCGCGCGACACTGAGATGTGGTAAGGCCTTCCTCGATGGCGGTCGTCGGAATCGACCTCGGTACCACCAATACCGTCGTCGCCTGCGCGAGAGGCGGGCAGGTGCAGGTCCTTGCTGACGAGCAGGGCCGTCGCCTCCTCCCGAGCGTCGTGTCGTTCCTCCCGAACGGCGAGGTCGTCGTGGGCCATCCCGCCAAGGAGCGCCTGGCCATCGACGCCAAGAACACCATCGCGAGCGCAAAGCGCCTCATCGGGCGCTCGTGGGACAGCAAGGAGATGGTGCGGGCGCGCCAGCGCTTCCCCTTCGAGGTGAAGGAGGGGCCCCGCGAGGGCCCGCTCGTCGTCGCGCGCGGACACGACTACACGCTCGCCGAGATCAGCGCCTTCGTGCTCAGGCGCGCGAGACAGATCGCCGAGCGCGCCCTGGGCGAGCCCGTGGAGCGCGCGGTGGTCACCGTGCCGGCGAGCTTCAACGAGCTCCAGCGCACGGCGACGAAGGTCGCCGGGCAGGTGGCCGGCCTCGAGGTCGTGAGGATCATCAACGAGCCGACGGCGGCGGCGCTCGCCTACGGGCTCGGTCGGGGCAGCCACGAGCGGATCGCCGTCTACGACTTCGGCGGCGGCACGTTCGATTGCACGCTGCTCGCCCTCTCGGACAACGTGTTCGAGGTGCTCGCGACCGCCGGCGACAGCTACCTCGGGGGCGACGACATCGACCTGGCCGTCGCCGAGCGAATGGCCGACGCCTTCCTGAAGGCTCACCGGTACGATCCGCGAGCCAACCCGCAGGCCTTCGAGCGGCTTCGCGGGGCGGCAGAGGCCATCAAGATGGACCTGTCGCTCGTCGAGCGCAGCCACACCAGGCTGAAGGAGGTCGCCTTCGGCGTGGGGGGCGCCCATCTCGACCTCGATTTCGACATGACGCGCAGCGAGCTCGAGGCCCTCGCGACCCCGCTGGTCGAGCGTACGTTCGCCGTGTGCCAGGAGGCTCTCGCGGTGGCCCAGCTACCGGTGAGCGCGTTCGACAAGATCGTCCTGGTCGGCGGCTCGACGCGGATCCCGCTGGTGCGCAGACGCGTCGAGCAGTTCTTCGGCAGGCCGCCGCTCGATCGCGTGAACCCGGACGAGGTCGTCGCCATCGGCGCGGCGATCCAGGCGGCCGCCCTCACCGAGGTGGCGCAAGGCCGCAGCATCCCGCCCCCCCCCGTGCCGGGAGGGCCGGGCGGCCCCCGGCCGTCGATGCGGCCGCTGCTGCCGGGGCTGCCGCCACCCCCCTCGGCCTCCCGGACCTCCAGCCGACCGCCGCGCGCCATGGGCGACCTCCACGGGGCGCGGCCCCCCGTGCTCGCGGACGTGACCCCCTGGGCTCTCGCCGTGGAGACGGTCGGGGGCTGGTGCGACGTCGTCGTCCAGCGCAACGCGAAGATCCCCTGCGAGCGGACGCGCGCCTTCACGACGTCGAGCGACATGCAGAGCGCCGTCAACGTGCGCGTGGCGCAGGGCGAGGATCCGCTGTTCGGCAACAACACCTACCTCGGCGAGGTCGAGCTGGTCGGGCTGCGCGCCGCCCGGCGCGGTGAGGTCACGATCCAGGTGCGATTCGAGGTGGACGAGAGCGGGACGCTGAAGGTATTTGCCACCGACACGGCGACGGGGCACGAGGCCCACGCGCTGCTCCAGCTGGTCGCCGTTTCCGGCGAGCAGAGCATCGAGAAGATGCAGGCGCGCCAAGCTGCGCTCAAGATACACTGAATGAAGAGGGCAGCAGCTTCGATGTCGACTTCGGCCGAGACCATCTTCGCATGGGTGCGCGTGCTCGACGAGCTCACTTACTACGAGCTGTTCGGCATCGAACCGGACGCCAGCGACGACGAGGTGCGGACCGCCTTTCACGCGTTCTGCGACACTTTCCACCCCGATCGCCACTTCTCCCGTTCCGCCGAGGAGCGCGCGGCCCTCGCGCGGATATTCAAGCGAGGGACCGAGGCGCACCTGGTGTTGACCGACTTCGGGCTGCGGTCGCGCTACGACGCCCACCTGACGTCGCGCGGACAGGCGGCTCCCTTCCGGGTGGGCCTCTCCGCGCGCTCGCAGCCGCCCAGCAGCCCCGCACCGGGGGCCGCGCTCGAGGAGTCGGTGCGGTCGGCTGCGGCGCGTCCGTTCGCGCGGCGCGCCGAGGAGCTGATACGCGCGGGCGACTTCCGCCAGGCCAAGCTGCAGCTCGTCATGGCCAACCACCTCGACCCGGACAACGCCGCGCTCGAGGCGGCCTTGCGGCAGATCGAGGCGAGGCTGACCAAGAGCGTCCGCCCGCCCACGGCTTGAAGGCCGGGCCTCGCCGCACTAGCGTGGCCCGCATGGATCAGGCGAGAGGTAGGTACGGCGCGGCGGTGTTCTATGCCCTCGCGTCGGTGACGACGCTGGCGTTCGTCGCCGAGATCGTCCTCGTGTTCCTCTTCGCCCCGACGGAGGCGCGGATGGGGATCGTGCAGAAGATCTTCTACTTCCACGTTCCGAGCGCCTACGGAATGTACCTCGGCGCAGCGGCCTGCTTCGTCGGGTCGGTCGCCTACCTCGCGGGGCCCACGGATGCGCGCGACGCGCTCGCCCGCGCGGGCGCCGAGGCGGCCGTCGTCTTCGGCGCCATGGTCCTGACCACGGGGCCGCTCTGGGGCGCAAAGGCGTGGGGCGCGTTCTGGACCTGGGACCCCCGACTCACGACCGCGCTGCTGAGCTTCCTGATCTACGTGGCCTACTGGGTCCTGCGCGGCTTCGCGGGCGACGGCGACGGCGAGCGACGCTTCGCCGCGGCGCTCGGCGTCCTCGGCGCTGCCAACCTGCCCATCATCCACTTCAGCGTGCAGAAGTGGGGGGGGCAGCACCCGATGGTGGTCACCGGGAGCGGCGGGGGCCTGCAGCACCCCGCCATGAAGGTGGCCTTCTGGGGGGGCATGCTCGCCTTCACCCTGCTGGCCACGCTCGTCGTCTGGGTGCGCGCGCGCCTCGAGATGGCCAGCAGCCGGCTGCGCCGAGCGGAAGAAGACGCCATCGACCTGGGCCTCGACACGAGGGTCGAGGCATGACCGCGCAGGAGACAGCCAACGATCGGGCGACGAGCTTCCAGGCCGTCCAGGGCGGGGGCGAGCACTACAGCGGCGAGGTGCTCCTGGTCTCGGCCTACGCCGCGCTCTGGGCCATTCTCCTCTTGTGGGTCGCGATGGTCTGGCGCAAGCAGACGTCCTTGCTCGTCCGGCTCGACGACCTGCAGCGCGAGATCGACAAGGCGGCCGCGGAGAAGGTCAAGAAGTAGACGCTCGCATGAACACCCCCGGGCCCGAGCATTTCATCTTCATTCCGGGTGCGCTGCTCATCGGGATCGTGATCGGCTACATCATGGGCGCCCGCTCCGCGAAGGCAGAGCTCGAGCGGCGGCGGCGCCGGGCAAGAGAGTAAGGAGCCCGAGAGGAAAGCATGTTCGACTTCGACCCCACCGAGGAGCAGAAGGCCCTCATCGAGACGACGAGACGCTTCGTGCGCGAGCGCATCATCCCCATCGCCGCCGAGTGCGACCGCGAGTCCAAGTTCCCGAAGCACGTCTTCGACGAGGCGCACGCGCTCGGCTTCGTCAACGCGACGCTCCCGGCCGAGTACGGCGGCCCCGGCCTGAGCGACCTGGACGCGAGCCTCATTCACGAGGAGCTGGCGTACGGGTGCACCGGAATCCAGACCAGCATCACCGCCAACACGCTCGGGATGACCCCGATCAAGCTCGCGGGCAGCGAGGAGCAGAAGAGGAAGTACCTCGGCTGGCTCGCGCGGGAGCCGGTGATGGTCTCGTACGCCACGAGCGAGCCTTCGATGGGGAGCGACGTCGCCGGGATGCAGTGTCGCGCGACGAAGGACTCCGCGGGGGGGTACGTCCTCAACGGGACCAAGCAGTGGATCACCAACGCCTCGCTGGCGAGCTTCTACGTCATCTTCGCGACGGAAGACCCGACCCTGAAGCACAAGGGCATCTGCGCGTTCATCGTCGAGCGCTCGCAGAACGGAGTGAAGCCCGGGCGCCACGAGGACAAGCTCGGGCAGCGCGCGAGCGACACGGCACCGATCGTCCTCGAGGACGTGCGCATCCCCGCGAGCCAGGTGCTCGCCCTCCCCGGCCAGGGCTTCAAGCTCGCCATGGAGACGTTCAACCAGACCCGCCCGGACATCGCGGCCGGGGCCGTCGGCCTGATGCGCCGGTGCCTCGACGAGTGCGTGGCGTACGCGCGCGAGCGCAAGACGTTCGGCGTCCCGATCGCGCAGCACCAGCTCGTCCAGGCGATGATCGCCGAGATGAAGATCCGCATCGAGGCGACGAGCCTGCTGGTTCGCAAGGCGGCGTGGAACCTCGACAACGGTACGCGCGACCCGGTCATCTCGTCGTGCGCGAAGGCCTACGGCGCCGACTCGGCGATGCAGACCGCCATCGACGCCGTGCAGGTCTTCGGCGGCTATGGCTACGTCAAGGACTACCCCGTCGAGAAGCTCATGCGCGACGCGAAGATCCTCCAGATCTACGAGGGCACCGCCCAGGTGCAGCGCATCGTCATCGCGCGGCACGTGCTGGGGAAGTGACGCACGTCGCCCCCTCCCCGGCCCTCCCCCGGTTTCGGGGGAGGGTGGCGGCGCCGCTGGCTCTCCTTGCGTCCTGCAGCGGCGCCGGCGCGGGACGCGACGTCGTATCCGCGTCGCGTGACATTGTGGTCGTGGGAGCCGCGGACGCGAGTGCGCCGCAGGGCTACGAGTACGTCGCGCGCAGAGCGACGGCGGTGGTGGGCCTGGCCGAGGCGCGCGGGCTCGATCCGCGCATCGCGCGCGCCGCCGTCGACCGCCTGGCTGACGCCCTCGACGCGTGCGCTGCCGGCGAACGGCGCAAGGGAGAGCCGGGGCAGGGCGCAGCGCGAGTGGTCGCGCAGATTGAACCGGGAGGCGCCGTCGGCGGGACCACGTTGCGCGCCGAACCCGGAGAGGGCGTCGCCCGCGAAGCCGCCCTTTGCCTCGTCGCCCCGGTCCGGCTGCTCACCTTCCCGCCCGCCGACTCCGGGTCGCGCGGCCTTGCCCTCGAAGCCCTCTGGGGCCAGCCCCGGTAACTAGCTAAGCCACGCCCGCGAGCTGCCCGCAGGCCGCCTGCACGTCGCTGCCCCCGCTGTAGCGCAGGTGGGGACGGACGCCGTGGGCGACCAGACGCTGCACAAAGACCGCGACGTCCCCGCGCGCGAAGGGATCCCGCCCGGCCTCGTCGATCGCGTTGTACGGGACAACGCTCACGCGCGGCCGGATGCCGGTACGCTCCGTGAAGCCGCGCACCAGGTCCGCGAGCGCCTGCGCGTCCTCGTCCGTGTCGTTGACGCCGGCGAGCGGTGTCACTGCCCACATCGGCGAGAGCCCGGTCGCGCGGGCGTGCTCCTCCACCGCCTCGATGACCTCGCGCAGCGGCTGCGCCTCGTCGATGGGCATCAGCCGCCGCCGCACCTCCGCCCGCGCGCTCGCGATCGAGACCCCGAGGCGCACCTTCGGCGCCTCCCGCGCGAGCCGCCGGATGCCGCCCGGCAAGCCCGCCGTGCAGACGGTGATCGCCCGCGAATCGATGGCGAGAGCGCACGGATCGGACATGACGCGGATCGCATCGAGCACCCGCTCGACGTTGGCGAGCGGCTCGCCCATCCCCTGGAACACGACGCCATGAACGCGCTGGCCGCGCGCCAGCGTGCCGCGCACCATCCGCACCTGCTCGACGATCTCCCAGGCGGCCAGGTTGCGCGCCAGGCCCAGGCGCCCCGTCGCGCAGAACGCGCACGCGAGAGCGCACCCCGCCTGCGAACTCACGCACACGCTGAAGCGACCGGCTCGCTCGAGCGGGATCCGGACCGTCTCGATCACGTGCCCGTCCTCCGTGGAGAGCGCGAGCTTGACGAACGGGTCCAGGGCGCTGGCCCGCACCGTCCGCACCGACAGGGTAGGCACGTGCCCGCCGGCGCGCGCGGCCGCCAGCGCCGTGCGCCTGACCCCCTCGAGCCGCGTGAGAGGGCTGCCGCGGTGGACCGCCGCGACGATCTTGCGCGCCTCGGCCGGGGTCACCGGCAGGCAGCGCGCCAGAGCCTCGGGCGTCATCTCCTGGAGGGCCAGCACGCGAGAGTCGGTTATCACGCCGCGTGCTAAGTTGCAGCCGTGTTCGGTCTGGGCTTCGGCGAGCTTGTCGTGGTGCTCCTGGTGGCGGTCGTCGTCCTCGGCCCGAAGGAGCTGCCGCGCTACCTGCGCCACGCCGGACAGATGGCGGGGCGCCTGCGGCGCATGGCGTACGACATGCGGCAGAAGAGCGGGATCGACGAGGTCCTGCGGACGGAGGGGTTCGACCGCGATCTGGCCGAGATCCGCAAGCTGGCCCGGGGTGAGCTCGACGGCGTCGTCGCCGCCGTGCGCTCTGTACCCGAGGCCACGCGCTCGGTCCCCGAGCCCGCGAGCCCGTACGCGCAGACGCAGGCCTTCGCTCTCCCCGAGCCCGTCCCGGTCGATCGCGAGTACCCGCCGGAGGGCCCCGACGCCTACGGCGCGCAGTCCGCTCCGGCGGTCGTCGAGGCCCCCGCCCCCGCGGAGGCGGCGTCGTGAGCGCGACCGCCCCCGACCCCGCGGCGACCGGGGGCCCGCCCGCGGAGGAAGCCAGGATGACCATCTGGGAGCACCTCGAGGAGCTCCGGCGCTGCGTCATCAAGGCCGTTCTCGGGGTTGCGATCACCACAGTCGGCGCGTGGACCGCCCGCGAGCGCATCCTGTCCTGGCTCGTCGTCCCCTACAGCCATGCCTGGGCGGCCCGCTCCAGCAAGCCCCTGGTCCTTCAGACGCTCGCCCCGGCCGACGCGTTCCTCGGCTACCTCGAGCTCTCGCTCACGGCCGGCATCGTGGGCGCCGCGCCGATCATCTTCTACCAGCTCTGGTCGTTCATCTCGCCGGGCCTCTACCGGAAGGAGAGGCGGCTCATCACGCCGTTCGTCGTCTTCTCGACGATCCTGTTTCTCTCCGGCGTGGCGTTCGCTTACTACGTCGCATTCCCTTTCACGTTCTCTTACTTCCTGTCCCTGCTCGGCCCCATCGGCGCCGGGGTGGAGCTCACGCAGATCGTAACGCTCGAGTTCTTCCTCGACTTCACGACGCGCTTCCTGCTGGCCTTCGGCGCCGTCTTCGAGCTGCCGCTGTTCATCGCGTTCCTCGTGCTCGCCAACGTGGTGACGCCGGCGCAGTTGCTCAAGTTCGGCCGCTGGGCCACCGTGCTCGCGTTCGCGGTCGGCGCGGTGGTGACTCCGGGGCCGGAGGTGACGAGTCAGATCGCGGTGAGCGGGGCGCTCATCGGGCTGTACTTCCTGTCGATACCGATAGCGTTCCTGCTCAAGCCGAAGGCGGCGGCGAAGACCTGAGCGCAGCCAGATCGGGCTCCCGGGCCCGGGCTGGTCGTCTCTCCTCGCCTGTCCCGTCTTGACCGCCGGCCATCATGAAGATGAACATGTAGTGGCCGTCGACGAGCATCTCTTCCGGCGCGAGGCGGGGCGGATGGTGACCGCCCTCACTCGCGTCTTCGGAGTGCACAACCTCGCGCTGGCCCGCGCGGGCACGGCATCGTCGGTGTCGCGGTGACGCGACGGGCGGCCGGCGGTGACAAGCGCCACATCGCCCTGCGTCTGCGCAAGAGCGGCACGCTAACGGGACCCGTTGGAAATGACCAGGTTGACGGGCGAGCCGGCGGCCACGGACGCGCCGTAAACCGGATTCTGGCGGACCACCGACCCTGCTGGAAACGCGGAACTATATTCCCGCGCTCCGTTGCCAGACGTCAGTCCAGCTGACGCAATTTTCGCCTCTGCATCCCCTTGGCTGAGTCCGAACAGATACGGCACGGTCGCAGAGCTTGTTGACGCCGGAATCGTGAGGTTCGCGCTGGTGAGCCCAGGCGAGCTCACGATCAGCACGATATCGCCTGCTGTCCCGGTCGACTGCACGACGCCCACGGCCTTCCCATAGAACGCCGCGGAGGCGAGGATGTTGCCGCCCATGTCGGCGTTGCCCTTGGCCACCACCGCGCCCGGGCCGGTGACGTCGAAGGTGAGCTGATTGCTCGCCGATGGCACGAGCACGCCGTTGGCGTCGACGACATCCACTTCGACGTAGGCGCGATCCACGCCGTCGGCTTTGATCCTGCTTCGGTCCGGCTTGAGGACGATCTTGGCGGTGGCTCCAGCCGTCGTTAGCGTCTGGCTGCACTTCGTGGTGCCGCCAATCTTCCCCACTGCCTTGATCGTTCCCGCTTGATATTTCACGCTCCAGCTGACGACATTGCTGCTGTCAGTCATTTGCTTTGTTCCTTGACTGACATCATTCACAAATAGCTCGATGTCTGTGCAGTTGGTATATGTCTTGACGGTGACTTGCTTGCCGTCCAGGTTCGGCAACGTCCAGTGGTCGCCCATATTCGACCAATACCAGTAGCTGAGACAAGTGGCGGCGGGCATGGGAACTCCCGAATCTTCGACCACGATGCGCATGACGCCGTCGTCGGACCAATGCGCGCGATAAAGCGACGATATCGCCTTCGGAGAGCCGCTGACGTCGATGATGGCCCCGTTCCATCCCCATTGCGAACCCTCGCCGCGGTAGTCGATGGCGGCCCAGAGGTGCATGCCAACGAGATAATTCGTACTTAGCACACCCGGCCATGGATCGCCCCAGTCTATATAGTTTTCCGAGTCGATGATGATGCCCTGCGGGATGGTGCTCCTGTACTTCCCGTTGTCGCCGTAATTGAGACTGATCACGTCTTCGAGCTGTGCGTCCTCCGGTGACCAGTCAGGTCGCAATGCCGTCGTGACCTTGCGCGTGGGGTCGTTCGTGTGAAGCCACTGTGCCATGCGGTTGTACTTGTCCGCCCAGGCAGTTGGATTCGACTGATCCGGAGCTTCGTTGCCCACACTCCAGATGTACACGCTGGGATGATTGCGATCGCGAAGGACGGCCGCACTCAAATCCCGCTGCCAATCGGTGTCGAAGTTCGGGTAGATTGCCGTGGTCCAGCTATCGAACATCTCGTCGAACACCATGATTCCCAGACGGTCGCAGAGAGCCAGAAACTCTCTTGGCCGGGCATTGTGGGACGTGCGTACTCCATTGAAACCAATTTCTTTCATAGTCTGAAGCCGCCGCTCCCATCCGCGCTCGTCAAATGCTGTTCCGAGGATGCCCAGGTCGTCGTGCACGCAACCGCCTTTGATCTTGATGACTTTGCCATTCAAGAGCAGTCCCTGGTTCGGATCCCAGGTGATTGTCCGAATGCCAAAGGTCGAATCGTACGCGTCGACGACAGTCGAGCCCAGAACCACCTCGCTTCGCGCATGGTAGAGCGCGGGGTTGGATGTGTCCCAAAGGGTTGGGCTTGCGACGGTGAGGTTCTGATTGAACTCGTACGAAGCCGTGGCTGTAACTGCATGCGACGACTCAAGCTGCGTCACGACGGCCCCGTTGACGTCGGTAATGGTCGTTCTGAGCGTCACGGCCTGATCGGAGCTGTTGTCATTCTTTACGGTGGTGCGAATGTTGACCGTTGCGGAGGTGGTACTCAACGTGGGTGTCGTGATGTACGTGCCGCGATTGTCCACGTGCACCATGTCGGTAATGCGAAGGCGGACGTTTCTCGTGATGCCTCCTCCTCCGTACCAGCGCGAGCTCCGATCGGACTGGGTGCTGGCGTCACCGGTATTGACCTTGACCGCGACCACGTTCTCGCCGGTGTACTTGATGTGAGAGGTGATGTCGTAAACGAGAGGCGTGTAGCCATACGAGCATTCGCCGACCTGCGTGCCATTCACGTAGACCGTGCTGCGGTGGAAGATGCCGTCGAAGTCGATGAAGACCTTCTTTCCGGAATCGGTCGGCGCCAACGTGAAGTGCTTGCGGTACCAGGCGGTTCCGGACCCGTCCTTCAGGCCCTTTGCGTTGATCCAGTCATGAGGAACGCTCAGCGCCTGCCAGCTGGAATCGTTGAAGCCGAGATCTTGTGCTCCCGTGGGATCGCCTTCGTAGAACTTCCAGCCGGGGTTGAAATTCGTGATCGAACGGCTCTCGCCGGGGCCCGTGCCTCCGTCGCCCGCGCCATTACCGCCTGTTGCGTCGGCATCGTTAGCGTTCGCGGTGGCAGCATCGTCTGAGCCTTGTCCCCCTGGTCCAGCGCCGCTTGCTTCCGACGCGCCGCCATCCGTCGAGGAATTTATCGACCGTTCTGTGCCGCAACCGCACCCAAGGAAAATTGCTGCAAGAACGGTGGCCGACGTGAAGGCATGAATGCGCACGGGAAATCCTCCCTTGGGGTGGGTGACCGTGCTTTGAACGGCCTCGCAGGGGTCTCGACCGAGGCAGTGGTCCAAACGCGGCGGATCCGTCTCGAGAAACACCCGTCATGGCTACTTCCCGGATCAGCGAGAAATCGGGGGCCTCGGCGCTACCTTTGCGCGCCCATGCTCGAAGCCGTGCTCGTGCTCCCGGCCGCCGTGGCGGATGGGGGATCCCACCGGGAGAGGGCCGGGGCGAGGGTTGACTCGGCCGACGCGCGCCCGCTCTCGCCGCTCGTCCGCTACGGGCCGCTTGCGCACGATCCGCTTCTCCGGATTCGATGAAGAGCCCGAAATGCCGGTACCAGCAGTTCCACTTCGACGACGTGGCGACCCGGATCCGGCTCCTGACGTGCGACGACTGCCAGCGAGCCGACCAGCTCACCGCGGAATCTCGACTCGCACCTCGCGAATGGCGACGCCCCCCAGGACGTCGAACGCCTTGACCAGGGCGACGTAGCTCCCCGGGCGCCGGTAGGCGTGCGTCGCGGCGAGCGGGAGACTCGCCTCGCCGCGCGAGCGCCAGCTACGCGAGCCGACGCGCAGCGCGCCGCCTTCATGGTCCCAGTCCACGCACCAGCCCTCGAGCCACTGCGACCAGTGCGTGACGCCAGCGCGGACCCGCGCGGGCACCTCGCGTGGGGAGACGCCGAACGACGCCAGCTCGAGCGTGGCTCGCCTCCCCTCCACGCGGCTCCTGACCGACAGGCGGCGGCGAGCCGCGGGGGGGGCATCGCCGACGCTCTCGACGACGAAGGGCCGGACCGCCGGCAGGGCGAGCAGCCTCCGGCGCGTCGAGTGGATCGCCACCGGCGCCTCGTCGCACGCGACCCACCGGCGGCCCAGCTTCTCGGCCACCACGGCGATCGTCCCCGACCCGACGAAGCAGTCGAGCACCAGATCGCCCGGACCGGACGAGGCCCGCACCACGCGCGCGACGAGAGCCTCGTTCTTCTGCGTGGGGTAGCCGACCTTCTCGCCGGAAAAGGACATGATCTGGATGCTGTCGAGCCGGTCGACGCCTCCCGCGTTCCACACGTCCTCGATGGGATAGCCTTTGCCGAGGGGCGGATTGCCGTCTCGTCTCATGTAGCCCGGCGGATAGGGCAAGTACTCCTTGTGAAACGTCTTCGGCCTCTTCCCTTTCGCGTAGAAGAGCAACGTGTCATGGTTTCTGATCCAGCCTCGGGCACGCGACTTGAAGCCGCTGATCCACCCGATGCGCCAGATGATCTCGCGCTGGAACGCCCCGGGGCCGAAGACCTCGTCGAGCAGGACCTTGGCGTAGTGGGCCACGTGCGCGTCGAGGTGGACGTACAGGCTGCCCCCCTCGACGAGCAGCTCGCGCAGGAGCACGGCCGTCTCGTGGAACCATTCGAGCCACGCGTCGAGCCCGCGGGCATCGCTGTACGCCCGCACCGGGACGCGCGGCGCCTCGCCCCGGGCGCCGGGGATGGTCGCGCGGAAGTCGAAGTGGCCACCGGTGTCGAAGGGGGGATCGATGTAGACGAGGGCCACCTGCCCGGCGAGCGCTCCCGCCAGCGCCGGGAGCGCGTGGGCCACGTCGCCGAGGACGAGCCGGTTGCTCCAGCCGGTGGCTTCGCCGTGCGCCTCGTCGGTGCGAACGGGGAGGACGGTCGATGGCGCCCGGGACCCCGCGCGGTCGCGGTTCTTGCCCTTCCACACCAGCTCGGCCAAAGCTCCAGAGCTTTAGCATCTTCCGCGGCGGTGGCGCTGGCGCTCGCGCTCGCGTCCCCGACCTCGGCCGCCCAGTCCTCGCCGCCGCCTGCGACGGCGCCGGTCGCGTCGCTCTCCCCTCGCCGCCTGATCACGCAGGCGGCCGTCGAGTATCCGGCCGGCGCGACCGGCGAGGCGACGGTGATCCTCGTGGTGACGGTCGACACGGACGGCACGGTGCGCTCGGCCGTGCCGAGCGAGCCGAACGAGCCGTTCTCGAGCGCCGCGGCGCGAAGAGCGATGGACTGGCTCTTCGAGCCAGCCGCCCGCGATGGGAAGCCAGTGCGGGCGAGGATCCGGCTCGAGGTGGTCTTCAGATCGCCGACCCCGACCTCGACCTCCGCTACGATCACGAGCTGGCCGAGCGCGGCAAGGTGCCGATCTCACCGATCTCGGCAACGGTCGGTCGGTGCGCGACCGGCTCGTCGGCACCCGGACGGACCTGACGTATCGCCTCTCGCCGAGCCGCATCGCTGGCGTGGGCGTGGGGTTGTAGCTACCGACCGATGTACGAGCCGAGCTCGCGCTCTTCGGAGATCGCGCGCAGCTTCTTGAGGGCGGCCGCTTCGATCTGACGCACGCGCTCGCGCGACAGGTTGAACGATTTGCCGACCTCTTCGAGCGTCTGGCCAGGGCCGCCGTCCATTCCGAACCGCAGCCGCAGAAGCTGCTGCTCGCGCGGCGTCAGGTGCTCGAGAAGGGCGCGCGTCTGCTCCTGCATCCGGGCGCCCGCGAGCTCTTCGTCGGGCGCCGCGGCGTGGGGGTCAGCGACGAGGTCGCCGAGCTGCCCGCCGTCGCCCTCGGTGCCCAGAGGCGCCTCGAGGCGAAGCGGCTCGCGCACGAGGCCGCGGATCGCCCTGACCTTGTCGATGGGGAGGCCGCTCTCGCGAGCCAGCTCCTCGTCCGACGGGTCACGCCAGCCCTGCTGGGCCATGGAGCGGCGGACGCGCTCGAGCTTGTGACGGCTTTCGAGCAGGTGGACCGGAACGCGGATCGTCTTGCTCTGGTCGGCCAGGGCGCGCGCCATCGCCTGGCGCACCCACCATGCGGCGTACGTCGAGAAGCGGTGCCCCCGGCGCCAGTCGAACTTCTCGACGGCGCGGATGAGGCCCAGCTGACCTTCCTGCACGAGGTCGTGCATGTCGAGCCCCTGACCGACGAACCGGCGGGCGTAGGTCACGACGAGCCCGAAGTTGGCCCCGACGAACTCGTGGACCGCGCGCTGCGCCTGGTGACGGCCGCGCGCGAATGCGCGTCGAGTACGCTGATCGGCCCCCTTGGAGCGAAGGGCCCGCGCCATGCGATCGAAGACCGCGCGCTCGAACCGCTCGGCGGCCAGATCGGTGGCGATCCTCGCGCGCTGGCGCCGGCGGCGCTCTCGAGTGGCCTCGTCCACGACGCGCCGGGCGGGAGAGGCGACGGTCGCCGCACGGTCGAGCAGGCGGGCCATCCGGCTGATGTTGGCCGCCTCGTCGGCGTCCTCACCCGCGTTACGCAGAAGCGTGGTCGGCAGAACGCGGGCGTCACGCAGCTCGGCCGCGAGCGCTCGCAGCGGGATCGCCGCCCGGGCAGTCCCCAGGAGCGCCTCGAGAGCGTCGCGCTCGCCAGCTTCGATGCGCTGGGCGAGCTCGACCTCTTCGTCGTGGGTCAGCACCCGCCTGCGCGGCCCGCGCAGCGGCGGGAGCGAGGCAGACGCGGACCTCGGCGACGCGTCGTTCGCCGCCCTCGCGTCGCCCAACGTGCGCAGCTCGAGCGGTTCTTGATGAGGTGATGCCTCTCCCAAGGAGAGGGCGGTGCCGGGGGCGTTCACGTTCGTTACAGGGGTGGGATGCCGGGGTGGGAGATAGGGTCGCTCTCGAATGCTGACAACGCTCGAAGCCGCCTTGTGCTTCCCGACCCGCGGGACGAAAACTTAAGCACTACGAGGCCTTTGGCCAGGACGATTTCGGGCGGCCCGGGGCCTTTTACTCTCTTATTTCCGGCGAGTCACGAGGAGGTGGGCGTGCCCGTCCTTATCCGGGTAGCCATAGCGGAACGGCAGGTCGCGAGCAGGCTCGGTGGCGAAAAGCCGTTTCAAGTCGCGCGTATCCCTCTCGTCGACGAACCCGAAGGGCGACGGACCCGTGAACTGACCATACGTGTCTTGCTCGAAGCCTGCCGGCTGGGCAAAACGCGGCGGAATCCCGGTTGAATCCGAGATCATCCAGTCGGTGTGCTCGAGCAGCCAGCCGCGAATGAGAGAAAAATGGTCGTTCCACAGCAAATGGGTCGCCGCCTTGGTCATGGCGGCGACTTTCCCCTTCGAGCTCAGATGGCCCAAGAGGGACGGGTCCCCCTTCAAGTGGGCGTCGTCCAGGTCGAAGCTGACGTGCCTGAGCACCTGAACGGCCGCACCGCCATCGCCGGCGACCCGGAACCGGATCTCGGCGTTCTCGAAGAGCGCGTGCTGCTCGCGCGGGTGATGAGCCGCGCCGTCGATGTCGCCCTGCGTGACGTATGCGACGGTGCCGTCGGGCCGCAGACGGAAGTACCGGAGGCTGACGGGCTCCGCCCCGTGCACGACGAGCGCCGCGAGCGAGAAGAGGATCTCGCCTGGCAGGTCGGTGTGCGACTCCTTCTCCAGGTTGTCCGTACGCGAGTGCGCCTTCTCGAAGAGGCGCTCGAGGTGTCCGCGGTGAACGGCGAGCTCGCGGGCGAGGCGCTCCGGCGCAAGCCGGTCGGTGGGGCGCACGTCGCCGGCCGGCTCGAGGGAGATCGTCGTGATCTCGGCCGCATCCGGGAAGGTCGCGAGCGCGCTCACCAGATCGCCGCCGCCGAACGGATAGACCACGACGTGCGGCAGGTCCTTCGGCTCGAGCGCGGCCAGAAACGGCCTGGCGACGTCGACCCACGTCTTCCGGTACTCCGCGTACGCGTGCTCCAGCTCGTCGCAGTGGCGCGTGATCACGGCCGCGTCGAACCGGGGCGGGACGTCGCCCGAGGGGCCGCAGGCGGCGACGCGGTAGATGACCCGGGCCTGGGCAATGAAGTCCGCGCCTTCGAGCGGGGCTTCGGTCGGGGTCGGGGTCGGGGTCG
>PLYU01000184.1 GCA_003153495.1 Myxococcales bacterium
GTGATTTCTCAAACCCGGAGTCGAAGACGGAGGGCAAGATAAACACGTGGTGTCAATTGGATACTAAAGTATGGATTAGGCACTTCATTTTCGGCGACACAAAATCTACTCTCGGGGCCGCGCGCTCAGAACCTTCGAATAGGACAACGAAAATCCGACGCCACAATGACGACTGACCTGGAATTGCCGATGTTTCGGCCGCGCATGGGCGGCGCGCGCGGGGCGCGGTCATCGCCCGACGGAGCACGCTCGTTTCGCAATGCGCTCCTGGCCCGCATCCACGGGAGGCGCGCGCGGACCGCGCGCACGCCAGCGCGCGTGGATCCCCGCCAGGCGAACGCACGGCGCGTCGTCATCAAGGCCCACGTGCAGCGCATGGGCCCGAGCGCCGCCAAGGCGGCGGCCCTGCACGTGCGCTACATCGAGCGCGACGGCGTCGAGAAGGATGGCTCGAAGGGCGTGCTCTACGACGCGGACGGGCCGGCGCTTGCCGGCGCCTTCGAGCAGCCCCGCCCGGGCGAGAAGCACCAGTTTCGTCTGATCGTCTCGCCCGAGGACGGCTCGGAGCTGGATCTCACCGCCTACGTGCGGCGCCTGATCGCCACGCTTGAGCGCGACGTCGGCCGGAAAGTCGAGTGGGCGGCGGTCAACCATTTCGACACCAGCCACCCGCACGCGCACGTCGTCATCCGCGGGATCGACCGCGACGGGCGCGAGCTGCGGATCGACCGGGGTTACATCTCGACGGGCCTTCGCTGGCGTGCCCAGGAGCTCGCTACCGACGAGCTTGGACCGCGCCGGGAGGTCGACGTCGAGCGCGCCTACGCGCGAGAAGTCACTCAGGAGCGCTTCACGGCGCTCGATCGCGAGCTCGAGCGGCGCGGCCCCGACCACTGCGTGGAGGTCCGCGCGCGGGCGCGGAGCGGGCGCATCGACGAGTCATTGCTCGTCGCGCGCCTCGAGCATCTCCAGGGCCTGCGGCTCGCCGAGCGCGTCTCGGCAACCTCCTGGCGGCTCGTCGAGGGTTGGCAGAAGCGGCTCCGGGACCTCGGCTCGCGCGGCGATATCCTCCAGCAGATCCACGCGGCCGTGCGAGGCGACCCATCGCGCTACGACGCGGTTCGGCGGGGAGAGGTCCTTCCGCCGGAGCCGGGCGCGACGTCGGCCGTCGTCACGGGCCGGGTCGCCGGCAAGGGCCTCTCCGATGAGCTCAAGGGCACGTTCTATGCGGTGGTCGAGACGCCCGCGGGGCGCGCGTACCACGTTCCGCTCGACGCGCGGAGTGCGCAGACCGTGAGCGTGGGCGATCTCGTTTCGCTCGCGACGCCGCCCGAGATGCCCGTCCGTCCCGCGGACCGGCAGATCGCAGAGGCCGCGCGCGCCGGGGGCGGCGTCCTTACCGTCGACCCTTCCGCGGGCGGCGAGGCTCAGGCGCTCGCGCGGCGCCTGCGCGACCTCGAGCGAGTCGGGCTCGCGGCGGCCGAGAGACCGGGACGCTGGAAGGTGCCGCCCGACCTCCTCGAGCGGCTCGCCGAGCGCGCCCGCGACGCGCCTCCTCGCTACCGGCTCGTCGTTCGCAAGGAGCCCCTGTCGCTCAAGGAGCAGGTCGTCCATCAGGGACCGGTCTGGCTCGATCGCGTCGAGACGAAGACGCTGGCCCGCTGGGGGCTGGGCGCCGACGTGCAGCAAGCCGTCGTAGCGCGCAGCGAGGCGCTACGTCGTCTCGGCATCGGGCCGAACGATCCGGACCGGGTAGCGAAGGTGCGTGAACTCGAGCGCCGCGCGCTCGGAGCCGAGATCGCCGCACGCTCGGGCATGACGTTCCTCGCCCGCGTACCGGAAGGTTTCCGGGGGCGCATCCAGCCAGCCGAACGGGCCGGCCCACCGGACGCCTACGCCGTCGTGTCGGACGGGCAGCGCTTCGTCGTCTTGCGAGCGACCCCCGCGCTGCGCGCCTTGCAGGGTCAGTCCGTTGCGGTCGCGCGTGATGCCAAGGGTCGGCTCGTCGTCCGTCCCGGTCCCGACCACGACATCGGCCGCTGAGCGCGATCCCCTCGCGCTCTGGACGAGGCCGCGCCGCCGCGTCGTCGTCTCCAGCGTCTCCTACTCCTTCTCCACCGGAGAGCGTTCGTCTCGGCTCGTTCGCGCGGGCCCCCTTTGTCGCGCCTCGAGACGCGGGGCGCCCCAAGGGGTGCCCGGCTTCTGCTTTCCCGGTTTCCCCTGGAGGGGATGCCCCTCCGGGAATGCAGCCGGTCATCTCGAGGAGCTCCGGGGGCCCGCCCTGGGCGAACGCGCCGAGACGAACGCGGCTCGCGCCACAAGGAGAAGGCACCATGGACGACGACAAGGACAACGACGCGACGGCCCCCAAACTCATCAGCAGCTACACACGCTCAGAGGCGCTCGCCGACGGAGTGCTCGTGGACGTGACGGAGACGGCGCGCGAAGCCGGGTTTGTCTTACCGGTCGCCCTGACGCGCGCGGCGTGGGAACTGTGCGTCGCCTTGAGCCCCGCCGCCGAGCGCGCATGCAACGACGAGCGGGGCCGGCTATGGGATGTCCTCTGGATGCTGCGCTGGGCCATCGGGCGCAGCCGCGGCTGCGGTGGTTCCGAGATCCGCTTCGATGTGCTCTGCGTGACCGACAGGATCCGCCCCTCACGCGTCACGCTCCGGAGCGTGGTGGGCCCCGGCGACGACGGACAGCCCGTGGTCACGGTCATGTTGCCCGACGAGAGCTAGGCACGGAGGCACCTCTGGGCCACGATCCGAAGCCCCCATGGCAAGCCCACTCGCCCGCTCCGCTCATTCCGGCCGGAGGTCCAGCATCACTCGTGTCTTCTCGCTATCCGTCAGAGCGCCGCCAGAGCCATCGTCTTCGATCTGATCCTGAGCGATCTCCTGGTCGACTTCTTCTGGAAGCAGACCAAGTTCCTTCTTCTTCGAACCGATCAAGATCTGGAACCACTGGTCGCGCTGCATGACCGTATGGAAGATGCGCTCCTCGTACGTTCCGTTGAGGAGCAGGAATCTTACGTCGATGAAGCCGGCCGCATCTCGACGCTCGCCCATCCAGCCCATGCGGTCCACACGCCCCTCGCGCTGCTCCATTCGGGCGGGGTTCCATTCGAGATCGTAGTGGATGACGTACCTGCACTGCTCTTGGAGATCGATGCCTTCCTCACCTACCTGACCAACGAGCAGGAGGAACGGGTTGTGTCTCCGGTTGAAGTTTCTGCGGTGGGCCTCTCTGTCGGGCGCGTTGTCCCCATCGAAGCGGCCGACCAGCGCGATCGACTTCGATTCCTCGAGCTCGACGATTAACTCTCGCTCGGCGCGATCCATCAGCGTCTCACGCGGCTCGTCTTCGTGTGGAGTGTCGTCGAGGTAGAGCGTCGACGCACAGGCGCTCGAAGGGCGCGTTGTACGCCACGATCGTCTTGGCCTTTGCGCACGCGCTGACGAGCGCTCGCGCGAAGTCCTCGCGAGGGTCAGCGGCGCCATCCGCGAGCCAGCCGTGGTGTTCCAGTCCTCCCGGCGTCAGCACATGGCAGCTGAACTGGACCGGCACCTGCGCGTACGGACCGCATCCCGGCCACGCGGGGATCGCCGGGTTGACGGTCTCGAAGTCGAGGAATGCGAGCGGCGGCTTGAGGGCGGCGAGCGCACGCCGCAGGCCGCGTTCGACGACGACCTTGCCCGTCTTCACGCTCCGGACCTGCCGGCGCGCGGGACCCACGGGCGTCAGTTTGGGCGGCAAGTCTTGGAGGGTTTCGATGCCGTCCTCGACAAGCTCGGCGACCCGCTTCGAGCGGATCCTGTACAGCGTGCTCACGTGGTAATCGGGAAGGGGCGGCCAGCATCGCTCGAGGAACGGGCACTCGTAGGGGGTGGTGCAGTGGGGTCCGATCGAGACCTTGGGCAGTGGTCCGGCCAACGCCTCCATCATTGAGGCGGCCCGGCCCGCTACGGCGCGCAACTCGGTGCGAAGCTGCGGGGTGACGTTCTCGCGGACGAACAGGTTGGAGAGGTCCGGATGACGGCACTTGCGGTTGAGGTGCATGACCTCGGCACGCCTTGCCGAGAGCCCTGCGCGACGCACGACGTGCAGCTGCACCGCCACGTCCGGCAGGTGCTCGTCCTTCACGTCAAGCGTGGATTTCACCTCGATGAGCACGAAGCCGCCACCCTGGCGCTCGAGGATGTCGACGGAGACGAAGATGCCGTCCTCGAAGAAGCTCGCCTCGTAAACGGCGCGCGCGCCCTCCGCGAGCGCCTTGGCGGTCGCGGCGACCCGCTTCTCGAGTTCGTGGTGCGGCACATCCACGAGGATGCCCCCAGGTACACGCGCGCGTGCGAGCTCGCCGATTCGATGCCCGCGGGCGAACATCACCTGCAGTCCATCGTCGCCCTGGAGTTCCGGCGCGTTCGGCTCGTGGACCATCCACCAGAGCATCTTCGGGCACTTCAGACCGGAGATGTACCGCGACTTCGAGAGCGAGGGGCTCAAGCGCGCGATGCCGTGACTGGCTCTCGTCCGGGTCACGGTGCTCCCCCTTCGCTTCCTACGCGCGCTCAAGGTAGACGGCGTTCCCGCCTTACGGCAAGATCCCCCGACGAGTGGCCGCTTGCGGGCACGTCGCCGAGTGGTGGCCGCTCGCCTACGCCGGGCCGGTGCATGCGATGCTCGGCACCCAGATGGCGCCTTCGCTGCCCTTCAGGAGCGGGTCGCCGTCGATCGCCGCGCGGCAGGCTCCTTCCGCGTGAAGAATCGCCGTGCAGAGTGCGACGAACGCGTCGGCTGCGTCGTAGTCAGGCGTCTTGCCGCCCGAGCTGTAACGGCAGCAGAGGGCCATCAGCCGAAGGTCGACGTCGAGCGTGATGCCAGCGGCGCGGCAGGCCGCGATCGCAAGGCGGATCGCTTCGCTTGGCTGCGACTTGTAGTTCGACAGGCCCATCTGCCGGAGTGTCGCACGAGGGTAGACCTCAATGATCTCGCCGGGGCCACGACCACCGGGGAAGGGAAGCACACGATACCGGTGCGACTCCCAAAGGCGCGCGAGGAGCGCGTTGCCGAGCAGCGTCATCTGGAAGGTCGCCTGGAACTTGTCCTTGAGCGGCGGCTGACCGCCAGCCGCGATGTCGGTGCCGCGCTTGGTCCAGAGCCGCGGGCGGTCGGCGCGGGCGCGCCACGAATCGAACGGCCGGAAGTCCAGCGGATCGCCGACGGGCAGCCGCTCGGCGACGAACGCGTTGAAGGTCCGCCAGCCGATGAACGCGCCGTACTTGTGGCCGGCATCCGCGGCGAACTTCTCGTCGCGAAGGAGCGCGTCGGGGATGCAGAAGGGGAAGTCGAAGGCCGCGATGCGCACGGGGCGGGCGAGCAACTCCTCAAGCAACTCTTTCGCACTCCAGCCGGGCGGATCCTTCGCGAGCAGGCGCTCGTTCAAGCCGGTCGCGTCGATTCGGTAGCGGCGCCAGTCGATCGCGTGCGCGGCGATCGCGATAATCTTCCGGCGCTGATCGCGGGCGCGCTGCGGAGCGCCGAAGTCCACGCCGACGATCGTGTTGGCAGAGGGCAGCATTCAGGACCTACGTCCCGGAATGGACGAAGACGGCGCGTGCCGGCAGCGCCTCGGGTCGTGGGTCGTGCGCATCGTCCCGTCGGTGTAGCCGCTTCGTGGTGCCGAAAGCGCTCAGCCGTCCAACGGTACCGGTCCTTGTGCCAGGCCTAAAGGTGAGTCTTCCGCGCGCACGTGGGGCAGTACCAGCGCCCCGAGCCACTCGAGTCCGACTCCTTCTCGGCACGTGCGCTCGCGCTCTTGGAGCGTGGGTCATGATGCCAGCCGACGGCTTTGAACTTCCGTACGGCCGCGACTCGCGCCATGAAAGGCGGGTCGCGCTTACCGCAAACCTCGGCCGTGGCCGAGCGGCAGGCGTCGCAGACGACTCGGATGTGCTTGGCCTCGACGGCTTCAAGAGCCACGGAAAACCTGTACATACGTTCCGTATTCGGCGCAAGTGAGCTGCTCAAGAGCTTTCAGTGATGGGCGGATGCAGCCGATTGCAGAAAGAATCTTACGGTGATACTTTTTGCGTGTGACAGAGAAAGCAAATAGACGCTCGGATCAACCCGATCCGCATCCGATAGCGCCGCACCCGGCGCGGACCCTTCCGTCCTTCATCGATGCGCTGCAGGCAAGCGGGCGCTACGTCTTCACGCGCGACGAGGCGCTGCGCGCACTCGGGGTCTCCGAGGTGGCCCTGAAGCTGGCGGCCCAGAGACTCGCTCAAAAGCACCGCCTCGCCATGCCCCGCCGGGGTTTCTTCGTCATCGTGCCGCTCGAGTACTCGATCGCGGGAGCTCCTCCAGCCTCCTGGTTTGTTGACGACCTGATGAAGTACGAGCAGGCGCACTACTACGTCGGCTTGCTCTCAGCGGCCGCCCTTCACGGCGCCGCGCACCACCAGCCGCAAGAAACCCAGGTGGTCACCGACCGACAGATGCGCCCCACCACGGCCGGACGGAGCCGTCTCCGGTTCTTTATTAAGAGGGAACTCGCGCAGACGCCGACCGAGGAGCTACGCACCGACACCGGAACGATGCGGGTCTCTACCCCCGACGCCACCGCGCTCGATCTCGTTCGCTACGCCCAAAGCCTCGGCGGCCTCGGCGCGGTCACGGCAGTGCTCGCCGAACTCGCCGAGCGGATCGATCCGCAGCGGCTCATGCGCGTTGCACGCGCCGACGTCGAGCTGTCGATCGTACAGCGCACCGGCTATCTGCTCGATCGCGTCGGCGCGCGAGACAAGACCACACCGCTCGCGGACTGGCTCGCCACCCAGCGCCCTCGGCGGGCGCTGCTACGCGCGGGCAGCGGACCGCGGCGCGGCGTCGCTGATGCCCGCTGGGGCATCCTCGAGAACGAGCGGATCGAGGTCGAGCCGTGATCCCGCGCGCCTACATCACGGCATGGCGAGCGACCGCGCCTTGGGCGATCGACGCGCAGGTGGAGCAGGATCTCGTCATCTCGCGCGCTCTCGTCGAGATCTTCTCCGACCCGGCTCTCGCCGCCGCCTTCGCATTCCGCGGCGGCACGGCGCTCCACAAACTCTTCTTCCAACCCGCGGCGAGGTACTCCGAGGACATCGACCTCGTGCAGGTCACCGCCGAGCCCATTGGCCCGGCGCTCAACGCCCTGAGAGCGCGACTCGATCCGTGGCTCGGCGCCCCGCAGCGCAGGCGAGGCGAGGGCCGCGTCTCCCTCGCATACCGCTTCGACGCCGAAGGCCTGCCGGTTACGAGGCTGCGCCTCAAGGTGGAGATCAACACCCGCGAGCACTTCGCCGTGCACGGCCACCTTCGCAAGCAAGTGCACGTCGACAACCCCTGGTTTTCAGGCGCTGCCGACGTCGTCACCTTCACGCTCGAGGAGTTGCTGGGGACCAAGTTGCGCGCGCTTTACCAAAGAAAGAAGGGTCGAGACCTCTTCGACTTGGCCCGCGCCCTTCAGAAGCACCCGGAGCTCGACCGTTCGAAGGTCGTCGCGTGCTTCGGCGCCTACATGAGGCACGGCGGGACGCCGTGTTCGCGCGCCGAGTTCGAGATCAACCTCGCGGCGAAGGAGGCCGACCGCGGCTTTCTCACCGACGTGCATGCGCTCCTTGCGATCGTTCCGGGCGCGCCAACCGCCTTCGACTCGGGATCCTCGTACGACGCCGGTCTTTTCTTCGACGCCGGGTCGCGGGAGCTGTATGACGCGAAGCAAGCGCTTGCGACGGTGCGGCGCGAACTTATTCAGCTCCTTCCCGGAGAGCCGTGGCGGGCCGGCAAATAGACGACGCTCGTACCTTGACTCTCCGCATGGCTCCGCCGTGGTCGATGACCGTGGCCAGCGAGCCAGTCGTCGCCTACGTTCGGCGCGTGGACGGTTGGTCCCCAACAGTAGGATGGCGCGACGTCTGGGCGGTCGTACGGGCCAGCGCTCTCCGACGCCTCGGGAAGCCCCTTCTGCTCACATACCTTGGGCTAGCCATGTTCGGAGTCGCCGTCGTTGTGGCGTCCGTCACGGCAATGTGGCTGGGGCATCGCTAAATTAGCGTCGACGGCCCTTGCGTCTCGTGTCTGTAGCGCGGCAGCTTCGTCGCGCCGCGTGCGCCACCGACTCGCAACGAAATTGAGGAAGGGTTGCGAGTCCTCTCGCGCCTCGGGAATTCAGCCTCGCCACGGTCGCACCGAGGACGTCGTCCAAGTCGTGGGCGCGGTGGAGTGGAGCGCGCGAGATCGATCGAAGAAAGCCGCGGCTCTCGGCTGCGCCTTTGACGCCTTCAGCGGCCGGAGCTCAATCGCTTGAGGCAACGACTTCGCCGACCGCTCCGAGACTCGCAACCATTCGCCCCCTCCGTTGCGACTCGAAGCGGCGGCGCCGTTCCGGCGTCAGCAAGGCGACCTCATCGACAGCTCGCAGGCGGCTCTTACGCTAGCTCGTGAGAGCGAGGCAGGCGGGCACCACCACACCGTCGCACTGCACCGGCGTCAGTTCGAAAGCGCTATGCGACCCCGGTACTTACCAGCGGTCTTCGTCGACCCACACCTCGTCGCGGGCCAAATGGCGCTGGATCCCGTCGGCGATCGCCGACGCCGCCTCCTCGAAGAAGCGTCTCTCCACAGAACCGTCCGCGAGGGAGGCTGCGACGGCTCGTGCCTTCCGCTCCAAGGCTACGTGCTTGCCGTCAGCCACCCCGACTTGACTCTGCCAGCTCGTGGGAACGACTGCGCCACGAAGCACGTAGACGACTGCCTGAAAGCACTTGTCTCCGGCGACCCTTGCCGCCCTGAGGAGGTCAATCATTAACGCGGGTGCTTCCAAAAGAAGCGAGCCGGGAAGCGATTTTACGGCGTCGGCGACGAACTGGATGTCCTCGACCTTCCCGGACTGGACGTAATCGCGCAACGCTCCGGTCGCCGCGGGGCGATCGAGTCGAACAAGCGCGCGAAACAGCTTCCCTGTCGCGAACGGCTCGCCATCGCCGCTTTTCGCGAAATCGCACAGGTCGTTTAGCACGTGCTCGTACTCGGGCATATCGGCAATCGGACCAATATGCCCCTCCAGCCCCTGATAGGGAACCGCGTCGTAGTTTAGTGCGTTTCCCCGATTCTTGTGCGCGCGCCTGATCAGCATCGCCACGGTCTGACGAGGCAGGCGCTTAGCCGCGATGCCGATCACGCGCTCCACCCAGTGCCCGCTTATAGAGCGTACGCGCTCCATGATTGCCAGAACGCGTAGAAGGCTAGGATCGTCAAGACGTTCTGCTGCATCGTTCCAGAAGAGCGCGCAAAGGTCATCCACCAGGTTGTCGTTGGACCCAGGCTCGACATCAAAATTGGCACCCAAAGCAAGCTCCAGCGCCTCCTTGGGATGGGGGGTAACGAGTCCGCGCAGCGCATCCATGGCCGCATGCCGGACACGTTGGTCCCGATCACTCAAGAGCGTGACCCATGCCGCATGCTCATACTCTTGGAGGTCATCACTACACACGCCGAGTGCCTGGGCGAGCGCGAAACGAGCCGCTACCTGCCCCGACAACAAGCGCGTGATCCAGTCCTTTGCTCGGTCCGCATCCGCCTCCCGCACCCTCCGAAACACGGACGACAGCTGGGAAACGACCGTGTCGTTCTCGCTAGCGATCGCTTCGTCGAACATCTTTGCCGTGTACCCAGGGTCAATCTGCGAGAGTGCCTCCAGAAACCACTTGATGTTCGGCTGCGTCCATTCCGCGATGCGGCTCCCAAGAACCGCAAGCTGCCTCAGGCCCTCTGCAGGCTCGTCGTTTGCCGCAATGAAAGCGCGCGCCTGCTCCGTGACGAACGTCGCAAAGGCTTCGTAACAAGCGGACGACCCCGCAAACTCCGCGATGTCCTCGAAGCAATTTCCCCTCAAAGCCTTGAGAAGCGAGTACTCGGGTACCCCTTGCGAGGCCACCCGGATTTGGTCCGCCTTCCTACGAATGTCGTCTTGCTTACCGTGCCTCCAGTGCCACCTTAGTCCCTCGGCCACTGCTTGAAGGAGGATCGCGTCAGGATCTATCCGCAATATCTCGAGCAATAGGTCGAGCGACGCCAGGCGCTCAAAGAGCCAGGACAGCCGGGCTTCTTCCGAAACTGTGTGGCCAAACATGCCTATCGGCTCGCCGACGTCCTCGCAAAGGAGGGCCGCTACGCGAAGCCTTGCGCGGATGCCCCCCTGAGCATACAAGCGGCTCAACAGGTCGCGAACTCGACGTCGAAGGCCTGTTGTCGGCTCGCACACCCTTACGGCGAACGAGCCAAATGTGACATGGCTACGACTACTGGCAGTGACGATGCCGCCCTTGGCGAGCATCGGTTTGAGAACCCGGAGGGCCAGCTCGTCTGAAAAATCGCCAACGGCTATATGTCGTTCCAGAACGTCGAGAACGATCGCCTGAACCTCGTGCGGCTTGTTCATCTCAAACTCAGCCAGCTTCGCCAAGGCAGCTGACGCCGAACCAGCCTGTCCTGCGGAAGCGGGGTCGTGCGAGGCGAGGTGAATCAAGCCGTCGGCGCAATCAGCAAGATATAAAGTCGTATAAGAAATTCTGGATAATATTCTAATATATCGCTGGTCTCGCGCCTTTCGCTGCGCTTCGTTTAGATCCACGCAGGTGCTGGCAATGATGGCTTTTAGGAACGACAGCGACCGACCCGGCTCGAAGTAGGCGACGTCCTCCAACGTTTGCAGTAGCGCCCCTTGTTTGGATCTGTCGGCATTCCAGAACTCCTGTTCGAAAAAGCCCCAGACAGCGTCCACGGATGACGCGGCAGCCTCCCGTGTCTGGCGCGTCCGCCAGTCAAGCTCCGCGAAGTTGCGCACCAACTGGCTAAGGTAGAGCTCTCCGAACTCTCTGACGAGTTCCGCTGCGTAGCCAGTGGTGTCACCAGAGTGCGTGAGACTTCGTTTCCGCAGGATATGGTCGGCCAATACGTCCGGCGTGATGCGCACGGCATACTCACGGCGTACGACGATCCCAGTGTGCTCCAGCTCGCCGATGGCGAGTCGAACGCGAGACGGGGTCACACGGAGATGTTTAGCGACGCGTTCGACCAAGGAGTCGAAGTGGATGGGGAACGGCGTGAGCGCGGCGATGACGGCCACGAGCTCCCGGTACAACTCGGCGTCGCCGTGGTCTCCGGTGGCCTGTCCTATAAGAACGTCTTCAAATCGGGCGAACACTGCCCGCTCGAAGTCGACGTCTTCTTGTACCAGCTCCGGCGAGAGAGAGTTGCTTCGAACAAGCATCGCCGCGACCGTGGCAACGAGAGGGGAGCCGTCGGCAATCCGCGCAATGCGCTGAATAGTAGAGTCGAAGGCGGACTGGGAGCCCAGGATCGACCGGATGACGGATTCGATGTCGTCACGTTTGAGTTCGGCAATAACGATGGGCCCCGCCACTTCGGAGTGGTTGAACTTAGCCCGAGGGAGCTCGTTGAGAAGACGCTCGGTGGCATGTGGTCGTGTACCGAGGAGGAGTTTCCAATGGGGCTGTTGCTGTGCTGCGGCAAGGAGGAGCCCAAGGTCATCACGGCGATGCGCGTCATCAACGATGATGGTAATAGGTCCGCCCGGTAGCTCATTTAGAACGGCGTCGGTCAGCGGAACGGACTCCTCCAGCCAAAAAACCGGCCGATCCGGCTTCTCGGCTTCAAGCTGTCGGGCTAGCTCGATCAGCACGCGCGTCTTGCCGATGCCACCTTTACCTTCGGTCAGGACAAGCCGTGTGGAGTCAGCGGTCGCGGCGGCCCTGAGTGCATCGAGATGCACGCTTCTGCCAAAGATTGCGTGTGCGTGATGGAATAGGATGCCCGACTTGAACAGAGAGGCGTGTGTGTCCTCCGTGGATCGAAATCCGCGGACGGGACCTGCGTTCAGGAAGGCTTGTCGCCAGCCCGAGCCGAAGAATCGCTGGACGAGGTCGGAACCATGCTGACCGGGAATGTCGTGGATGTGCTCGGAGATGTCTGTGACATCCCACAGGAGCCATTTCTCCTTCTTGCGATCGACTTCGTCTCGTGCTGTGGCGGTGGCGACGGCGCTGGTGAGGATGACGTGCTTGGAGGCCGGGAACGTGGTCTCTCGAATAAGCTTCTTGACCTGAGGGCCCGAGAGGGAGATCACCTGGCGACATTGGTAGGTGGTGCGCGTACCGTCTTTCGTCTCGGCAACGAGATCGATGCCCCTCTGAGCGTTCCCTTGCTTGCCATAGTGGTTGCAGGTGACAACACCGGGCAGGCGACTGACGAAGGCGCGACAGAAGTTCTCGAAGCGCTCCCAGCTGATCTCGGAGGACGCGAGGGGCAGAAGAAGGGGTCGCCCCACGACGGGAGGTCGAGGTTCGGGACCAAGGTTCGGCGGGCCGTCGGGCGGCTTGGAGGTAACGTTCGGCCCCCGTCGCCTCTTCTCAGACTTCTTCTTGGGCGCCGTCGTCTTTCCAGCGGTCTTGGTCGCAGCGTTCTTCGGTTCAGCTGCCTGGACCGCGATGGTCGAGTTCTTGGATGCATTCCGCTCAGCGGCGCTCCTCGCTGATTTCGGGCTCAGCGACCGTGCCAGTTTCTTTTCCTTCATTGTCCCCTGGTCGGCGATTCGCGGCCACGGCAGCTCCACGCCGATGAGCCCCTCAGGAAAGGCGCCGAGGGTACCGGCAGGCGCGGAGGCCACGACGTAGGTGTGCTTCCTGTGGTGACGAAGAATGCATGTTCGCAGGATTCCTTGAGATGCAGCGCATGCGGGGTCGACGCTCAGCATACCGCGTCGGCCGGAGCGATTCGCGGGTGACGAGGACCGCGGCCGGCGCGAACCTCGCCGGGATGCTCGCGATCCTGCAAGCCGTCATCGGCACGCTGCGGTCGCCGGCGCCTCGGGCCGGGAGCGGGGCCTCGGTTCTGCCTCCACCGGCCGGGACGAACGATGGTACGATCCTCGATCGCGTCCGCCTACTTTAGGCGCCGACGTAGGACGATGGGGCGGAACCGCGATGTCACAGCCGGATGACGAGCTGCTTGCGCGTGCGAAGGCGCGCGTTGGCACCGTGCTTCGGGGCAAGTACACCCTCGATCGCGTGCTCGGCGTTGGCGGCATGGCCTCCGTCTACGTCGCGACTCACCGCAACAAGAAGCGGTTCGCCGTGAAGGTGTTGCATCCCGAGCTGAGCCTGCGAACGGACATCCGTACGCGCTTCGTGCGCGAGGGGTACGCCGCGAACAGCGTCGAGCATCCCGGGACGGTGGTCGTTCTCGACGACGACGTGGCGGACGACGGCGGCGCGTTCCTCGTCATGGAGCTGCTCGAGGGCGAGACGGTCGAGGAAAGGTGGGAACGCTCCGGTCACAAGCTCGCGCCGGACGTTGTGCTCTCGATTGGCCATCAACTGCTCGATGTCCTCGCCTCTGCCCACGCCCACGGCGTCGTCCATCGCGACATCAAACCCGCGAACCTGTTTCTCACGCGCGACGGCCGGCTCAAGGTTCTCGACTTCGGCATCGCGCGCGTGCGCGACGCGGCGAGCAGCCACGCCACACAGACGGGCGCGATGATGGGTACGCCCGCGTTCATGGCACCGGAGCAAGCGCTCGGAAAAACGAGCCAGATCGATGCCCTTACGGACGTGTGGGCCGTCGGCGCGACCCTGTTCACGCTCGCGTCGGGGCGGCTCGTGCACGAAGGCGAGAGTCCGCAGGCCATGATGGTCCAGGCTGCGACGCGGCCCGCGCCGTCGCTTGCGACACTGCTGCCCGGCTTACCGCCCGTCGTCGTGGAGATCGTCGATCGCGCGCTTGCGTTCGAGAGGGAAGCGCGATGGCCGAGCGCGGCTGCCATGCGCGACGCCATTCGCGACGGGACTGGGGCCTTGCTCGCCCGCCTTTCTCCGGCGCAGCAGGCGGCTACCGATGCTCCTTTCAGTCGAACACTGGCCTCGGAGCCTGGAAGCCAGCCTGAGCCGCCCACGCGCTTGATCGAGCGGCCCGCTCTTGTGCGCGGACTGACGACGGCGCAACCAGTTTCGAGCGATGGGACGCGGACGTTGCGTCGTCCCGGACGATGGCGGCCCAGTCTACGACTCGCAGTGGGCGCGGGCGTGGCCGCGCTCCTCGCCGTGATCGTCCTGATCTTCCTCGTCGGTGGGCATCCGAGCGCGGATGGAACGTCGACCGCGGCTTCGTCTAAGTTACCGCTTCCCGTCACTCCGCCGGCACCGGCTACTACTGCACCGACGATCGCCGTGACCGATCTGCCGACGGTGGCGTTGGCCCCGCCAGCCTCTGTCCCGCGTCCGGCGCTGCCCTCCAAGGTCTCGCCCGCATCGCCGCCACCGACGCCTCAGACGCCGCCGATCCCCGTGACGGCGCCCCCGTCGCCCCCTCGTTCGAGCTGCAATCCCCCGTACACGCTTGATCCCAAGACGGGGTCGAAGCGGTGGAAAGCTGAATGCCTATGACTCGAAATCGATGGGCCCGCACTCTTCAAATTCTCGCCATAGCCGGCCTTCTCGCCCCCGCGACCACGGCAGCAGCGGCAGACGCCACGAAAGCTGAGTGCATCGCCGCGAGCGAAAACGCGCAGGATCTGAGGCATGCGGGCAAGCTCCGCGAGTCACGGACGCGAGCGACCGTGTGTATCGAGGCGAGCTGTCCGGGCCTGGTGCGCGAAGATTGCGCGCGACTCGTCGACGAGCTGGACAAGGCGATGCCGACCATCGTGTTCGAGGTGAAGGACAGCGCTGGCAACGACGTCAGCCCCGTGCGCGTCACGATGGACGGGCAGCCGCTCACGGACCAGCTCGGGGGTACACCGATGCCGGTCGATCCCGGCGGGCACCGCTTCGTGTTCGAGGCCGACTTTCTGCCGAGCACCGAGAAGACGATGGTCCTACGCGAGGGCGAAAAGAATCGCCACGAGCAGATCGTCCTCGGCGGTGTCGCCGTCGCGTCCGCATCGAGCCAGGAAGCGTCCCCGACGAAGGCCGCGAGCACAGACGGGAGCAGCCAAAGGACGATCGGCCTGGTGCTCGGCGGCGCCGGCGTCGCGGGCGTCGTGGTTGGGAGCATCTTCGGACTCGTCGCGAGCTCGGCGTGGAGCAGCTCGCAAAGCGAGTGCGCGAGCCCTACGAATTGTCCCAGCCACGCGAAAGCCGTTACCGACCACGACAGCGCCACGAGCGCGGGGACGATCTCGACGATCGGATTCCTCGCGGGTGGCGCGCTCCTGGGGACGGGCGCCGTGCTGTTCTTCACAGCGCCGTCGAAGCACGAGAGTTCGAGCGCGGCGCATCTGGAAATCGCTCCACGCATTGGGAGCGAAAGCGGAGGCCTGATGCTGAGAGGGCGATTCTGATGAAAACTGGACTCGCTAGCGCGGTCGCCTGCCTCCTCGCGACGGCTGCGTCGGGCTTGGCATGTACCGCGCTCCTCGGAGTGACGGATGTGCCCAACCCCAGCGACGCGGCGACCGGCGGCGACGACGGCGGAGCCAGCAGCTCGGGAAGCGGCGGCGATTCCGGAGGCAGTGGCTCTGGGAGCAGCAGCGGCTCCAGCGGCAGCTCGGGGATGGACTCCTCGATGGGATCCGACGCGGACGCAGCTGCTCCCGCATGCAGCATCACTTCATGCCCGAGCTGCGGACAAGCCTACCCTTGCTGCACCGTCGGCCGCGTCTGTGGCTGCTCCGTCACGGTCGTCGGCGCGTGCGCTGCGTCCAGCGGTTCGAGCAGCGGCGGGTCGAGCGGCAGCTCCGGCAGTAGCTCGGGGAGTGGAAGCGGCTCCGGCGGCGGCTCGGGCTCGGGCAGCGGCTCCAGCTCGGGTAGCTCTTCAAGTGGCAGCGGCGGCTCGTCGGGCACTTGCCAGCCAAACGGAATGATGCTGCCCTGCGGCAGCGCTCCCGCCTGCCAGATCCCCAATCAGTACTGCACCGTGAGCAGCAACGGCACTTGGGCCTGCGCCACGACTCCGGCCATCTGCTGTGACTACAACGCGACCTGCCCCTCTTCGACGGGCTATTGCTGCGGATGCTTCATGAACCAGCCAGTTTGTGCGGCAGGAATTGTGAGCTGTCAGGAGCGCTACAATGGAGTCACCGTGTCCTGCAATTGAGGTCCGGCGCGTGCACGGCACCGCGTGCGACCACGCGCGCGCGGTGGCGTGCTTGTCGAGCACCTGTTCGGGTGGCGTTTGCGGTCCTTGAACATATGAGGCGATCCTGATGAGCGTTGGACACACGTGCACTCTCGCTCTCCTCGGCCTTGCGACGGTCGCGTCGAGTCTGGCGTGCACTGCGCTGCTCGGTGTTACCGACGTGCCGACACCGAGCGACGCAGCGACAAGCGGCGGAGATTCGGGCACGAACAGCGGTGCGGTCGAGGGGGGCGGCGCTGCTGACAGTACCTCGCAGGACGGCACTTCGCCCGACGCGGTGTCGGCAAGCGACGGCGGCGTAGCGGACGGCGGCAGCGGCTCTGACTCCAGCAGCGATGGCCCCCCAGAGAGCGGCTCCGACGGATCCATCGACGGAAGCGCAGGCGACGCGGGGCAAGATGCGTGCGCGGCAAGCAGCGATGCGGGCGCCGTCGGCACACTGGGTTGCCCGTGCTCGACGACGGGCGAGGCCGCATGCAACGGCAACGCACAGAAGCTCGCGCTGCTCTGTAGCGGCGGCGTATGGGTGCCGGACGGCACGTGCGCGTCCGGGCAGCTCTGCGACAGCAGGCCCGGCTCGAATCAGGGGACGTGCCAACCGATCGATCCCGTATGCGCTTCCGCGAGCCCGGGGCAAGACGTCTGCTCAACTTCGACAACCGCCGTGCAGTGCGGGCCGGATCTCGTATCGCACTCCCCCGTCGCGACATGCACCAATCGGGCTTGCGTCGGCGGAACGTGCGTGGGCGTCTGCACGCCCGGCACCACGCAGTGCGCCAGCGACACGCAAGTGCAGACGTGCGGCGCAGACGGGCAGTGGGCCACCGCGACGTGCACCTACGCGTGCGTAGGCGCGAGCTGCGGCGGGACGTGCAAGCCTGGAGCCACGCAGACTTGCAGCGTTTGGAACGTTAGTTGCGGGTGCGACGTAGGGGGGAACCAGACGTGCGGCGCGAACGGGCAATGGGGAAGCTGCGGTTGATTCCCCCGCAATTCTGATGCGCGGGCCCGACATCCTCTTGGGCCAGCGGGGCGTGCTCCGGGTTGGTCTACGCGTGCCCGTAGCGAACCGGGAGCGGCAGACCGGGGCGCAACTCGCAACAGAACAAGAGAAGTGTTGCGAGTGCGCCCGCGCCTCGTGATTTCAGCCTCGGGAATGTCCCCCACGCCGGCTGTGCCGCGAGTGTGCCACCGGACCGGCGACCGGGCGCTTCGCCCGACGCCCGGCGGTGTTGTCAGGCACCGAGCCTCGTATCCTGACCCCCTCAGCCTCCGACGACGGCCCTGACCATCGCCCGCTCCGCCGACAAGATCTCCATCGCGCGCCCCAGCCCGATCTCAGCGGCCACGGCACGGAGCAGGGTCTCGGCCTTCGTCGAGGTCGTGATCGGCCTCGACACGGCAGGAGCCTTCCGGGCGGTCGTTGCTCTCGTGGATTTCTTCGAGGCCGAGCCCCGGGCCCAGTAGACGTAGGTCGCGTCGAATTTGAAGCCCTGAGCCTTCCCGGTGGCGACGACTTCCTTGGCGGACATGGTCTTCGGAAGCGAGCGGATGAAGTCGGCCTTGCTCTTCGCGGGGCTCGTCACGATGGCGGCGCTCTTCACTGGCGTCGCGGTCTTCTTCACCGTGCCCTTCATCGCCTTCGAGCCGCCCCGCACGTTGTAGACGAGCTGGGGGCTGAACTTGATCCCGGCGGCCCTTCCCTTCGCGACTACTTCGGGGCCGGAGAGCGTGGCGGGCTGTGATCGGATGAAGTCAGACTTCGACCGGTTCTTGGAGGTCCTCGGCCTGGGCATCGTGGGCGTCCATTAGCAGAGTCTCACGCGGCCCGTCATCCCAGCTTTCCTGGTCGGGTCATGCTGAAGCATCCGGTCGACGGCACAGAGCTGCCTCTTGGGGCACGGCGACGCTCATCCAGCCGTGGACTGAGCGCCATCCCGGAGCGCCTTGCGGAAGGGCTCGTACAAGGGCTCGGTCTCGATGTCGCGCAGCATTTCGTGGATGCGCGTGATCCCGATGCGGTGGCCACGGCGCGAACGCAGTCCAAGCCGGCCGAGCTCCGCCGCGATCTCGCGCAGAATGAAACCGTTCCCGCGCATATGAGCGACCACCGCCAGCACGCGTTGCTCGCCTGCGTCGCGCACCACACGTGTTCCGTTCGCGTTGCGCCGGTACCCCCAGGGAACCTCGCCAAACGGTGGCTCGCCATCGGCTTCCCGCCGCCGGCGTTCCGCCCGCGCACGAGTGCTCCTCAGTGCATTCTCGTACCACCCGAAGGCGCTCGCCAGGCGCGTCGCGGCGGCTCGCGGCTCGGTCCCATCAGCGGAAACAACCTTTCCGCCCTTGCGCCGGCCGAGCGCCTCGATGATGGCTTCTTCTGTGACGTCGAGTGATCCCCGCGAGGCGATCACGAGCACCGTCCTTTCGCGATCGCGTACGGCGGAGAGCGCCTCCATAAGCGCCGGTCGCACTTTCCAGATAGGGCCCTCGCCCGCGGAGCGCTCCTCGTACCAGGTGCCGACCCGCACGCGATTCGTGGAGGCCCATTTGGTGATTGCGATCTTCTGCTCAACCAAGCCCCTCGCCGAAGGAGACGATGTATATGCGACGACACTGGCCGTCATCTCAGGCAGCATACCAACCGTGAGCCCGACGCGCCTCCTGTCCGAGCTTGAGACCGTGGCGGCGCGCCTCGGCATCGCTCTGCGCGTCGAGCCCTTCGGAGACGAACTGCTTGGGGCGCGGGGCGGGCTGTGCCGATTACGCGAGCGTCCGCTCATCCTGATCGACGCCGCGCTTCCGGTCCCGGACCGGATCTCGGTGCTGGCGGGAGCCCTCTCGGCGTTCGACATGAGCTCCATCTAGCAAGCGTGAACTACGGGGTTGGACCTCGATGTACATCCCTTCGCCAGCCGGAGGGACGTAGGGCTCAGACCTCTTAGCTTTGGCCCGTGCCGGTCGAGCCAGCGTTCGTCGCCATGGCCGTGAGCTCCGCGTCGTTCGCGATCGACTCGCGGGGCAAATCGTCCAGAAACCGCCGGCCGCCGGTGAATTCCTGCGCGACGTAGTCCATGAACTGCCGGTAGCGGCTCTCCGCGTCCGAGCGCGCGGCGGGCTTGACCTCGTCGCGAAGGCTCGGCGTGTGCGCGAACCATAGCCGAACGAAGACGGCGAAGGATGCCGATAGAAGCTCGACGTCCCGGTGCACCCGATCGTCCGCCCGGCCCAGTCGGTCGAGACGGCGAAGCACGAGCGTCATGTCGCTCGTGCCGTTGAGGTACTGCTCGACCGCCGCTTCGAAGACGGCGCGCTCGCTGATCTTGCTCGCGGCGCAGTAGCTCGACACGCGGTCTCGCAAGGTCGCGGGCAGTCGGGTGTACACGCGCACGCGCCTGGTCTTGGTCTTTGCGTTCATCGGCATCGCTCCTTTTGCTGGGCTCGCGCGCACGACTCCATGCCGTGCGCTCACACTGGGAGGTTTTTGCGTTCGGGCGCCGCGACGGCGTCGGGCTCGGCGTCTTCGGCAGTCGCGCTCTCCGCCGGCTTGTCGCGGAAGTAGCTCGTCCACACGTCATCGGGCGCCTGGGATTGCGTGTCTTGCGCTGGCGGCGCGGGTTGGTCCAAGGCGCGCGGATCGGGCTCGACCTGGCTCGCTAGCGCGTCGGGAGCCGTGGCAGGAGGAAAGGGGAACGCGGCGGCGGGGACCGTGTCTTGCCAATCGCTGGGCACCCGCGTCGGTAACTCGCGTGCTTGCTCGTCAGGGCCGTCGGGAGGAGCAAGGCCACCCCGTCCCTTGAAGCGAGGGTCGAGGAAGTAGCGGACCTTGCGCGCGCGGTAGGGCAGGAGGCCGCCGACGAGCAATATGCCGTCGTCCTGGTCGAGCTGATTCACCTCCGAGGGGGTGAGCAGAGGCCTGCCGTACTCGTGCTCGCTTTCGCTTCGGTGGGTGAGAAAGAGTCCGGAGCCCGAATAGCTCTTCTGAAGCTTCTTCTCGGTCGTCTGACCGAGGAGGTCCGAGATGCGTCTCGCCGTCCTGTCGTCGTTGGCCGCGTACGCGAGGCGGATGTGGCAGTTGTCGAGGATGGAGTTATGGGGGCCGTAGGCCTTCTCGAGCTGGTTGAGCGACTGGGCAATGAGGACGGCCTTGAGGCCGTAGCCGGCGATGAATGCGAGCGCGGTTTCGAAAAACTCCAGCCGACCGAGCGAGGGAAACTCGTCGAGCAGGAGAAGGAGCCGGTGCTTGTAGGCGGTCTTTTCCCCGACCTGCATCGACTCGGTGAGCCGGCGTCCGATCTGGTTGAGCATCAGGCGGACGATCGGCCGTGTGCGCGCGAGGTCGCTCGGCGGTACGACCAGGTAGAGGCTGACGGGCGCGTCGCCGTTCATGAGGTCCGCGATGCGGAAGTCGCTCTGCGCCGTGTTGCGCGCGATGACCGGGTCGCGGTAGAGGCCCAGGCACGCCATCGCGGTGGAGAAGACCCCCGAGAGCTCGTTGTCGTTCTTGTTGAGCATCTCGCGCGCCGCCTGGGCGACGACCGGATGTGGGCCGGTGGGCAGGTGGCCGGTCAGCAGCATCCGCCCGAGCGTTTGCCGCTGCGTGCACGCGGGGTCCGAGAGGACGGCGGCGACGCCGGCGAGCGTCTTGTCCGCCTCCGCGTAGAGGACGTGCAGGATGGCGCCCGTGAGGAGGCTGTGCGCCGTCATTTGCCAGTGGTCCCGGCTGTCCTTTTCGCCGGTGGGGTCGACCAGGATGTCGGCGACGTTCTGGGTGTCTTTGACCTCCGAGAGTCCCTTTCGGATTTCGAGCAGCGGGTTGAAGCGCACCGAATCGATGGCCGTCGGCTCGAACCGCCAGGTGCGGCTGAACTGCCTGCGCCATCCAGCGGTCAGCGCCCAGTTCTCCTTCTTGATGTCGTAGACGAGCACCGAGTGCGGCCAGGAGAGGAGCGTTGGGATGACGAGGCCCACGCCCTTGCCGCTGCGGGTCGGTGCGAAACAGAAGACGTGCTCGGGGCCGTCGTGGCGCACGAGCGCGCCGAGCCGCACGGCAGCGGTGCGGGTCCTGCCCGCACGGTCCACGGTGGTGCGAAACTTGGCCTCGTCGGTCTGGCAGACGACGACGCCTGCGTCGCGCACCAGGCCCGCCGCGCGGATCTCCGAGGTGGTGGCCCAGCGCGAGCTGCCATGAGCGGTGCTCGGGCCGGGCGACTTTCTCCGGAGGGCGGCAAGGGCCGCCACCGCCGCTCCGGCCAGCGCGGCCAGCGTCGTCATCGCGCCGGCGTTGCGGAACAGCGTGGGAGCCCGGGACTCGTAGAGCCGGCCCCACACCACCCATCCCCAGGGAGGGTAGATGCGCAACTCCCCGAGCGCCGCCCACGGGGTCCCGAGCTCCCGCGCATCGTGAAGCTCGGCGGCCACGTACTCGGTCGAGCCCCAGAGTCCCGCCAACGACAGCACCACCACACTCACGGCAGCGAAAAAGCGCATCGCGATCCTCCACTCTCCAAGCGGCTTCGCGTCCCACCTGCCCGGCGCACTCCTCGCTCGGCCCACCGCGTCCGGTTCGGAAGGAAAGGACGCACGCTCGGCGTGAACACCGTCTCGGCGGGCTCGGCGGGCCTCCCCTCGAGAGGGTGTCTCGGGGCAGTCCGTGGGGTGTTCGCCGGATCCGCGCGCCGTGTCTCTGCTCTGTCCACGAACGGTTAATCGAGCGGGCGCGAGATTTTGGTTCGCGTTATTTTCGCTTGGGGGCCGCGCGGACCGGAGTAACTGCCGGCAACCACGGGCACAATCGCGCTCTTTCACCATCGCGCGTGATGCGCGCCGCTGCGCATGTACTTGCTCGGGTTCGCCCGAAGCAGCCGGCTGCGCTCGCTTCTGGCCTCAGAACGCTTCGAGCGAATTGTGACTTGTCATCTGAGGCCAGCGCTCATTTTCTTGGCATGGAAATGCAAGCGAATGGATTCGCACCGACTTCTTCAGCGGCCTCGTGCGCGCGCCGTCTCAATTTCCTCTCCATGAAAGAAAGTGAGAATCATTTCGCGTCGACGGCTTCGGCGTGGGTCGTAGCCCGTAGACCCCGATCGAGCGCATCCGGATGCCGCGACCCGACCCTTCGCCCCGCCAGTGGCTCTGCGCCGGCGGCGCCGCGTGTCGCGAGACGCGCCGACTCCTCCTTTAAAGGTCCGCAGGGTCCGGGTGCGCGCGAGGAACAAATCGCACGCACGCCGATCGATTTCGCGAACGTTTTGTTGTGGACCGATCGATGAAAGGAGGTGAACCCGCCCCACGAGCTGAGTGAGAGCCAAGCGAGACGCGCGAGCGCGCTCGAGAGCGCGCTCGGACCGATTGCCGCGCTGCTCGACGATCCGCGCGTCGTCG
>PLYU01000296.1 GCA_003153495.1 Myxococcales bacterium
CCGTGCCGGGGCGTGAACGGTTACTTTGCCTATCGACTTCTCGTCCAGCCCGAGGTGCTTCGGAACCCGACGCTCGCGACGCGCCAGCCCCCGCTCGACCGCGCGTGCCATGATGTGGTGTGCCTCGTCCCACGAGATCCCAAGGAGGCGTGGCAACGGCGGCGCTTCCGCCTGCCCGAGGGGCTGCCCCGGAACAGACCGCCAAAGGCCGCGCCGCTTCGTCCTTCAATCCCGAACGCGAGGGCGGTGCTATTGTCGCGCCATGAGCAGCGAATCTTACCACGAGCCGCTGGAGCTTCTGTCCGAAGCCACCCGCAACCTGCACCGTGCGATCGTCTCGCTCTGCGAGGAGCTCCAGGCGGTGGACTGGTACCATCAGCGCGCCGAGGCCAGCAGCGACGATGAGCTTCGCGCCGTCATCACGCACAACGAGAACGAAGAGATCGAGCACGCGATGATGAACCTCGAATGGATCCGCCGGCACAGCTCGGTGTTTGACGCGAACATCAAGAAGTACCTGGGGAGCACCGGCTCCATCATCGCCGTCGAGAGCGCCGCCCGCGGGGAGGCGAGCGGGGCGTCGGCGTCGCTCGGCGTCGGCCTCGGGATCGGTAGCCTGCGGGGGAGCAAATGAACGACCTCCTCAAGCGAGAGCACGCGCCGATCACGCCGGAGGCCTGGGAGCAGGTCGACGAGGAGGCGCGTCGCGTCCTCAAGCTCCATCTCGCGGGCCGCAAGGTCGTGGACTTCTCGGGGCCGCACGGCTGGACACTCGGCGGGATCAACACGGGACACCTGAAGGTCATCGAGAAAGGGCCGGTCGCCGGGGTCTCACACGCCGTCCGCGAGGTGCAGCCGCTCGTCGAGCTCCGCTCTCCCTTCACGATGAAGATCCTCGAGCTCGACTACGCCGCCCGGGGCGCGCGCGATCTCGACCTCGATCCGGTCATCGCCGTGGCCGAGCGCGTCGCCCGCGCCGAAGACACCGCCATCTTCCACGGCTTCAAGGACGGGCGCATCACCGGCATCATAGAGGCCAGCCCGCACCCGCCCATCGACGTGAAGACCAACCTCGAATGGCCGCGGGCCGTCGCCAGCGCAAAGGAAGTACTGCGCGCGGCCGGCGTGAACGGCCCCTACGCGCTTGCCCTGGGCATCCGGGCATTCACCGAGCTCGCGGCCGACAGCGAGGACGGCTACCCGCTTCGCCGCCGGATCGAAGAGAACCTCGTCGATGGATCGCTCGTGTGGGCGCCCGCGCTCCGTGGTGGCGCGGTGCTCCTGTCGACGCGCGGCGGAGACTTCGAGCTCACCGTCGGGCAGGATCTGGCGATCGGCTACGCGGTCCACGATCGCGACGAGGTGGAGCTCTACCTGACTGAATCGTTCGCGTTCCGCGTGCTGGAGGAGAAGGCGGCCATCTTTCTGCGACGAGCGGGCGAGTCTGCCGGGCGCAAGGGGCGCTGAAGGGCGTTGGCGCGCCCGTGGTGCGTGCGACACTTTCACCTGGCGCCGGCGGGTGCACCTCGGGGACCTTCATGACCTCATCCAGATCCTCGATGATCTCCAAAAACCCACGATCACCGCAGAATCGGTGGTTTTTCGCGATGACCTCGCGCAGTACCGCGATGGCTCGGTCGTGCGTGCAATGGCCTCGCCGGCGGGCAGCGTCGTACTTGTCCAACAGTATCACGAGCTTCTCGGGTCTCTCGAACGACGCATGCTCGCCGAAGTATTTGGTAAAATGCCCGCTCTCGGAAATTATCGAGTCCGGGTTCACGTTCTCCAGGATGTGGTGCGTCGCCGCGGCGGGCACCGCTTCCATAGGTACACCGTCACCCTGGAGGATGTGCAAGGTCCACGCGCTGTGCAGGTTCCAAAACTCTCGCATGGTCATTCCTGCGTCAAGACCAAGGGCTCCGAATCTTCGAGCACGACGAGCCGCGTCCGCCGGGAAATACACCTCGAAAAACCGCGCGACGGACGTCCTTTCGTCGATGCCGGACTCCACGGCGAACATCTCGACCACAAGCTGTTGCCCGTCCAGAGTCGCTCCGGCGGGACCTGATTTGCCGACGTCCGAAAAGAGGGTACCTATCACGACGATCCGTCGTTCAAGCGCCGTGAACCGCTTGAGCGGCTTGGAGACATCGTAGTAGCGAAAAACGTCCTTGGCGATACGGACGGCACGCTCGCAGTCATTCAAGGTCTCCGTGGTCTCAGCCAGGAGGCGCATCCGAGCAAGGATCGAAGGACGAACCCGCTCCAGATCGAAGCCGACGTCGGCGCAGATGGTGCGGAGCCGCTCAAAAAAGGAACGCGTGGAGGCCATGGTCCCGCTCAGAAATATGCACGATCGAGACCAGCCTGCTGTATGTGGCCGCCAAGCCGCGGCCATCGATGAGACGGCCGCTCAAATCTGGACCATGAAGCTCAACGGATCGGCCGACGGCCAGAACGGCGTGCTCCTTGCATTGCGAGTACGGGTCTCTGGAGATTCACCTTGGCGAACGCATCCCTTCCCTTCCCTCTATTAACCCGGCGATCGCCGCCGACCCAGCGGCTGCCCGCGGAAGAGGCGAGGTTCTTCCACGATCTCGTCGAAGACCTCGACGTGAGCGTGGAGTGGCTTCGGCAGGTGGTCGATGGAGCGCCCGAGCCCGCGGCGTCCTCGAGCGCGCTCGCCCACGCTCGCGCGTGGGCCGGCGCTCTTCGCGATCTGCACGGAACCATCCGTGCTCTGCATGCGCACGTGGACGACGGGCCGCTATCCAGGCTCTTCACGCTGGACGGCCCGCTGGCGGCCTTCCTGAGTTGCCTCTGCGCTTGGTGCGACGAGATCTCGACCGACGTCGAGCGACTGGTGGCGAAGCTCCGCCACCGGGAACCGGTGCTCGGGATATTCCCCTACGACGCAGTGAACGAGTCGCTTGCGGACTTGGAGCACCTGAGCGAGGCGTTGCGACGCGGGCTCGCCGACGCGCACCCCGCGACCGACGAGGCCTGCGCCGCGTGGCGCACCCTCTGCGACGACTTCGAGCAGGTCCTGTGGGCGACCGAATCGCTGCACGTGAGCCTCGCGAGCGAGCCCGCAGCGTCGTGAGCCGAGCGGGGGGCCGAGCGGGGGGGATGCCGCCTCGACCCGGTTGAAGACGTTGGACCATTCGGGATGATGGTCCTGCGGAGAGCGTCTCGTCCGAACGGCACGTCTATTGCGTCAGCCGCATCCAGGAGGTTTCCCAACATGATTCGTACTTCGATTTTCGCAACGGCCGTCGTGTCCGCTCTCCTTACCGCTGCGTGCAACAAGGCATCGGACGACCAACAGAAGGTCAACATGGCGCAGGCCGAAGCCAATGGCAAGATCGCAGCTGCGGCCACGGAGGCCACCCAGAAGGCCGTCACCGCCCAGGCCGAAGCTGACAAGAAGGTCGCGGAAGCGGAGGCCCACTTCACGAGGCTGCGCGCGGACTACCGGCACAGCACGACGGTATCGCTCGCCGACCTTGACCGGAAGGTGGGCGATCTCGAAGCCAAGGCGAAGACCGCCACGGGAAAGGCCAGGACGGATCTCGACGCCAACCTGAAGCAGATCCACGCTGGCCGCGAGATCTTCGTCGCCGACTACAGGACGCTCGAGACTTCGGGGGCAGCGACCTGGGATGCGGCCCAGGTGCGCCTCGACAAGGAATGGACGGATCTGAAGGCCCTCGTGGACAGGGCGTGAGCGCCGGCTCGCGTCCGCGTTGCGGATCTCGTCGATACCCGCGAGCCGCGCTGCTCGGATTCGGTGTCGCACTCACCGCCTACAACGTGCTGTCCACGGTGCAAGCGGCCCTGCGTGCCCACTTGGGCGTGGAGACGGTCCAGAACGAGGTGTCCGGGTACTACATCGCCAACGAGGTCCGTTCGAAGTCGCCGGGCATGGCCATCGCCATCGAGGCCGACGTGTGGGAGCCGTACCAGACGATGCCCCCCGCCACGCTCGCGAGAGAAATGCGTCGTTGGGCTTCCCACACACTGCTGAGCAAGTTCAAGAAACACCCACGCGGTCCCAAGAAGCCCGTCCCCAAGCGGACTCGGTTCCCCGACAAGACTCATGTGTCCACAGCGCGGCTGTTGGGGGAAACGCGGGGAAAGTCACCTTGAAAGGGCTGGGGGCTGCGCCCTCAGCGGAGGGGCTGACGGCTGCGGTTCCAAGATGGGGTGGAGCGCCGGATGCTCTGCGCAAGCGCCTCCGCCCTCGCCCCCGCCCCCGCCCCCGCCCAAGGTCGATGCGGGAGCGCCCGCGATTTCAAACTAACGCGCTACCCGGCAGCACTGTGGCGAGAGCCAGCCAACCGCGTGCCCCCTGAGCAGTCTGGGTTCTTTCGCAGAGTGTCGTGAGGGAGCGTCGGCTCAGTGCCCATAGCCGATAACCCAAAACTT
>PLYU01000333.1 GCA_003153495.1 Myxococcales bacterium
GGCAACACCACGTCGGCCGCGGCGCTCGTGAGCGTCTTCACCGGCGCGCCCCCCGACGAGACGTGCGGCCGAGGGACCGGCGTCGACGACGCGACCCGGGCGCGCAAGGTCGAGGTCGTGCGCGACGCCCTGCGCCTGCACGCGCCCCGGCGCGGCGACCCGGTGGGGGCTCTCGCGGCCGTCGGCGGTCTCGAGATCGCCGCGCTCGCGGGCTTCCTGCGGCGGGGCGCCGAGCTGGGCCTGCCCGTGGTGCTCGACGGGCTCGTCACCAACGCCGCGGCGCTCGTCGCCCAGGCCCTCGAGCCCTCGGTCGTGGGCTACCTCGCCGCGTCGCACGCCAGCCCCGAGCCGGGAGCGCGCATCGCCCTGGCTCACCTGGGGTTGCGTCCGCTGCTGTCGCTCGAGATGCGGCTGGGGGAGGGGACCGGGGCCCTGCTCGCGCTCGACCTCGTCGGTGCCGCCGTCGCGCTGCAGGCCGAGATGGCGACGTTCGCGACGGCCGGGGTCGTCCGGGAGGCTCCGTGAGCGCGCGCCTGGCGCTGCGCAGCCTGCGAGCGGCGTTCGTGTTCCTCACCCGCCTGCCGGTGGGGGGCTTTCCGTACCTGGACGACGAGTGGCGCTGGTCCGCCGCGTACTTCCCGCTCGTCGGCGCGGTGCTCGGCGCCGTGGCCGGCTGCGTCGACCGCGCGCTGCTGCCCCTCGGCGAGCTCGCCGCGGCGCTCTTCGCCATCGGGGCCTCGCTGCTGCTCACGGGCGCCTTCCACGAGGACGGCCTCGCCGACACGAGCGACGCGCTCGGCGGCGCGTTCGACCGCGAGAAGATGCTGACCATCCTGAAGGACAGCCGCGTGGGGACGTTCGGCGCCTGCGCGCTGGTGCTGTCGATCGCCGGGAGGGCCGCGCTGCTCGCGCGCCTCGGCCACGACGCCCCGTGGGCCCTCGCCCTGGTGGGCGCCACGGCGCGCGTGGGGCCCGTCTGGCAGATCGCGGCCGTGCCGTACGTCGCCTCGGAGCCATCGAAGAGCCGCGGCGTCGCCGCCGCCCGGTCGGCCCAGGCGGGCATCGCCACGGCGTGGGCCCTCTCCGTGGCGTTCGCCGTGGTCGTGACGATGGACGCCGCTCCGTCGCGCATCGCCGCGGTCTTCGCCGTGAGCACCGTGGTCACCGTCTTCACCGCGTGGCGTTACGTCCGCCGCCTGGGCGGCATCACGGGAGACTTCCTCGGCGCGACCGAGCAGCTCTGCGAGCTCGCCGCGTTCGCGGCGCTGGCGTGGAGCCGCGCGTGAGCGCCCCGGCGCTCCTCGTCGTCCGCCACGCTCCCGTCGCCGTGGAAGGCGTGTGCTACGGCCAGTCGGACGTGCCGACGCTGGTCGCCCCGGAGGCGGCGAGCGGCGCGATCTTCGAGCAGCTGGTCGCCGAGGGCGCGACCGTCGCGCGCGTCTGGACCTCACCGTGGCAGCGTGCGCGCGAGCCCGCCGCGGTCCTCGCGGCCCGCCTCGGCGTGCCTCTCGTGGTGGATGCGCGCCTGTCCGAGCTCTCGTTCGGCGAGTGGGAGGGGCGCCGCTGGGCGGACCTGGAGGAGGACGCGCGCTTCGCCGGGTGGATGAAGGCGTGGCAGGAGGGCGCCCCGCCCGGCGGGGAGCGCATCGCGGAGCTCACGGCGCGAGTGCGCGCGTGGTGCCGCGACGCCCGCGCGCTGGGGGAGACCGCGCTCGCGGTGACTCACGCGGGGGTCGTCCGCGTGCTCCGCGCGGAGGCGCGGGGGACGGGGTACGAGGCGGTCGTGGAGGAGGCGGTGACGGCACTGAAGGTCGAGCGGGTAGGGGAGAGGCCGGGCGCGAAGGCAAGGTGACGAGCGCGGCCTACTGCTGGCGTGCGCCGCACTGCGGTGCCGCGCCATCAGCGATCTACTGGCACACGCACGATCCGCCGTGGCAGGTTTCGCCCGGCGAGCAAGCATTGCCGCACGAGCCACAGTTGTTGCCGTCATTGGCGAGGTCGACGCACGCTCCCCCGCAGAGCGTGGAGCACGTCACGCACGCGCCGCCGTTGCAGGATTCACTCGGCGTGCACGAGTGGCCGCACGAGCCGCAGTTCGCGTTGTCCGAGCTGAAGTCCACGCACGCTCCTCCGCATGCCATGGCGCACGGCACGCACGCTCCGCCGGTGCACGACGAGCCCGGCGCGCAGGAATGGCCACACGAACCGCAGTTGGTGTCATCGCCGGTGAAGTCGGTACACGCCCCTCCGCAGACCGTGGAGCACGGCATGCACGCGCCGCTCGCGCAGACGTGATCGGAAGCGCAGACGTGCCCGCAGGCGCCGCAGTTGCCGTTATCCACGCTCGGATTGGCGCACGACGTTCCACAGAGAACCCCGCCGCAGCAGAGGCCCGCGCCCGCTTCGGCGCCGGAGCTGCCGTCGGATGCGGCGGCGTCTACCCCCGCTTCGGCCCCGGAGCTGGCGTCCGAGCCGCCACCGGATTCCGCCAGAGTGCTGTCTACCTCGGTGACGTGGTGTCGTTGGTTCCGGCGTAGCCGTTCCCGTTGCCATTGTCGCCACTCGAGCACGCGCAACTCCCCGAGAGGCTTGCGACAAGCCCGACGATTCCGAGTCTACGCACGATCCGTGGTCGCCTGCATGGATCGCGCCAGGCCCCCCAGCTGCTGGTGCCGCTCCGAGCGTCGCGGTTCCCGCCGAGCCCAGGTCCGGCCTGAGCCGGTTGCCCGCCCGGCAAGCGCCGGTTGCCGGAAAGCCGGCATCCTGTCGAGGTCGGCTCAGGGCGACAACGTGCAGGTGTTGCCGCAGTTGCCGCTCGGTTGCTGGGCGGTCATGGCGCGGTAGTGCGCGGTGATCTGCGCCTGGGAGAGCAGGGTGTCGTAGATGGCGACCTTACCGACGGCGCCTTGGAACCAGGTGTCCAGGGCCATGCTGCCGATGTTCACCGCGCTGGCACCGGCGCGCGGCACGATGCTGTACTGGCTCATGCAACCGGTGGGGTTGTGCGCGGGCTGGCTCCAGGGGACACCGTCGACCCAGATGTTGATGGCGCCCGGATAGGCGGCGCTGTTCGGGCAGGCCGCCGGTTGGCTGAGCATGTTGTATTCGCCGACCACGTGGTACCAGCCCCCGGCCTGCAGCAGTCCGCAGGCCGGCTGCCAGTCGGCGCCTGATCCCAGCCCGGCGCCGGGATTGAAGACGTACGCGGACAGCCGGTTGCAACGGTTCTGCGAGTTGTTGGTGTCGTAGAGGCGCGCCTCCCATTCGCAACTGGGCGCGTACTCGGCGCACTTGCCCATCCAGTCGACGTAGCCGCCGCCCCCGTCGTTGGGGAACTGCAGCACGTCGGGGCGGATCCAGGCCTCCCAGGTCAGGTTGCCGGTGGTGGGGATGGAGAACGATGCCTTTGAGGGTATGGAAAGGTACTGGCTAGAGCCGTTGAAGTCGGCGGCGGTGTCTCCGTTCGGCAGGGCCGCCGACGCCGGCGTACCGCCGTGGTAGGCGCCGGCGCTTCCCTTGCCAGTGAGGTCGGGCTCGCTGGCGGCGGCACGGGTCATGGCCCAGTAGCCGACGGGATGATCCGCCAGAACGACCTCGTCATAGGTGAGGGCGGGGGCGCCGTCGCCGCGGCCATCGCCGACATCGGGGGCATCACGCGCGTCGCCGGTATCGCCCGCCGGCGTCGCGTCGGTGGCGCCGGTGTCGCCCGCCGGCGTGGTGTCGGTGACGGCGGCGGCGTCGCGGGCCTTGCCTCCGTCGGGCGCGCCGCCGCTGCCGTCCGAGCAGGCCGTGGCCAGCGCACAGAGCCCCCACATCAGTCGCCGGCCGCCTCGCCGCATCACCGCCATGGTCGCAGGAACCGACGCCGCGCGGCTCATGAAACTTCCCCGGCGCACGGCGCTGGTTCGCCAGGGGCGCTCGACGCGGACGCCTCTCGGGGGCCAGCGCGGCGGCCGAGGTGCGCGTCACGCGGTCGCCCGGTGGACAGCAACTACGCCGAAACCCTGCGCGACCGCAAACCCTGACCGATTGTCCGTTCGTCTCTCCGCGTCACGTCAGGCTTACGTGGTCAGCGAGAGCGCGTAGCTCGAACGGCAGCGACAGCACCCACTGCCGCAAGGGCACCGCCGGCAGCTTCCGGGCGCGTGCGCCTCGTGCGGCGAGCTCTCACTCGAAGCGCAGCGCCGCCAGCGGGTTGAGCCGCGCCGCCTTGCGCGCGGGCCAGACGCCGAAGCCGATGCCGACCAGGATGCTCACCGCGAACGCCACGGCCGTGGAGACGGCCGGGACGACGAAGGGGACGTGGATTCCGCGCGCGACGCCCCAGGCGCCGGCGAGGCCGAGCCCGACGCCGACCACGCCGCCGACGGCCGAGAGCGTCGTCGCCTCGACGAGGAACTGGGTGAGGACGTCGCGCGAGCGAGCGCCGATGGCGAGGCGCACGCCGATCTCCCGGGTCCGCTCGGTCACCGACACGAGCATGATGTTCATGATCCCGATGCCGCCCACGACCAGCGACACCGCGGCGACGCCGGCCAGCAGGGTCGTGAGCATCCCCATCACCGACTGGAACACGGCCTGCAGATCGCGCGGATCGCGCACGGCGAAGTTGTCGTCGTCTCCCTGGGCGATGTGACGGCGTCGGTGCAGGATCTCGACGATCTGCGCCTTCGCCTCGTCGATGCGGTCCGCCGACGCTGCCGAGGCCATGATCGCCGAGATGCGGTCGTTGCCGACGAGCCGGCGCGAGAACGACGAGTACGGCATGAAGACGACGTCGTCCTGGTCCATGCCCGCGGACGCGCCCCTCGACTCCATGACGCCGATGATCCGGCACGTCTTGTCTCTCACGCGAAGATCCCTGCCGATAGGGCTCTGCCCGAGGTACAGGTCGTCGACCACGGTCTGCCCGACGACGCACACGCTGGCCCCCTGACGCTCCTCTTCCTGGGTGAAGAGGCGCCCCGAGGAGACGCTCCAGGCGCGGATCTGGAAGTACTCGGGCATCAGCCCGGCGACCGCGGACGAGCGGTTGCGTCCTCCGTAGACGACGCGCTCGACGCGCTGCCCGGCGGCGCTGACCAGCGCGACGTCGCGCGCCTGGTGGCGGATCGCGTCGACGTCTCCGAGCGTGAAGAGCGGAACGCCCGTCGTCATCTGGCCGAGCCCGCGCGGGGTGCCGGGGATGATGATGAGCATGTTGCTCCCCAGCCCGCTGATGGCCTCGCTCACGTACTCGGTGGCGCCGCCTCCCATCGACTGCATCATCACGACCGCGCCCACGCCGATCACGATCCCGAGCATCGTGAGCGCCGAGCGCATCTTGTTGCGCAGGAGCGCCGCGAACGCCAGGCCCGCCGACGGGAGGATCACGACGCCGCCTCCTTGCCGTCGTCGCGCACGATGCACCCGTCGCGGAAGACCACCTGGCGCCGGGCGTACGCCGCGCAGGTCGCGTCGTGTGTCACCATGAGCACGGTGATGCCGTGGTCGCGATTGAGCGCCGTCAGGAGCTTCATGATCTCGGCGCCCTTCTTCGAGTCGAGGTTCCCCGTCGGCTCGTCCGCCAGCACGATCTCCGGAGCGTTCACGATGGCCCGCGCGATCGCGACCCGCTGCTGTTCGCCGCCGGAGAGCTGGTTGGTGCGCGCCTGCTCGCGCCCGGCGAGGCCCACGACCGAGAGCGCCTCGCGCGCCCGGCGCGCGCGCTCCCGGGTCCCGACGCCCGCGTACACCAGGGGCATCGCGACGTTCTCCAGCGCCGGCGTGCGCGCGAGCAGGTTGAACTGCTGGAAGACGAAGCCGAAGCGCGCGTTGCGCAGCGCCGCGAGCACGTCCCCCGACAGGTCCTGCACCGGGATGCCCTCGATGCGGTACTCGCCGCCGGTCGGCAGGTCGAGGCAGCCGAAGATGCTCATGGCCGTGGACTTGCCGGAGCCCGACGGCCCCGTGATCGCGACGAACTCGCCCGGGACGACGTCGAGGTCGATCCCGTCGAGCGCCCGCACCGCGGCGTCGCCCTCGCCGTAGGTCTTCGTCACGCCGCGCAGCGACAGCAGGGGCGCGGGCGCGGAGCCGTCTCCCGCAGGTCGACTAGTGGGCGAGCCCATAGGCCTTCTTGCCGTCGCGGGTCAGATCGACGAGCACCTCTCGCCCGGGGTCGAGCGCGCCGGGCGCGATCGCCGTGAGCTCTTCGTCGGTCACCCCCGGCGAGACCTCGACGCGCCGCAGGGCGCCGCCCTCGAGCATCCAGACCCCCGGCTTGCCCCCGGGCTTCTCGCCCGGCGGGACGAAGCGCAGCGCCGCCGCCGGCACGCGCAGCGTGCCCGTCGCCGTCGCCGTGCGGACGCGCGCCGAGGCGGTCATCCCGGGCTTGAGGGCGAGATCGGCGTTGTCGACCTCGATGACCGAGCCGTAGGTCACGACGTCCTGCACGACCACCGGCGAGTTGCGAACCTCGGTGACGACGCCCTCGAAGGTGCGCTCCGGGTACGCGTTCACGGTGAAGGTCGCGCGCTGGCGCTCGGCCACCTCGCCGATGTCCGCCTCGTCGACGGCCGCGATGACGCGCATCTTGCGCAGGTCGGCGGCCACCGTGAAGAGCACGGGCGTCTGGAAGACCGAGGCGACCGTCTGTCCGGGATCGACGTTGCGCGTGATGACGACCCCGTCGATGGGCGCCTGGATGATCGAGTGGTCGAGGTTGGTCCTCGCGACCTTGTACAAGGCCTGCTGCGCCTCGAGGTTCGCCGCCGCCGCGGCCACGCGCTGCTCGGCCAGGCGCGCCGCGGCCAGAGCGTTGTCCCGGTCGGCCTCGGAGATCGACCGGCTCGCGTAGAGCTGCTCGACGCGCGTCTCGTCGCGGCTCGTGCGCTCGCGATCGGTCTTCGCCTGCTCGAGCGCGGCCCGGGCGGCGGCGAGCGTCGCCTGGGCCTGCGCGAGCTGCGCGAGGAGGGCGTCGCGGTCGAAGCGCGCGAGCACCTGGCCGGCCCGCACCCGGTCGTTGTAGTCGACCTCGACGGTGGCGATGCGGCCGCTGATCTCGGCGCCGACCTGCACGGTGGTGACGGCCTCGACGTGGCCGGTGGCCCGCACCTCGCGCACGACGTCGCCCCGGGACACCGGCTCGACGCGGAAGCGCGCGGCCAGGGGAACCGGCCTCGGGCGGAGCGCCGTCCACGCGACCGCGAGGAGTACGACGACGAGCGCGGCGACGGCCGCCCAGAAGATGCGCCGACGGCGGTGGCGGCGGTTCTCGACATCGATCAGCTGCGCGAGGCTGGTGCGCTTGCCTGGCACGGCGGTGCCGGTCGGGATCGGCTCGGCGAGGGACACGTGGTCCCTCGAGCAAGGTCGGTGCCACGCAAGGGCGCGGCTGTCCTCCGAGGTCGGCCGCGGGTGGCTGGAGATTGCTGCGCCTGCGCGCAGCTTTTGCGCGCCGGGCGAGCGTGTGCCGGTAGCCGCCGGGAAGAGGGCGGCGCCACCCCGGATTGCAGAGCTTCAAGCAGGGCGTCCGTTGACAGGCTCGCCGACCGCGCCGACCCTGGCTGCCGCCATGAAGACCTACGACAAGCTCTACATCGGCGGCGAGTGGACGTCGCCGTCCGGCAAAGGCTCCTTCGACGTCATCGACGCCTCGACCGAGGAGGTCATGGGGCGCGTCCCCGCGGGCGACGCAGCGGACGTCGACCGCGCCGTCCGCGCCGCGAGGGCCGCGTTCGACGCGTGGTCGCGCACGACCCCCGCCGAGCGCGCCGGGTACCTGCAGAAGATCCAGGCCGGCCTGGCGGCGCGCACGGCGGAGATCGCCGAGACGATCGCCGCCGAGGTGGGAATGCCCATCGCGCTGAGCACGATGATCCAGGCGGGGCTGCCCACGCTGACCTTCGGCTCGGCCGCGCAGCTCGCGACCAGCTACCGGTTCGAGGAGCAGACCGGGAACTCGGTCGTCCTGAGGGAGCCCGTCGGGGTCGTCGGGTGCATCACGCCGTGGAACTACCCGCTCCACCAGATCGCGGCGAAGGTCGCCCTGGCGATGGCCGCGGGCTGCACCGTCGTGCTCAAGCCGAGCGAGGTCGCGCCGCTCAGCGCGTTCATCCTCGCGGAGGTCATCGACGCCGTCCGCCTGCCGCGGGGCGTCTTCAACCTCGTCAGTGGGGACGGGCAGACCGTGGGCGAGGCCATCTCCGGCCACGCCGACGTCGACATGGTGAGCTTCACGGGGTCGACGAAGGCCGGCAAGCGCGTCAGCGAGGTCGCGTCGAAGACTGTGAAGCGCGTCGCGCTCGAGCTCGGCGGCAAGAGCGCCAACGTCATCCTCGACGACGCGGACCTCTCCAGGGCCGTCACCGCCGGCGTGCAGGACTGCTACCTCAACTCCGGGCAGACGTGCTCCGCGTTGACGCGGATGCTCGTACCGAGAGCCAAGCACGACGAGGCGGCGCGCATCGCGAAGCAGGTCGCCGAGGCCTTCACGCCCGGCGGCGCCTTCGACGCGACGACGAAGCTCGGCCCGCTCGTGTCGAAGACGCAGCAGGAGCGCGTCCGCGGGTTCATCAAGAAGGGCATCGAGGAGGGCGCGACCCTCGTCACCGGCGGCGCCGAGCAGCCCGCGAACCTCCCCAAGGGCTACTTCGTCAAGCCGACCGTCTTCGCGAACGTCAGGAACGACATGACCATCGCGCGGCAGGAGATCTTCGGCCCCGTGCTCTGCATCATCCCCTACGACGACGAGGAGGACGCGATCCGGATCGCGAACGACTCCAGCTACGGCCTCGGGGGCGGCGTCTGGTCCGCCGACGTCGAGCACGCCAAGCGCGTCGCCCGCCGGATCCGCACCGGGCAGATCATGATCAACGGCGGCGCATTCAACCCGACCGCTCCGTTCGGTGGCTACAAGCAGTCGGGCCGCGGGCGCGAGTACGGGAAGTGGGGCTTCGAGGAGTTCCTCGAGATCAAGAGCCTGCAGTTGTAGAGCGCAGCGCTCATTGCGCGACCGGCGCGTCCGAGAAGGTCTGCCGGACCGCCGGCTTCAAGGCTCGGGGAAGTAGCCAACACGGGTGTTCCGGAGCGTCGTTCAGCCCCTGCACGTGCAGGTTTGACGTAGTCTCGGGGTAGAGCCTCGTGTCTCCCCGCCAGCGCTTCTACCTCATCGGCCAGTCGTGCGTGGGCGCGGCCATCGCCAACGCGGTCATCAACGGCGCGATCGGCTGGGGCATCACGCGGGGGGGCCCCCTGTTTCCCATGTGGCGATTGCCGGGCGTGGCCGTCGACCTCGTCGCGACGGCCTTCGGCGTCACCTTCGGGACCTGCGTGTGCATGGCGATCCAGGTCCCCTGGGACCTGGGTCGCGGCAAGATCACGCCGGTGTCGGTCTCGCCGGGGCTCGCGGCCGTGCTCGCGCGCTTCCCGCGCGGCGTCCTCTATCGGGCCCTCGGGCTCGGCGCGCTGTCCGTCGCCGTCTTCGCCCTGCCGGTGGTGGCGGCGCTCGCCGCGCTCGGCTGGGGCGCGATGGAGCGCGAGCCGTACATCGTGCTCAAGGCGGCCCTGTCGGCGTTCCAGGGGGCAATCGTGACGCCGTTCCTCGTGCTGGCGGCGCTGGGGGACGTCGCTCGTCGTGGCGCGCCTGGCTGACGAGCCAACGGAGTCAGCCGTGGCGTGGAACGGGCGTTGCTTCACTCGTCGCCATGACCGTCCTCGAGTTCGTCGTCTATCTCGTCATTGCCGGCGTCTGCGGCGCGATCGCTCGAGCTGTCGGGGGTGGAACGCCCGGCGGCTTCGTTGTGTCCATTCTGGTCGGTTTCCTCGGCGCTTTCATCGGCGTATGGATCGCCCGGATGATGCACCTGCCCGTCGTCGCCGTGGTGGCCATCGGGGGGCACCCCTTCCCGATCGTATGGTCGATTGCGGGCGGGCTGGTCCTCGTGGCCGTTGCCCACGCGCTCACCAGAGGGCCTCCGCTCCGGCATTGAGGCGGGAATTGCGACGAACGTCGCGCGCGTCACCCGAGGTCGAAGTCCTTGCACAGCTCGAGGTGCGCGCGCTCGAGCGCGTCCCTGCGCGGGGCGGCCGGGTAGCCCAGCGAGCAGCGCTCGCGGTCCGCGTCGAAGTGGGCGCAGTCGTCGCACGAGAAGCGGAACGCGAAGCGCGCGGCTTCGTCGAGGAGGCGGGAGTCGACGGGGGTTCGCACGGGACGCGGCCTGGAGAATAGCGCCCGCGGGGCTCGACGAGGCCCGCGCCGCGGCCGACACTGAGGGAAGTCGAAACCCGAGGAGCCCCCCATGGCGCAGAACCTTCGATCGCTATCTCGTTCTTCTCTCGCCTTCTTCGGCGCGGCGTCGACCCTTGCGGTGGCGTGCAGCCAGGGCCAGATCAGCCAGGTCGGCTCCGATGCGTCCTCCGGCAACGACGGTGCGGCGCAGGCCGACGCCGGCCTGCCGCAGGACGGCGCCGCCGCCTGCAGAGCGGACGCCGATTGCCCGAGCGGAGACGTGTGCGGCTTCCCCCCGGCGGGCGGCTGCTCGGCGGCCGGCACCTGCTTCCCCGCGCCGGGCGCCGTGTGCCAGGCGTACTCGCCCGGATGCGCCTGCGACGGGACCGACATCAACGTCGCGTGCACGGGGCTGCCGGGCGGCTCCGTCTCCAGGCCGCTGCTGCACACCGGAGCCTGCGCGAGCGACGCGGGCCTCGACGCCATGGCGCCCATGCACTGGTACTCGACGTGCGGGGACCCGGTGTGCCACGTCTCGCCCGACGGGGGCTCCCCCGACGCGGGCCTCACGGATGACGCGGGCGCCCCCTGCCCGCCCGTCGGGTCCCTCTGCGCGAGCCGCGGACAGACGTGCGGTACCCGCGATCCCAACGTGAACTGCGGGGCGACCGAGGTCTGCAGCGACCACGACCCGAAGCTCGGCTTCGGCGGTTGCCCGATCTCGACCCGGAGGCTCAAGAACGGCATCGAGTACATCGACGGCGCGGAGCTCGAGCAGCTGCACGACGAGGCCCTGCGGATACGGCTCGCGACGTACAGCTACAAGCCGGAGGTCGGCGACGAGAACCCGAAGCACCTCGGCTTCGTCATCGAGGACGACCCGCAGAGCCCCGCGGTCGACCGCGTGCGCAGCCGCGTCGACATGTACGGCTACGTGAGCATGGTCGTCGCCGCCATGCAGGTGCAGGAGAAAGAGATCGCCGAGCTGCGTGGCGAGCTCGCCGCCGCCCGTCGCGGCGTCTGCGCCGGGCCCCGGAAGTGAGCTGGACGCTGGCGACCGGGAAGCTCGAACCTCGCGGTCTCGGTTCCCGTTAAGATCTACTTGTCGCTCGGCTTCCGCTCGGACGTCGCCTCGACTCGGCCACGCCTCTCGGGTAGCCGTGGAGCATGCTCCAAGCCTTCGATGTCTCCGCCGCCGTGTTCGTGCGCGGGCTCACCAACCTGAAGACGCTCCTCACGAAAGGCGAAGCGCACGGCACGAAGGTCTCGGCGTCCCTCGTCGAGGGTATGCAAGACTTGGCGGCGCAGGTCCACTGGGCGAGCGAGGGCTCGAAGCTCGCGCTCAATCGCGTGCTCGGCGTCTCGCAGGCACCGGCGGCCGCCGCGAGCGCGACGACCTTCGCCGATCTCCACGTGAGCATCGACAGCGCGATCGCGTATCTCGAAGCCATCGACCCCGCGGCCCTCGAAGCCGGCCTCGACCGTGCGATCGAGCTTCCAGTGCGCGGTCGCACGAAGACCTTTCGCGGCGATCGCTTCTTGATCGAGTTCGCGCTCCCGAACTTCTTCTTTCACCTGACGATCGCGTACGCGATCCTCCGCAACGAAGGCGTGCCGCTGGAGAAGGTCGACTTCATGGGGCAATAGCGCTTCGCCGAGGTAGTGCGGAGCGAGACCCTTCGGGCGCGGACGGCCCCGCGGTGAACCGGCAAAGCGTCACCTTCAGACCGTGGCGGGGCCGCAAGTGCCTCAGATGCATCTCGGGGGCTGGGCGTCGTCATGGGAGCCGTTCCATCGCCAGAAGGTGACGCCCGTGGTGACGCCGCGCAAGGAGGACCTGCCCGAACGTCGCCGGATAGCCCTTGAAAGGGTGTCAAAAGAAGGTGTCTAGATAGCCAAGTACGGGCGCCGTGGCTCGACGCGTGCCTGCTCCGACCGCTTGCGCGGCTGTCCTGCCCCCCCTACGGCGTCAGCCCCGGCGCAAAGCACGCGAGGTACACGGGGCCCTCGCCGGTCAGACCGGTGAAGCCGATCCTCGCCGCCTCGCACGGCCCGCCTACAAGAGGACCGCCGTCGGGATCGCTGCCGTCGACCTCCGCGGCGTAACACCACGAGGATGACGACTCGTCCAGCGGCGGGCACATCGCGCCCCGCGGCAGCGCGTGGATTGTGCAGAGGCACTGGTACCCCGCCAGTCCGTCTCCGATGCTCTGCACGGCGATCGACGGCACGAAGGGCTCGAGGCCCGGCTCGCCGCACTGGCGGCACGTGGCGATGTCCTGGGCGCCTCCCGTGCCGTCGGGGAAGCGCGCCGTGACCACGAAGCAGTTCGGAAGCCCGTCACCTCCGGTGGGCAAGGGCTCGGGCAGACACTGGATGGTCAAGGTGCCCGGGGGCGCGTGCTCCGGGTAGGAGGCTCGGAAAAGAGGCGCGAGCGACCCGGTCGAGCCGTCGTCCGTCGCGGTGGTCGATACGACGATCGCGCGTCCACCGCAAGCCGTCAGAACGAGTAGCAGCGCGAGTCTCGCGGCGATGGGCATGGGAGGCATCCACGCAAGGGCCATACCGCCACGAAACGGTTGATGTTCCGCCGATCGGACGAGCAAAGACACACCATCGGTGGCTGCCCACGCCAACGCGGTAGGCATCGGCAAGTCGCGCCGCTCACCGGCCGCGGACGACCTGAGAGTCAGCGGCACAATCCCGCGCACGGTCGTGATGTAGTGCGAGTGCGTTTCGACGAGCGCACGGCGAACACCCAGCTCGAGCCGCAATCGTTGCCGCGCCGGAGACAGCACGTGGGCGAGCGGGATGTGGCCCCGCTCGACTGCCAGCGCGAGCACCTCGGCGTCGACGCGGTCGGTCTTCTTGCCATGATGGCGGCGCGCTCTTCGGGCCGAGAGTATCTTCGGGCGTCCCAAGATCCGGCACCGTGCGCCGCTGTACGACCCGACCGTCTGCGACCTCGCGGCGGCGGCGGGGCGTCCGACGGTCGAGGCGCACGTGAAGGCTCCAACTCGCGCTCGTGCGGCGCGTCGACGTCGCTGCGGGCACCGCAGCTCGGACAGAGGACGCTCGACGAGAGGCGTGGTGACAGGGCTGACCGACGGCCGTGCACATGGTCACCGGCTCGGTGCTCTTCGAGCCGCTGCTGGTGCTGGGCGGACACCCGCACAACGCCAGCGCGGCCGAGATCAGGAGATCGCGCATCGGGGGAACGACTCTAACGCTTCAGCGGCCGCTCGATCAGCACGGCCAAGAGCAGCGCCGGACCCCCGTGCGCTTGCCAGGCGTGGTTCGTGCCGCGCTGGACCACAACCTGACCCGGCTTCAGGCGTGTCTCGCTGCCTTCCAGGATCAGCGACACGTCGCCCTGAAGCAGGCAGATGATGTCGATGGTGTGGGTCTCGTGCATCGCCGGGTGCCGTGTCTGATCGATCATGTGTCGATCGCCGTCGGCGCCGGCAAAGGCTGCTCGCATGGCTATGTCCAGGTTCGCCTTGGGCACGCCCTCGGGAAGAGGCGACACCACGAACCACCGCACTTGCACGTTGCCTGGACGCGGCCCGAGCACAGGGCGCTTGGTCCCGAGATCCTTGTGCTCGCGCGGATCGAGCAGGCCCGAGGCGGCTTCCTCCCAGATTTCAAAGAGACCGCCGAGGTTCGTATCTCCAAGCGTGGAGGACGGGCCGCCGTCGAGGATGACGACCGACTGCCCGTTCGCGTCGTCGCCCGTGATGACCCGCCGCATCGCTTCCTGAAACGAGGACATGACCTTGCTCCCTCAGCTCGAGATACTGGCCTACTACCATGCGTTCGACGCGGCCGTCCCGGGTCGACGTGTTCCGGCGCTCTCGGGACGTGCCCGGACACCTGGACGACATCCTGGCCAAGCAGCCGCGTGCGGTGTGGCTGCAGCTCGGCATCCGCAACGATGGCGTCGCCGCGCGGCTGACCGCCGAGGGGATCGACGTGGTGCAGGACCGGTGCCTGCTCGTGGAGCACCCACGCCGGTTGGCGCAACCCTGAGCCCCGCCGCGATCTTGCGTCCCGGCGAATTGGGGCCGCTGGCACTCTCCGACGCCGCCTCCACCCCCGACGCGGAAGGCAGCGACGCGTCGACCTTCGCGTGCTTGAGTCCGCAAGACTGCACAGTCCACACCCCAGCCGGACCGGCGGTGTTCTGTTGCATCGACAAGACCTGTATCTACGGCCAGGCCGCCTTGAGTGTGCCCTGCTCCGACGCCGAGGTACAAACCATCCAGGCGTCGAACTACGACCAGTCGTGCGCCACGGACTCCGACTGCGTTGCAGTAGGCGAGGGCAACTTCTGCCTCGCGGGTGCGGGTAACTGCCCGTCCGCGGCGATCAACAAGAGCGCATACGCCGCGTACCAGGCGGACGTTGCCAGAACGCAGGCGGCCGTGTGCACCGCGATCTCGAGCTGTGTCGCGTCCTCCGGTCCATGCTGCCGCCACGGCACCTGCCAGATGAACCTGGCCTGCTTCTCCCCCGCCGACACGCTGCCCGCCTGCGCCGACGCGGGAGGTGTCTGCAGCGCGTTCGTCATCCAGTGCGGCGACAAGGGCACGGGGCCCGCGGACTCCTGCGCCTACTCCGACGAGATGTGCTGCCTCAATTGACCCGAGCGGACGCGGCACGAGCCTGCCGGGTCGTAGCACCGAGGAGACGGACGGGGAGCGGATGACCGTTGCGATCCGGCAGTGGTCCTGCAGCGCTGAGCTGACGCGCGTCTTGCCGAGGGCCTCGTCTGGGAGCAAGTCGAATAGGTCGCAAGCTGCGACACAATTCCCGACGGCAGACGCCTCTCCGCTGACGGAGCACGACAGGTCGGCGAACCGAGGGAAGGCGAACCGCCGTCGCGACGGACGTGGTGAGGCGGTAGTCTCGCCCGCAACATGAACTCTCCCACGAATCTCGATCCCGCTCCGCTCATGCAGGCCCTCTCGGGTCTGCGCGTCAACGCCGCGCTCGTATCGGCCCTGGAGCTCCGCCTCTGCGGCCACCTTGCGCCGGGGCCCTGCACCACCAAGGAGCTCGGGGCGCGGGCCGGCGTCTCCGAGCGCGGCACGCAGGCGCTGCTCGACGTGCTCGTGGCGCTCGGGGCGTGTGAGGTCGACGGTGGGGTCTACCGCAACGGCCCGATGGCCCACGCGTTTCTCGTGCCGGGGCGGCCGGGGTACCTCGGCGACGAGGAGGTGGCGATGTTCCGTGCGGCGTTCGCGTCGTGGGCGGAGCTCACGACCGTGGCGCGCAGCGGCAAGCCGGTGCACGAGAACGACTCGCCGCAGATGCTCGAGTTCTGGACGTCGCTGACGCCGGCTATCGGGCGTCGCCAGCGACCGCTGGCCGACGAGGCCGTCCGCTGGCTGGGCCTCGGGGAGGGTGCGCCGTCGCTGCTCGACGTGGGAGGCGGCGCCGCGCTCTACTCGCTCGCGCTGCTGCGCCTGAATGACAGAGCCCGTGCGACGCAGCTCGACTGGCCACACGTCAACCGCATCGCGTCCGAGGAGGTGGCCAAGGCGGGTCTCTCGGCGAGGTTCCAGATGATCGACGGAGACTTCCGGACGACGCCGCCCGGGGGGCCGTACGACGTGGTGGTCCTGTCGAACATCGTGCACCAGGAGTCGGAGGCCTCGGCGCATGACCTCATGAAGCGCTTGCACGATGCGCTGCGTCCGGGCGGTCGCGTGCTCGTCTCCGAGTTCCTGGTCGACGACGGACGCACGGGCCCTGCCTTCCCGCTCATGTTCAACCTGAACATGCTCGTCAACACGAGCGGGGGACGCTCCTACGAGCGCGCGCACCTGGCGCGTCTGTACCGCGAGGCGGGCTTCGGGGACCCGACGTTCCAGAAGGTCGGGCCCGTCTCGACCCTGGCGGTGGCGGCGCGAGCGTAGTGTCCCGGATGGGCGCGCTCCGGACTCTTCTCTGGAGTTCCCGCCCCATGGTAGAGCGAGGTCGATGGACGACGCCGTCGCTGCCCAGCGTCGGTGCCGCTTCGGAGGTGTTCGGTGACGTACAGATTGGGTGGTTCACTGTTCTCGGCGTTCTGCATCGCGGTGTGGCCGTTTCTCGCGGGCTGTGGGCTCGTCGAGGTACACACGTGGAGTTCGACGTCCGGCCAGGCTCGAACGCCGCGAGCCGCAGCCGCGCCGCGCGCGCCCGTCGCGCCGCCGCCCGCTTCGGATCCGAATCAGGCCGCGGATCCGGCTCGCCTCGCTGCAATCCAGAGGATGAACTCATGGACCCCCTCCGTGATGCCCGCGCTGTTGCGGCCGATCCCGCCGGACCCGTCGCTCCCGCTTCCCGCGCCCAGCGCTTATCGCAACCGGGTCGCGGGCATCGCGCTCGGCATGACGGAGAGCGAGGTGCTCGCCCTGTGTAGCCACCGCGACCGTCCGACCATTCAAGCAGAGCACGCTGCGATGAACCGCGACGGCGAGGAAGTCAGCGCCGACTCCGGCCCGAACAGATTGCTCGGCGGCAGTTACCTCCGCGCGATGACCTGCTTCTCCCACGACACCGGCCTCACGCAGATCAAGTTCGGGCCGCCACCCCTCGCGCGCGTCGTGCAGATCGATCATTCGGATCGCACGCTCGACGGCGCCCCGAAACCACTCGCCACCTACCTCGGCGCGCTGAAGGGGGCCTACGGTGAGCCCGCCGACCAGATCGGCCCCGAGCCGATCAGGGATGGCCGCTACGCGCAGACCTACAAGTGGCTCTTCACGAAGAGTCCCGTCGATCTCGACTGCGCGCCCCACCTCCGGGAAAGCGGCAAGGACGTTTACGGCGCCGCACTGCTCAAGGGCATGCCCTGTGCCACCGAGCTCACCGTGCGCCTCGCGATCGAGGACGACACCTCCGTGTTCGCCGCCGACGTGAAGACTCTGAATCTCCGCCAATCGCGTGACGCCGAGCGCAACCACTTCGAGCAGCTTAACGCGCAGTACGGCACGCACCTCGTCGACACTGTCACGGAGCGGGTCGAGCAGCTGGGCTCGACCATCCTCTGCATCAACATCGTGACCCCTCTCCTCCAGCACTACCTCACGTCCAAGCGCGAACAGTTCAGCGAAGCCCTCGCCGAGCGCCTCTTCCCGGACCAAGATCACGCGTGGATGGAGAAGCTCATCGAAAAGAGCGGCATTGACGATCGCCTCTTCGCGGACCCGAGCCACCATGGGGCCGAAGTCTTCTGCCAGGCCGCATTTGCAATGTACGACCAGCATGGGGCGGGGGATGTGTTTGCGCCGTAGGGGGCGAGCAGGTGGCACGTGGCCCCGCGGGCCGGCAAAGGCGGCGAGTCGACATAGGACCCGTTAGCAGAGGGTAGCGGCCTCCCGTCCTGGCTACTTCCGGAATCAGCGAGAAGTTCAGAGCCTTGGCGCTACCATTGTGCCTCAAGCTCGACCCCGTGTTCTTGGTCGCCTCCGCGGATCGGTGAAGTAGCCAAGACGGGGGGTGTCTCCCGTGAATTTCGCGTGTCCGGCGCAAAGGAGAGCCACCAGGCGCGCCATGCGACGCGCGCCCGGTGGTGCCCCCCGGCGATCCGTCAGCTCGGCCGGCAGGTCAGGTCGAGTGAGAGGTTGAGCGGAGCGACGGCGCTGCCCTTCTGATACGCCGTGAAGTCCACGTGCTTGGCGTCGCAGGTCTCGTTGGGGCCCCAGGTGAACGTGCCCCACTCGCTGCCCGCCCAGTAGCTGTTGACGCCCCCGATGTTGCCGACCACGCCGGCGCCGTAGACGCAGGCAGCGGGCGTCCCCGACTGGTTGGCGGTCCTGTAGAGCCACATGTCGGTGGCCGCGCAGGTGTGCTCCACGACGGACTGCGTGCGAATGGCGTGCGCGGCGCCGGGGATGGCGGCCGCCTCCTTCTCGGCGACGTACGTGTCCCAGACGGCTCTGGTCACGTAGGTCACCGTCTCCTTCGTCGTACCGTCCGCGGCGACCTCGACCTGCGTCAGCATGACGCTGGCGCTGTCCGCCGACGTGGACCCCGCGGTGTCCCCCGTCGCCCCGGGTTCGCCCGATCCTCCGCATCCGATGACCACGGCCGAAAGGGACAGCAAGAGCGTGACTCGATGATTCATGGTCTTCCTCCGATGGTGCGCCGGCGCTTGCCAGCGTCGGCGGCGCGTTACGCAAGAGGTGGGCCGTGGTCAGATCTTGCGCGACAGATCGAAACGAGAAGGCTATTCGCACGCGAAATAGGCTCTCCGCAGCGAAACGAGAGTCAGGCCCGATCGCCGCTTGCGCGATCTGCCGATGGTCGGCCGACCGTCGACCGATGGTCGGCGAGAGTCGGTGCCGGCTTGACGTGGCGAACTGAACTGCGGGGCGTGTCGGGGGGTCGGCCTTGCGCATGGCCTTGGACACCCGTCCTGGCTACTTCCGGGATCAGCGAAAAGTTCAGAGCCTTGGCGCTACCATTGTGCCTCAAGCTCGCCCCCGTGTTCTTGGTCGCCTCCGCGGATCGGTGAAGTAGCCAAGACGGCCCGCGCCCGCGCCCGCCCCCCTACTCCGCCGCGTACGCCTCGATCGGCGGGCACGTGCACACCAGGTGCCTGTCTCCCTGCGCATTGTTGATCCGCCCCACCGCGGGCCAGAACTTGCGCGCCCGCGTCCACGCCGCGGGGAACCCCGCCTGCTCGCGCGAGTACCCGTGCTTCCACTCGGTCGCCGTCACCGCGTCGAGCGTGTGCGGCGCGTGCTTCAGCGGGTTGTCGTCGCGCGGCGAGCGGCCCTCCTCGATCGCGCGGATCTCCTCGCGGATCGCGACCATCGCGTCGCAGAACCGGTCGAGCTCCGCCTTCGGCTCGCTCTCGGTGGGCTCCACCATCAGCGTCCCGGCGATGGGGAAGCTCATCGTGGGAGCGTGGAAGCCGTAGTCCATCAGGCGCTTGGCGATGTCGTCCACCTCGACGCCCGCCGTCTTCTTCACGCCGCGCGTGTCCAGGATGCACTCGTGCGCGACTCGCCCGCGCTTGCCCCGGTAGAAGACCTGGAACTGCGGGTGCAGCCGCTCGGCGACGTAGTTCGCGCTCAGGATCGCGACCTCGGTCGCGCGCTTCAGGCCCTCGGCCCCCATCATCGCGATGTACGCCCACGAGATGAGCAGGATGCTCGCGCTGCCCCAGGGCGCCGCGCTGATCGGCCCGATCCCCTGCTCGCCTCCGACGGCGACCACGGGGTGGCGCGGCAGCAGCTTCGCCAGGTGCTGCGCGACGCCGATCGGCCCCATCCCCGGGCCGCCGCCGCCGTGCGGGATGCAGAACGTCTTGTGCAGGTTCACGTGGCACACGTCGGCGCCGACGTCGGCGGGCCGGCACAGACCGACCTGCGCGTTGAGGTTCGCGCCGTCCAGGTACACCTGCCCGCCGTGCTCGTGCACGACGGCGCAGATGCGGACGATCTCCTCCTCGAAGATGCCGTACGTGGACGGGTAGGTGACCATGATGGCCGCGAGGTTCTTCTCGTGCTCGGTCGCCCTGGCCTCGAGGTCGGCCAGATCGATGTAGCCCTTCTCGTCGCACGCCACGACGACGACGCGCATCCCCGCCATGGCCGCGGACGCCGGGTTGGTGCCGTGCGCGCTCGCGGGGATGAGGCACACGTCGCGGTGGCCCTCGCCGCGGCTCTCGTGGTGCTTGCGGATGACGAGCAGGCCCGCCAGCTCTCCCTGGGCGCCCGAGTTCGGCTGCAAGCTCACGGCCGGGAAGCCCGTGATCGACGAGAGCATCGCCTCGAGCTGCTTCACGACGATCTGGTAGCCCTGGGCCTGCTCGACCGGGGCGAACGGGTGGAGCCGCCCGAAGCGCGCCCACGTGATCGGCATCATCTCGGCGGTCGCGTTCAGCTTCATGGTGCACGAGCCGAGCGGGATCATCGAGTGGACGAGCGACAGGTCGCGCGACTCGAGCGTGCGCATGTAGCGCAGCATCTCGGTCTCCGACCGGTGCGAGTTGAAGATCGGGTGGGTGAGGTAAGGGGTGCTCCGCTCGAGGCCGGACGTGGCCGGCGACGCCTCGAGCGCGAGCTTCTCGCACTTCGCCACGGGGCGCCCCTCGCCGAACACGGCCAGCAGCGCGTCGACGTCGGCCGGCGACGTCGTCTCGTCGAGCGCCACGCCGAGCGAGCGGTCGTCGATCGTGCGCAGGTTGATCCTGCGCGCGCGCGCGCCCGCGAGCCATGTCTCGATCCTCGGCGGGTCGCCCTCGACGCGCAGGGTGTCGAAGAAACGCTCGCGCGCCACGTGCACGCCGAGCTTCCGCAGCCCGAGCGCGAGCGACGCCGTCAGCCCGTGGACGCGCAGGGCGATCGCGCGGATGCCCTCGGGCCCGTGGTAGACGGCGTACATGCTCGCGACCACCGCGAGGAGCGCCTGCGCGGTGCACACGTTGCTCGTCGCCTTCTCGCGGCGGATGTGCTGCTCGCGCGTGCCCAGGGCCATGCGCAGCGCGGGCTTGCCGTGGGCGTCGACGCTCACGCCGATGATCCGGCCGGGCAGCTTGCGCACCAGGTCGCCCTTGCAGGCGAGGAAGGCCGCGTGCGGGCCGCCGTACCCAAGGGGCACCCCGAACCGCTGCGCGCTGCCGACGGCGATGTCCGCTCCCAGCTCGCCCGGCGGGACGATGAGCGCCAGCGCCAGGAGATCGCACGCCATGGCGACCATGGCGCCCGCGGCGTGCGCGCGGACGATCAGGCCGTGCCAGTCGTCGACCGCGCCGTCGGTCGCGGGATACTGCAGGAGGACCCCGAAGACCTTCCGCCCGAAATCGAAGGTGTGAGCGTCGCCGACGATGACCTCGATGCCGTGCGCCGCGGCGCGCGTCCGCACGACCTCGAGCGTCTGCGGGTGGCACCCCTCCGAGACGAAGAAGGACCGCGGCGAGCCCGCCGGCGCGCTGCGGCTCGCCTCCATCATGTGCATGGCCTCGGCGGCGGCCGTGGCCTCGTCGAGCAGCGAAGCGTTGGCGATCTCCAGCCCGGTGAGGTCGCTCACCATCGTCTGGAAGTTGAGGAGGGCCTCGAGCCGTCCCTGGGACACCTCGGCCTGGTACGGCGTGTACTGCGTGTACCAGCCCGGGTTCTCGAGGATGTTGCGCTGGATGACCGGCGGCGTCACGCAGTCGGAGTACCCCATGCCGATGAGGCTCTTCCACACCTCGTTCTTCTCCGCGATCCTCTGCGCCTCCTCGAGCAGCTCGTGCTCGCTCCTGGCCGGCGGCAGGTCGAGCGGGCGGCGCATGCGGATGGCCGCCGGGATGGTCTGCTCGATCAGCTCGTCGAGCGACGCCGCTCGCACGACGCGGAGCATCTCCGCGATGTCCTGGTTGCCGGGGCCTACGTGACGACGGACGAACGGGTCGGGGTGCTCGAGAGTGACGGACATGGGTGGGCCTGATCGCGCTATCTAGCACCCGAGGCGCCCACCGGCCGGGCTGGATTTTGGCGGTCGGCCGTACTACACCGCGCTGGCTGTTTCGTCCCCACAGGAGCGCGCCATGTCCCGCTATCGTTTCACGTCCGAGTCCGTCACCGAGGGGCACCCGGACAAGCTCTGCGATCAGGTGTCCGATGCGATCCTCGACGCGATCCTCGAGCAGGATCCCCGCGCCCGCGTCGCCTGCGAGACCCTCGCGAAGACGGGGATGGTCGTCGTCGCCGGCGAGATCACGACGAGCGCTCGCGTCGAGTTCGCGCAGATCGTGCGCCAGACCGTCAAGGAGATCGGCTACGTCGGCTCGGAGATGGGCTTCGACGCGAACACCTGCGCCGTGCTCACCGCGATCGAGCGCCAGAGCCCCGACATCGCCCAGGGCGTGAACGAGGGCGACGGGCTGCACAAGGAGCAGGGCGCCGGCGACCAGGGCCTGATGTTCGGCTACGCGACCGACGAGACGCCGGAGCTCATGCCGGCCGCCATCCAGTACGCCCACACGCTCGCCCGCCAGCTGGCCGCGGTGCGCAAGAAGAAGCTGGTCGACTTCCTCCGCCCCGACGGCAAGACCCAGGTCACCCTCGAGTACGAGAACGACGTCCCGGTGCGCATCGACGCCATCGTCGTCTCGACGCAGCACGACGAGAAGGTGAAGCACAAGCAGCTGCGCGAGGCCGTGATCGAGCTGGTCATCGAGAAGTCGCTCCCGAAGAAGCTCATCGACAAGGCCACGAAGGTGCACGTCAACCCGACGGGGCGCTTCGTCGTCGGCGGGCCGATGGGCGACTGCGGGCTGACCGGGCGCAAGATCATCGTCGACTCGTACGGCGGCATGGGCCGTCACGGCGGCGGCGCGTTCAGCGGGAAGGACCCCAGCAAGGTCGACCGCAGCGCGTGCTACTTCGCGCGCTACATCGCCAAGAACGTGGTCGCGTCGGGCGTAGCGAAGCGCTGCGAGGTGCAGATCGCGTACGCGATCGGCGTGGCCCAGCCCGTCGGCGTGCACGTCGACACCTTCGGCACGGGGAAGGTGACCGACGAGGTGCTCGAGAAGTACATCGTCGGCGCGTTCGACATGCGGCCCAAGGCGCTCATCGACGCGCTCGGGCTCCTAGCGCCGATCTACAGGCCGACCGCGGCGTACGGCCACTTCGGCCGCTCCGAGTTCCCGTGGGAGAAGACGAACCGCGCGGCGAAGATCTCCGACGACCTGCTCCGCAAGACGCCCCGCCGCGCGGTGGCGTAGGGCGGTCGCCCCCGTTGTTGTCATCCCGAGCGGAGCGAGGGATGACAAGGGGGGCGACCGTCAGTCCTCCGGCCGGTTCGATTTGCGCTTCGCCACCGGCGTGTGCGCCGCCGTCTGCTGCAGGTCGCCCGGCTTCGGAAGCTCGTAACCGCACGCGGGGCAGTGGGTGAGTGTCTCGTCCGGTCTGGTCGCCGGCAGCACCCGGAAGCAGGCAGGGCAGACAGGACGCTCGGGCGCGGTCATCGCACGGAGAATACAGCGACGGCGGCGTAGAGAGCGAGACCTTCGCGGCTATTCGTCAGCCGGCTTGCCCCCGCCGGGAGGGGGAGGGTTCGCCTCCCGCTCGAGGTAGCGGAAGATGGTCCGGGGGTCGACGCCCAGGTCGCGCGCCGTCTGGGTGCGGTTGCCGCTGTTGCGCTCGAGCACTTCGAGGACGTATTTCCGCTGAAACTCCTCCTTGGCCTTCTCGAGGGGGAGGATCGCGTTCTCCGCGTCCTGGCCCAGATCGAGGTCCTCGGGGCCGAGGAGCGACTTCTCGCCCAGGACGAGCGCCTTCTTGATGCGGTTGTCCAGCTGCCGGATGTTGCCCGGCCACTGGCTCTTCTTGATGGCGGCGAGGGCCGGCGGCGTGAACCCCTGGACCTGCGAGCCCAGCTCGTCGGCGTGCTTCGAGAGCAGCGCCTTGGCGATGATCAGCACGTCGTCCCCGCGCTCGCGCAGCGGCGGCAGGTAGATGTTGACGACGTTGAGCCGGTAGTAGAGGTCCTCGCGGAAGCGCCCGGCGGCGATCTCGTCCTCGAGGACCCGGTTGGTCGCCGCCACGACGCGGATGTCGACCTTCTCGGGCTTGCTGTCCCCGACGCGGAACACCACGCGCTCCTGGAGGGCTCGCAGGAGCTTGACCTGGAGGTTCAGCGGGAGCTCGCCGATCTCGTCGAGGAAGAGAGTCCCCCCGTTGGCCGCCTGGAACTTGCCGCCTCGCGAGCCGACGGCTCCCGTGAACGCGCCCTTGACGTGCCCGAACAGCTCACTCTCGATCAGGTTCTCCGGAATGGCCCCGCAGTTGATGACGACGAACGGGCCGCTCACCCGGTTGCTCCGGCGGTGGAGCTCGCGCGCGATGAGCTCCTTGCCCGTCCCGGTCTCGCCGGTGATGAGCACCGAGATGTCGGTCGTGGCGACCTTCTGGAGCTTGCGGAACACCTCGAGCATCGACGGGCACGCGCCGATGATCTCGCCGAAGCGCTTGTCCTTCAGCTCGGCGACGAGCTTCTCCTTGTCGGCGCGGAGCGCGCTGAGGAGGAGCGCGTTCTGGAGGATGAGGCTGGCCTGCGCGGCGAAGATCGACAGGACGTCGAGCTGGCTGCGCTCGAACAGGCCCTTCACGCGATCGTTGCCGACGTAGAGCACGCCCTGGGCGTGCCCCTGCGACACCAGGGGCGCGCACATGACGCTCGAGAGGCGCAGCGCGAGGACGCTCTCGCTCGACTTGAACTGCGAGTCGCTCAGCGCGTCGCTCACGATGATGGGGCGCCCCGTCTCGATCACCTTGCGCACGATGCTGTCGCTGATCGTCCCGCTCGGGTCGGTCACCGCCTCGCGCTTGACGTTGCGCGAGGCGCGTATCCTCGCCGCAGGCTGGCCGTCCGGCCCGGCGCCGCTGCCGGTGAAGGCGTCCTCGTTGAGGAGGATGAGCCCCTTCTCCGCGCCGGTGACCTCGATGACCGCGTCGAGCATGGCCTCGAGCAGCTGATCGATCTCCTTCATCGTCATCAGCTTCTCGCTGAACTCGTAGAGCTTGCGCAGCCCCGCGAGCTGCTGGCCGACCTGGTGCTGCGTCTCGCTGATCGCCGTGGCGGCCTCGCTGCCCGGCGCCGCGGCCGAGCTGCCGCGCGCGACCTTCTGGGGCTCGTCGAAGACGCTGAAGGCCAGCTCGACGTCACCGAGCGTGAGGCGATCGCCGTGGGCCAGGCGGGTCCGGCGCTTCTTCTTGCCGTTGACGAGGATCTCCGCCTGCTTGTCGACCTCTTCCAGGTTGAAGTCGCGCCCGTCGAAGAGCACCTGGACGTGCGTCTCCGAGAGGCCCTCGGCGGGAATGGCGACGTCGTTGCCCAGCGCGCGCCCGACCGTCGTGACCGGCTTGTAGAGCGCGAACACGCGGGGCTGCCCCTGCGCCGGGAACCATTTGAGCGTCGGCATCCGTCAGAAGCTCCCGTGCGCGCCGAGCTGCGCGCCGCCGTGGGGGGTCGGCCCGATCGCCAGCTGGAAGGGCGGGACCCACGCCGCGGCGTCGGGCGGGTCGGTCATGTTCGCCGTGAGAGCGGCCGCCAGGCCGAGGCCGGCGAGCCAGCCGACGGCGTTCGCGATGAGACCGTGGTGCATGTCCGCTTCGTTGCCAATGTAGAAGATGTAGACGGGCATCGTCACCAGCGTGCCGACAAAAGCTCCCCTCGGACGCATGCACCCTCCGAGCACCCTGGTTCACCGCAACGTCGCCCGCGCGACCGCGCGCGGATCGAACTCGTACCCTAGCTCGCGCGCCATGAGATCCTTCACGGCCTGCTGCACGGGCTTCGCCTCGTAGAGGACCGAGTACACCTCGCGCGTGATCGGCATGTCGACCCCCAGCTTCTGCGCGAGGCTGTGGGCGCTCCTGGCGGTGTTCACCCCCTCGGCCACGTGGCCCAGGGTCGCCAGCACCTCGGCGAGCTGACGCCCCCGCCCCATCTCGTGGCCGAGCGTGCGGTTGCGCGAGAGCTCTCCCGTGCAGGTGAGCACGAGGTCTCCCATCCCGGCGAGCCCGGCGAGGGTCAGCGCCGACCCGCCCCTCGCCATGGCGAGCTTCGCGACCTCGGCGAGCCCGCGCGTGATGAGCGCCGCGCGCGTGTTGTGGCCGAAGCCGAGCCCGTCGACCGCGCCGGCGGCGATGGCGATCACGTTCTTCAGCGCGCCCCCGCACTCGACCCCGACCACGTCCGAGCTGGCGTACGTGCGGAGGTACGGCGTGTGAAACTGCTTCATCGCCTTCGCCCCGACCTCCGCGTCGTGCGCCGCGATGACCACGGCGGTGGGGAGGTGGTAGGCCAGCTCCTTCGCGAAGCTCGGGCCCGAGAGGAAGGCGAGCTGGCGGTGCGCCGCCGCCGGCAGCTCCTGCCCGAGGACCTCGTCCATGAACATGAGCGAGTCGTTCTCGATGCCCTTGGTGGCGCTGACCACGAGCGTCCCGTCCCGCAGGTGGGGGCCGGCCGCCCGGGCGACCTCGCGCGTCGCGTGGCTGGGCACGACGAAGACCACGGTCTTCGCCCCGTCGACCGCCGCGGACAGGTCGTGCGTGCACATCAGGTTCGGCGGGAGCTTGACGTCCGGCAGGTACCGGGCGTTCTCCCCGGTGGCCGCGATGGCCTCGCACAGGTCACGGCGGCGCGACCAGAGGACGACGCTGCTCTCCTTCTCCGCCAGGAGCTTCGCCAGCGCCGTTCCCCACGCGCCGGCGCCGAGCACGGCGACCTTCATTGGCACCACGTTAGCACGCCCTCTATGGCGCCGGACCGTCCGCACCCGCGCTATGCTCCCGCCCCCCGATGCGCCTCGCCCCCCACGCCCCCGCCGCGCGCCTGCCGCCGTCCGTCCTCGTCGCGCTCGCCCTGGCGCACGCGGTGGCCTGCTCGCCCAACACCGTCTGCAAGGTCTCGGGCCCCATCAACGACCCGTCCAACCGGACCCTCCGCCGCAACATCATGAGCTACGGCCTCGGGCAGTTCTGCCAGCAGATGACGACGCGCAACGCGCCGCTGCGGCTCGCCCCGGATGCGCCGGTCATCGGCCGCTTCTTCCCGCAGCACTGCGCGCAGCAGATGCTGGCCAACGGCGACCTGTGGGTGCAGTTCGACGGGTTCGGCTACGCCTGGACGGACCTCTCGCGGAAGGTGACCTTCACCTCCGCCGCGACCATCCAGTACAACGACGACTTCAAGTGCGGCGAGGACAACGCCATCTACGCGTACTTCGATACGCGCAACGTGTCCCCGCCCGACTTCCGCGTGAACCAGATCGAGCAGCCGGTGGCCAACCTGGTGCAGTCGTGGATCGCCCCGTTCGCCGACACCTTCGGGCGGCAGATGGTCTCGGGGCAGCTCGGGCAGGGGTTCACGGTCATCCAGGGCACCGACGGGAGCACGGACTTCAGCGTCGGGCACCTGCCGCTCGGCAAGCCGCCGGCCCACCCGTACGCGATGCACGGCGGCGATCGCGTCACCTACGAGGATCTCCGCACGCAGGTGCACTCCGGCGAGCGCGACTTCATCGGCCCCGTGACGATCGACGGCTCGGGGCGCGCCCTCTACCTGCAGATGCACCTCGACGGGGTGCCGGCGGTCGACGTGTTCGTCGTCCCCAAGTCCGAGGGCGACGCCTCGCTGCAGCTCTACTACCAGTACGGCGCCTCCGGCCCGCTGGCGTACCCTCCGCGGTTCGCCGACGTGGTGCAGGCGGGGGTGGAATACCAGCGCAGCCTGCCCCTGCCGGCGGGTATGTACTATGTCGTGATCGACAACACGCCCTCGGCTGGCCAGGCCGCGCCGCCCGCTCCACTCTTCGGGGCCGTGGCGGACGTTCCGGCGGTGGCCAGCTACGTGATCCAGACCGGTGACGCGCCTTGAGCACGGAAGAATCCCCTCGCGCCGCCGCGGCTGACCCGCCGCCCGGCGACAAGGAAGCGCCCGCGCCTCTGCCGGCGCGCGCGGTCTTCGAGCCGCCCCTCGCGAGGCGGTCGCGGGTGCTTCGCCTGGTCTACTGGACGGTCTGGTTCGGCATCCTGCCGGTCGCGCTCGCGTGCGTCCTGGTGTGGGCGCTGACGCCGGCGGGCGGCGCCGAGCTGAATGGCGGGCTCGGGTGGCTGCAGTCGATGGTGCGGGCGCAGCCGGTCCCCGTCGGGATCGTCCTGTTCACCGCGCTCGAGATCGCGCTGTGGGCCGCGCGCCACGAGCTTCCGTTCGCGAAGGACGCGCACCCGCCCCTGCGGGCCGACCTACCGGCTCGCATGCGCGGCCCCTTCGAGCGCGCGCGCGCCCTGCTCGACGAGGCCGAGGTCATCCTGAGCCGGAACGCCAGGGCGATCGCGCGCGACGTGTCGCTCAAGGAGCGCGGCCGGCTGCGCTCGGACCTCGACGCGCTGGCCGAGGCGATGGACAGGGTCCCCTTCGACGAGGAGGGGTTCATGGGGGCGTTCGAGCGCGCGGACGGCGAGATCGACGTGCGCCTCGGCCGGTGGCGCAAGAGCGAGGTCCGCGAGTACCTCGAGGCGATCATGATGGCCGTCGCGGTGGCGTTCGCCCTGCGCGCGTTCGTCATCGAGGCGTTCAAGATACCGAGCGGGTCGATGATCCCGACGTTGATGGTGGGCGACCACATCTTCGTGAACAAGTTCACCTACGGCCCGGCGATCCCCTATGCGCACGCGCGCGTGTGGACGAGCATGCCGCCCCGCCGGGGCGATGTCATCGTGTTCGCGTTCCCCGAGCACCCCGAGCAGGACTTCATCAAGCGAGTCATCGTGGTCGAGGGGGACAAGCTGGAGGCGAAGGACGGGCACCCCATCATCAACGGGTGGGAGGTGCCGAGCTGCCGCGTCGGGTCGTGGGGATACAGCGACTACGACTCGCCGATCACGCACCACGAGGGGGACCTCTTCGTCGAGTACCTGGGGGACGACGAGTACCTGACGTTCTACGACCGCGCCTCGAGCGTGTTTCCGGAGTACCAGGGGCCTTTCTACGCGAAGAAGGGCGAAGCGTGGGTGATGGGGGACAACCGGAACAACAGCCACGATTCGCGGATGTGGTTCGGGGGGCAGGGGGGCGGGGTGCCGTTCGACAACATCCGGGGGCGGGCGCTGTTCGTGTGGCTGAGCGTGAGCGACAACGGGGTGGACTGGTCGCGCGAGGGCGCGCCGGTGATGGGTCGGCCGAGGCTGCCGCCGAGCGCGATGGGGCTGGAGGGGCAGTTCGAGGCGTGTCTGAAGAGCCGACCGGCCGTGACGAACCCGCCGGCGGGACCGCCGCTGTGACGTGAGGGGCGCTCGGGCTCGAGTGCGCCACCTCGTCGAGCCGGTCTTCCTGGAGCAGCTACTCTCCACCATCGAAGTCGCGCGTGATAGCGCGCTCGATGAGGTTCTCAGCTCGCGCCCCGACCCGTCAGCACGACGGGCAGAGTCTTGAGGATGAGCTCGAAGTCGTGAGCGAGGGTCCAGTGGTCGATGTACTGCATGTCCAGGTACATCCACTCCTCGAACGATATCTGGTTGCGCCCGCTGACTTGCCAGACGCACGTCAGCCCGGGGCGAACCGACAGCCGCCGACGCTGCCACGCGCTGTACTTGGCGACCTCCGCGGGGATGGGCGGTCGGGGACCGACGACGCTCATCTCCCCCCGGAGCACGTTGATGAGCTGGGGAAGCTCGTCGATGCTGTACTTGCGGATGAAGCGTCCGAAGGGCGTGATGCGAGGGTCCCGCGTCATCTTGAACACGGGTCCCGCCTGTTCGTTGTGGGCCATGAGCTTCGCCTTCAGTTCCTCGGCGTTCGCGATCATGGAGCGAAACTTGAGCATGTTGAACGGGCCGCCGTGGCGGCCGACACGTCGCTGCTTGAAGAGAACCGGTCCGCGCGAGCCCAGGCGGATGATGACCGCGACACCGAGCATCAGCGGAGAGAGGAGCACGAGCGCGGTCGCCGAGGCCGCGATGTCGAACAGGCGCTTGAGCGCGCGCTGAGCAGGCTTGTGACGAACGCTCAGGTAGTGGATGTACCCGTCGGCCATGGCATCTTCGTACGCGGGGCGTGCCCGGCCGAAGCGAAACCCGCTGACGGGAAGCGCGAACGGGATCCCGAGGCGCTCGAGCACCCGGATCGCCCCCTGCATCTCTGCTCGATGCGAATCGCCGTTGCCGGCGATGAATACTTCGCTCACCACGTGCCGCTCGAGCACCTCGTCGAGGGCGCTCGCGGCGCCCAGCAGCTCGGCGGGGAGGCGGTCGTGCGCGAGCTCGTCGGCGAAGCGCAGGTACCCGACGACGCAACGGTGGTCGTTGCGCTCGAGAACCTCGAGCCCGGTGTGCCGGCCGAGCGGACCGATACCGACGATCAGAATGGGCTCCACGGGCACGTCGCGTCGCCGCAGCCAGCTCGTCGTGAGCCGCAACCAGAGGATGGCCGGGACCGCGACGACCGCGAAGCGCCCGAGCGATCCGTATGCGGCATACACGGGGAAGAAGAACCGCAGGACCGCCATGATCGCGACCAGCGCACAGAGCTGAAGGGCGGTGAGCGCCACGTCCCCCTGGAGGTCTCGACCGTTCGCGACATCGTAGTGACGGAGGATCCGACCGCCGAGCGTCCACACGAGGGTCGCTCCGGTGAGCATCCCGAGAGCCACCATCCAGTGCCAGTGCGCTCCCGGCAGCTTCGTCGCCAGGGCGGAAGCCAGCGAGAGGATGACGCAGTCGCCGGCCAGGTTCAGGTTCTGGGCGCCTTGCCTCAACCCTTGCCTCAACGGAGGGAACGTCTCGTCACGGACTGGGTTGACCGACATGATGACCTCGAGGGAGAGCACGAGCCGTGCCCGGGTGAGCGCCTGCGGGAACCGCCTCGGAGCGGGGCTCGTCGGCAGCTCCTGGCAATATGCGAATCTGCCTGGCCCTCTTGCGCGCTGATGTCTGTGCCGCGTCCTGGCATGACGCGTGCATCGGCGAGCAATCGAGAACCGGAGGTCCACGCGAGAAAACGGGTCTGTCAGGCATTCGTCCTTGGGCTATTGAGCGCGTCGCTCTGCGCGGGGTGCTTCTGGCATGAACGTCCGGATGATCCGGGCACCGTCACCGGATCGGGCCAGTCCGCGCAGAGCGCGACCACGGTCAGCGTGAGCGGATCGAGCGCGTGCGTCGCGGTGTGTTGCCCGGTGTGAATGGAACGGCGCCCTGCCCCGCGACGAACCAGTGCCCCTAATCGATCCGGGCTCACGAGAACGCGCCTGACACTCGCAGAGCGCCCTATCTCACCCAGCATCCCCGATCTCCGAAGCCCTGCTGGACGATCCCGCCGACGGCCACGAGGCCGCTGCCGAGCGCGGCGAGCGATCCCGCGCTCACGCCGAACAGGATCTTGCCCGTCGTATCGTTGAGGCCCGTGGCGTACGCACCACCGATGGTGAGTCCGGCGGCCATCGCCACCAAGATGCTGCCGGTCCACGTCAGGCCGTTCTTCCACGTGTACGACGACCGGCACGAGGCGTCTTCCTTCTGGATGGATTGCTCTTCCTCCGGGAGCAGCGGGGGAGCGACCGTATTGATGAGCTCTGCGGACACCCCTGATTTCCTCGCGCGAGTCAGGAGCTTGTCCCGCTCGTCTCGTTCGTGTTGCGACGGGCCAATGACGCTGGCCGGTATGCATCCGGACGCGCCAGCGAGAACGAGCAGCAACGCAGCAGCGGTCCGGAGAGTCATGCGCGCACTACACGCATGATCTATTCCACCTGGGCCGCTGGCTCAAAGGTCTCCGCGATCCCTCCAAATGCGAACGCTCTTCTGGCACACACTGTGCGTTGTCACCCTGACCCACTCGCCATTCACGATGCGCCTCAATGCGAACTTCGCAGGTCGAGAAGCAGATCGGTGATCTTCTGCTGATAGGGGCGTCCGCCGAGGACGCGCGTCACATCAGTGTGGATCGACTCGCTCGTCCGGCGAGGATTCCCGACGATCAGCGGGATCTCGGAGTCCTGCCGGGAAGGACTTCCATGCCAGGATCGATACGGCGACGCGAAATAGAACCGGTCCGCCGGGTCCTTCCGGTCGCCATTGTGTGCGAGGAGCAGGATGTCCCCGGCCCGCTCGCCCCGAGGGCCCACCGCCAGATCGCGGAAGCGCGCCGCCGCGTCGATGTACGTCGGATGGGGGTGCTCGCTCAAGTACACCTCGAGAGGCACGGTCTTGCCGCTCCCGACGTAGACCTCGAACGGCAGATCGACCTCCGGCACGGGCTTCGGGTGTCGCGTCAGGACCAGATCCAGCGTGCCTTTCATCTCGGGCACGCTCGAGCCGTCCTCGTTGTTCTTGTAGAACGCCTCCGCCATCGGCACGACGTCCTCCTCGAACCGCGGCGGTCGCGCCCAGTCGCACGGCGTCCCCGTGGCGGCGCACGTCGATCGGTCCGCCACATAGACGTAGGCCATGGCGCCTCCCTCGACGAGCACCGAGTCGAAGTCATCCTTCTCCGAGACGTCGAGCGAGAACGGTCGCACACGATAGCCGGCCTTCTTCATGAGCGCCGGCGGATAGGCCGGTCCCTGGGCGGAGAGCGCGTGCGCGTCGTCTCGCACGACCTCGGTGTGGCCGTGGTCGGCCGTCACAATGATGTAGCGATCGTCCAAGGCGTGACGGTCGCGCAGACGCGCGAGGAGCTTCGCCAGCGCAGGGTCCACGATCTCCTTCAGGTACGACTTCCGGGCCTCGTCCGGCCCCTCGTCCGCCACGTGGGCATAGAGGTCGGTTCCCGGGAGATAGATCGCGAGCACGTCGGGGAGGTCGCCGTGCTCGAGCTCGGTCACCACCGCGGAGACCACTTGCTCGTCGAGCTTCTTGAAGCCATCGCGCGTCACTCGCGCTCCGGCCGCCACTTGCTCGAAGAAGTGCTCGAATGCCTGCACCAGAATCGTCGGTTTGGTCACGATGAGCTTGTCGGCACCGGAGAAGATCTGATGCATCGCGACCCATATGAGGATGTCAGGCTCCCGCTCGCGCATGCGATCGTAGACGCTGGGCGCCTTCTTCAGCGCGTCCAGGTATCCGTCCGTGTAGATCGACAAGGTTGTTTTCGAGTCGTCGAAGCTGACCGGCGCGGGTGCGGCGAGGCGCCGCTCCTCCCGGATGAAGAACTCGTTGCCCGTCACTCCGTGCGTCGCCGGAGGGACTCCCGTCATCGCCGTCGTCCACGCGGCCATCGTCGACGACGGAAGTGTCGACAGGAGTGTCTCGTCGAAGCAGGCGTGCGGGAACCGACCTTCGCTCCCTCCGAGCAGTGCTTCGAGAGCGGGGAGCTCGTTCTTTCGGAGGAGCTCATAGAGAAGATGGCGATCGACCCCGTCGAGCGCGATGAAGAGAATGGGCGGATGCCCCGCGGAAGTGCGGGGAGCATCATCGGCGCGCTTGCGCTGCTCACGGGCTTCACCACCCGTGACGAGGTCGGTGACCTTCATCGCGGCGCCGCAAGCGGCGCCCGCACCGAGGGTGGCAAGAGCGAAGGCGAAGCGGGGCGCCGCACGCGATCTGGTGTTCATGGGGTGCCCTTGGTCGCGCTTCGCCATCTCACCATAGGGCCGCCCCGCGGCTTTTGCTATCGTCGGGTCTGCGATCCCTTCCGTGACTCGACATCCCTTCTTTCTTGCCTCCTTCTTCGTGGGCTTCTGCGCGCTCTCGCTGTTCGAGGCTTGCCGAGCGCCTTCGAACGCGGCCTATCCAGCGCGTTCGAAGGAGCCCTACGCCGCGCCCGTGACGCAGCCCACGCCGGCGCAGGCGAAGGTCGCGTGGGAGAGAGCGCAGGCGGTCTTCGAGAACCGCTGCGTGGTTTGCCACGGGTGTTACGACGCCCCCTGTCAGCTCAAGCTCGGATCGTTTGATGGAATCGATCGCGGCGCGACGGCCGCAAAGGTGTACGAGACCTCGCGCCTCACCGAGGCGTCACCGACACGGCTCTTCATCGATGCGCGTACGACCGGCGAGTGGCGCGGCAAGGGGTTTCACGCGATCTTGCCGGAGCTCGCGCCGGAGAGCGCGCACGCGGACATCCGCGCGAGCGTCCTCGTCCGCATGCTGGAGCTCAAGCGAGCGCACCCCATCGATGCAACGACGGACATCGCGAGAGATTTCACGCTCGATCTCGATCGCAAACAAACGTGCACCGACGCAGAGCACTTCGACGACTACGCGGGCGCCCATCCGTCGTGGGGAATGCCCTACGCGCTGCCTGCGCTCGGCGATGCGGAGCACGGCGCCCTCGTGGACTGGGTCGAAGGAGGCGCGCCACACGCGGATCCCGACCCTGTCTCGGCGCAGCTCGCTGCGGCGATCGGTACGTGGGAGACGTTCTTGAACGACACGTCACGCAAGAGCCGCCTGGTGGCGCGGTACATCTACGAGCACCTATTCCTCGCCAGCCTCCACTTCGAAGGCGTCGACGACCACACGTTCTTCCGACTCGTTCGTTCGAGAACGCCTCTCGGTGCGGTTGACGAGATCGCGACGCGACGGCCCTTCGACGATCCGAAGAGCGACCAAGTCTACTACCGCTTCGTGCTCAGGCCGGAGCGCCCGCTGGCGAAGACCCAGATGCCGTATGCCCTCAGCCCGGTGCGCCTCGCTCTCTACCGCAAGCTGTTCATCGAGCCTGACTTTCGAGTCGACCGACTCCCAGGCTACGAGCCCGCGGTCTCGTCCAATCCGTTCCGGGCCTTCGAAGCCCTGCCGGTCCAGTCGCGCTACCGCTTCATGCTGGACGAGGCCGAGTTCACGATGATGGGGTTCATCAAGGGACCCGTATGTCGGGGGCAGGTGGCGCTCGACGTCATCGAGGATCGATTCTGGATCGCGTTCTTGAGCGCCGACGCAGCCTGGACACGGGACGAAGCGACGTTCTTGGCGGGCGAGAAGCTGGATCTCGAGATGCCCTCGGCCGGGGGAAGCAATGCACCGCCGACGATCTGGTTCGGATACGGCGCCGCACACGACCGGTACGTGAAAGAGAAGAGCCGGTACCTCGAAGCCGTCACCCGACGAGGAGAGCGGCTATCGATCCGTTCGATCTGGGATGGCGACGGGCACAACCCCAGCGCCGGGCTCACCGTCTTCCGTCACTTCGACAGCGCGACCGTCGTTCAGGGCTTCGTTGGCGGGGCGCCGAAGACGGCCTGGGTCGTCGATTATCCGCTGCTCGAACGCATTCACTATCTTCTGGTGGCGGGGTTCGACGTGTTCGGCAACGCGACTCACCAGGTCACGACCCGGCTTTACATGGACTTTCTCCGCATGGAGGGCGAGTCGAATTTCCTGACGTTCCTTCCGCCTTCACGGAGAAGGAAGCTCGCGGACGCCTGGTACCGTGGCGTCGACGGCAAAGCGAAAGATCGCGTGTACGCCGAGCTGGCGAGCTTCACAGGCACGCCGAACATCCGCTACGCGACCGCCACCCCCGAGCTCGAGCTCTTCGCGATGTGGAAGACCGACCTGGGACGGGTGCTCGCGACGGGGTACGATCTGGAGAACATCGACGACGTCGAAGTCCGGTCCGCGCTCCAGCGCCTCGCCCAGGTCAAGGGGACCGCGGCCTCGTGGATGCCCGAGACGTCTTTCGTGACGATCACGCGGGGCGACGGGCACGAAGCGCACGCCTCGGTATTGCGAGAGAGCGCGCACACGAACGTCGCCCACCTGTTCGAGGAGACGGCGCGTCGCGTGAAGGAAGAGGACGCGTTGTCGGTCGTGCGAGGATTCCTCGGCGCCTATCCGAACGCGCTGTTCTCGGTACCGGTGGATCAGCTCGCCGCGTTCGTTGATGCAGTTTTGAAGCTCGACAGCGAGGTCGCGTACAAGGTACTGCGCTCGCGCTTCGGGGTGCTCCGCACCGACCCGGCGTTCTGGAAGTACAGCGATCGGATCAACGAGGCGTACCGGCGGCAGGCGCCGCTCGAAGGGGGGCTCTTCGATTACAATCGACTCGACGCGCTGTGAGGCGTCGGCTCCCGAGGAACCACCGGCATGGCATCACCCAGGACCATCGGCGCGCTGCTCTTCGAAGGCTTCGAGCTACTCGACGTGTTCGGACCGGTAGAAGCATGGGGCATGCTCGCGTCCGCGGGCGGTTGGAAGGTCGTCACCACCGCCGCGAGCGCGGGCTCCGTGGCCAGCGCCTAGGGACCACGCGCGGTGGCAGACCACTCGCTCGCGGACTGCCCGATGCTCGACGCTCATCCCGTCTCGAGGTACCACAATGATAAGGTGCGCCCCCCATGCCCCGCCCCGCTCGCCTCTTCGCGGTCCCTCTCGCGCTCTGTCTGGCCCCCGGGGCCGTCGCCTGCGCCAGCGCCCAGCGCGCCGCCGAGCGCGACCCCATGAAGTGCGAGCGAGACCCCGCGTGCTCCAAGGCCCGCGGCAGCTACGCCGACTGCTCCAGGCAGTGCAACGACGACCCCGCGTGCGTCGACCGCTGCCGCGAGATGCAGACCGACCGCGTCGGCCACCCCTGACGCGCGAGCCTCACCACCCCAGCCGGAAGTGAATCGCCTTCGGCCTCGTCAGCGCGTCGAACCCCAGCGTCCCCAGGCTCACCCCCCGCCCCGAGTCCTTCCACCCGCTCCACGGCAGCCCCGGATCCAGGTAATCGCACCGGTTCATGAACACCGTCCCCGCCTCCAGCGCCCCCGCCAGCCGCTCCGCCCGCCCGCGATCCCCCGTCCACACGCTCGCCGTCAGCCCCAGCCGCGAGTCGTTCATCTTCTCCAGCGCCTCCTCGTCCGACGCCACCGACATCACCGGCAAGATCGGCCCGAACGACTCCTTGCGGAACAGCTCCATCGCCTGGCTGCAGTCCGCCAGCAGCGTCGGCTCGAAGAAGCGACCCCGCCCCCCCACGTTCGTCGCCTTGCCCCCCGCCAGCAGCCGCGCCCCGCGCGCCCGCGCGTCGCGCACGAACCCCTCGAGCTCCGCCACGTGCGCCGGCTGCGCGATCGGGCCCAGCGTCGTCTCCTCGCGCATCGGGTCGCCCATCACGTACGCCCGCACCAGCGGCTCGGCCATCTCCACGAAGCGCTTGTAGACGCTCTCGTGCACGTACACCCGTTCCACCGCGCAGCAGCTCTGCCCCGCGTTGTACATCGCGCCGTCGACGACGTTCTCCACCGTCTTCGCCAGATCGCAGTCGGGAGCCACGTACGCCGGGTCGTTCCCCCCGAGCTCGAGGCACGGGTGCATGAACCGCTTGGAAGCCGCCAGCACGATCCGGTGCCCCCCGAAGATGCTCCCCGTGAACACCACGTGGTCCACACGCTCGTCGCCCACGATGCGCTGGCTCTGCGTGTGATCGCAGTGCAGCGCCTGGACCAGGTTCGCCGGCGCCCCCGCGCTCGCGAACGCGCGCGCGAAGTGCTCCCCGCACAGCGGCGAGCGCGGGCTGTGCTTCACCACGACCGAGTTCCCGGCCAGCACCGCCGGGACGACGCAGTTGACCGCCGTCAGCAGCGGGTAGTTCCACGCGGGCAGGTCGAGCACCACGCCCAGCGGCTCGCGCACGACGCGGCGCTCGAAGCCGGGCAGGGGCGGGAGCACGACGTCGGCGAGGGCCTCCGGCGCGACGCCGATCAGGTGCCGCGCCCGCGCGGCCATCGTCTTCACCTCTCCGCGCGACTGCGCGATGGGCTTGCCCATCATGTGCGTCACGTCCGCGGCGATCGACGCGGCGCTCGCCTCCATCGACGCGACCGCGCGCTCGCAGAGCGCCATCCTGTCTTCCAGGGTGCTCGTGCGCCAGCTGCGCGCAGCGGCCCGCGCGTGATCGAGCACCGCGCCCGCGGCACCCACGTCGGCGAACTGCACGGCGCACGCCGGCTCTCCGGTGAACGGGTCGTCGACGACGAGAGCGCGCGTGGTGTCTGCCATGACAGGAAAGGATATCACTCGGCCTGCGCCGCGGGGGCCCGGGCGCGGTCGCCGGCCTCGGCCGCGAGGTACCGCCCGGTCGCCGTGCGCGCGCGCGCCAGCTTGCGCGGCTCCCCCTCGAAGACGACGCGCCCCCCGTCCTCGCCCGCCTCGGGACCGAGCTCGACCACCCAGTCTGCGCTCGCGATGACGTCCGGGTGGTGCTCGATGATCACCAGCGTGTCGCCGCGCGCGACCAGGCGCTCCAGCACGCCCAGCAGCTGGCGCACGTCCGTCAGGTGGAGGCCCGTGGTCGGCTCGTCGAGCACGTACACCGTCGGCTCGTGCGCCGCGCCGGCCGTCAGCTCGGCCGCGAGCTTGAGCCGCTGCGCCTCGCCGCCCGAGAGGGTGTTCGACCCCTGGCCGATCTGCACGTAGCCGACCCCCAGGTCCGCCAGGGTGGCGAGCGGGCGGGCGATCCTCCGGTGGTTGGCGAAGACCTGCGCCGCGTCCTCGGCGGGCAGGTGCAGGACGTCGCCGATCGAGAGGCCCGCGTAGCGGACCTCGAGCGTCGACGGCTCGAAGCGGGAGCCGCCGCAGGCCTCGCACGCCGCGATGACGTCCGGCATGAACGGCATCTCGCCGACGATGATCCCCTGGCCCTCGCAGGCGGGGCACCGCCCGCCCGCCGCCGCCGAGTTGAACGAGAACCGGGCCGCCGTGTACCCGCGCATCTTCGCCTCGGGGAGCGACGCGTACAGCTTGCGGACCTCGTCCCAGACCCCCAGGAACGTGGCCGGGACCGAGCGCGGCGTGCGCCCGATGGGCGACTGGTCCACCGCCAGCGCGCGCTTGACCGCCCTGTGCCCCTTGATGCCGCCGTGCGCGCCCGGCTCGGGGGCCACGAGCCCGAGCGCGCGCCGGAGCGCCGGGTAGAACACGTGGCGCACGAGGGTGGACTTGCCCGATCCGCTGACGCCGGCGACGACGCACATGCGCCCCACCGGAGCGCGGAAGGTCACGTCCCTGAGGTTGTGCGCGCGCGCGCCCCGCAGCTCGATCCAGGCGTCGGCCACGGGCCGCTTCGGGCGCTCGAGGCGCGCGCTCTCCCGCAGGGCGCGGGCGGTGGGAGAGCGAGGGTCCGAGAGGACCTGGACCGCCGGGCCCTCGGAGACCACGTGCCCGCCCCGGCGGCCGCCGCTCGGGCCCAGGTCGATCACGTGATCGGCGGCACGGATCGTCTCCGCGTCGTGCTCGACGACGAGCACCGTCGATCCCATGTCGGCGAGGGCTCGCAGGTTGCCGAGCAGCCGGCGGGTGTCGCGCGGGTGAAGGCCGATGGTGGGCTCGTCGAGCACGTAGAGGGCGCCGGTGAGGCCGCTCCCGAGCTGCGCGCTGAGCCGCAGCCGCTGCATCTCGCCCCCCGAGAGCGACGCCGCGGGCCGATCGAGCGCGAGGTAGCCCAGGCCCACCTCCTCGACGAACGCGAGCCGCCGCACGAGCTCCCGGAGCGGGGCGACCGCGATCTCGGCGTCCTGCCCGTCGAACGCCCAGGCGCGCGCGCGCAGCAGGGCGCCGGAGACCGAGCGCGCCGTGGTCGCCGCGTACGTCTCGCCGAACAGCCTGACCCCGCGCGGCACCGCGCTCAGGCGCGAGCCGCCGCAGGCCTCGCACGCCTCGTGCTCGCCCTCCTCCTCGAGCGCCTCCGGGCCGCCCTCGACGCCCGTGCCCAGGCACGCCTCGCACTGGCCCTGCTTGGTGTTGAACGAGAACCAGCGAGGGTCGAGATCCGGGACGCCGGTCGCGCAGCGAGGGCACGTGCGGGCCGTCGACAGCATCCGTTCGCGCCCGTCGCCGTCGCCGGCCCTCGGGGGACCGTCCGCGACGCGCACCGCGCCCGCTCCCCACGCGAGGGCCCGGTCGAACGTCGCGCGGTCGAGCGAGGCGAGCTTGCCGTAGTGCACGATGAGGTCGATCGTGTGCTCCCTGGTCTTCGCGAGCTTCGGCGGCGGCTCGATCGGGACGAGCTTGCCGTCCACACGCGCCGTCCGGATGCCGGCCCGCGACGCGGCGGTGAAGACGTCGAGGTACGTGCCCTTACGGCTGCGCACGGCGGGCGCGTAGACCGTCTTGTTCCCGGCGTCGCGCGAGCGGGCGAGCCGCTCGAACATCGCGTCGGCGCTCATCGGGGCGACCACCGCGTCGCACTTCGGGCAGTGTAGCTCCCCGACCTTGGCGTAGAGTAGCCGGAGGTAGTGGGCGACCTCGGTCACCGTGGCGACCGTGGAGCTCGCGCCTCCGCGCGAGGTGCGCTGCTCGAGCGCGATCGACGGCGGCACCCCCGTGACCGAGTCGACGTCCGGGCGCGGCAGGGTGGGGAGGAACTGGCGCGCGTAGGGGGTGAGGGTCTCCATGAAGCGCCGCTGCCCCTCGGCGAACACGACGTCGAAGGCCAGCGACGACTTCCCCGACCCGCTCGGGCCGGTCACGACGCATACCTTCCCGTGCGGGATCGCGCACGACACTTCCTTCAGGTTGTGCTCGCGCGCGTGCGACACGACGATCGAAGAAGGATTCACAGAAAGATCAGGAAGATCAGGAAGGCGTTTCTTCTCTTCCTGATCTTCTGATCTTTCTGTTCCCCTCAAAGCCGCGCCGGTTCGCGTGTCGCTCTTCGCGACCTCCTCGGGCGTCCCGGTGGCGACGACGCGGCCGCCGTGCGGGCCGCCGCCGGGGCCGAGGTCGACGACCCAGTCGCACGCGCGGATCACGTCGAGGTCGTGCTCGACGACGACGACGCTCGCGCCCTCCTCGATCAGGGCTTCGAGCGCGGCGACCACGTGGTCGGCGTCGAGCGCGTGCAGGCCGGCGCTCGGCTCGTCGACGACGAAGAGCGTGCCCTTGGCCTCCTCGGACAGGGCCCGCGCCAGCTTCAGGCGCTGCGCCTCGCCGCCCGACAGCGTGGAGAGGGGCTGACCCAGCGGCAGGTACCCGAGCCCCACCTTCACGATCGGCGTCAGCGCCCGGCGCAGGACGTAGTCGCGGTCGTCGTCGGGGTCGAACGCCGCGAGCGACTCGGCCACGCTCATCGCGAGCACGTCGGCGATCGATCTCCCGCGGTGGGTTATCGCCAGCACCTCGGGCTTGAAGCGCTTGCCGTGGCACGCCGCGCACAGGAGCTGCACGTCGGCGAGGAACTGCATCTCGACCGTCTCGTACCCCTCGCCCGCGCACTCCTCGCAGCGACCCGCGGCGACGTTGAACGAGAAGTGCGCCGGGGTCAGGCCTCGCCGCGCCGCCTCCGGCTCCGCGGCGAAGCGCGCGCGGATGCGGTCCCACGCCTTGACGTAGGTGGCCGCGTTGCCGCGCGCCGTGCGTCCGAGGGGAGACTGGTCGACCAGGACCGCGCGCGCCAGGCCGTCGATGCCCTCGAGCGCGTCGTGCTCGCCCGGCCTGTCGACCGAGAGATCGCCGAGCGCGCGGGCGGCGGCGCGGTAGAGGACGTCGTGCACCAGTGTGGACTTGCCCGAGCCGCTCGGCCC
>PLYU01000160.1 GCA_003153495.1 Myxococcales bacterium
CCGGCAGCGAGCCGCCGGCGCCGGAGTCCGCCCCAGGCGTCGAGCTCCCCGCGTCGGAGGGCGGCGGGGACGCGCTCGCCCACGCGGGCACGGCATAGCCGCCCGCGGCGGCCGCCTGCTTCGCGGTGTCCGCGAGCAGCTGCGCCCACGCGTCGAATCGCTCGTAGATCGGCTGCACGCACGTCCGGCCGTCCGGGCTCACCGCCCCCCGCGACAGCACGCCGAAGCTCACCCACTTGCCGGCGCTGAAGCTCGCCTGGTCGAACGCGCCGGAGCCCGAGTCCCCTTCGCACGTGCTCGCGTCGCCCGAGACGAACTCGGAAGAGGTGATGGCCTTCGCCCAGAGAGGGTTGCTGAAGCAGTCGGGCACCCTCGTCGCTCCCGGGACGCAGAAGAGCCCGACGTTCTCCTTGATGCGCCGCACGCCCGCCGAGGTGCCCGCCTCGTCGGTGGGGGTGTCGATGCCGTAGCCGATCGCCGCGACGCTCGTCGACAGCGCGGGGTCGGTCATCGGCCGGTCGATGGTCGGCTCGACGTACTGCGAGAGCTGGATGCCGTGCGTCAGGACGAGCAGGGCGATGTCGTTGCCGCAGATCTTGTCCTGGCCGGCGCCCGAGGGGACCACCACCTTCGAGACGGTGGTGAAGGAGCTGTTCGCGGTCATCCGGCCGTCGGTGGTGACGTAGAGCTGCGCCGGCGGGAGCGGCGGCCCGAAGGTAGTGGTCGCGCACTCGAACTTGAGAGACCCGAGCGTCGTCACGCAGTGGCGCGCGGTGGCGACGAGGTTGGGGGCGAGCAGCACGCCGGAGCAGACCGAGAGCCCGGCCGCGCCCGTCTGCGCGACGCCCACTGCGAACTGGTGGGCCGTGTCGGCCGTCCCGGCCTGGATCGCGCTCGCCGTGGAGGCGGTGGGAGCGGCAGCGTCGTCGCGGCTACCGCAGGCGAGCACCCCTCCCGCGCAGAGCGCCGCGCTCGCGAGCCTGCGCCGCCGATGCAGGTCCATCACCGCGAGTATAGACGAGGGTCACCGGATCTGGCTCTCGCCTCGAAGGATGCGGGCCTCGGGCCACGCGGCGTCCGGCTCGACCTGCGCCGCCACGGGGACCGCGCCCGCCAGCCCGGAGCGCGTGGCGCCGTCGACGCGGGCGACGGCACGGTAGACACACCCCGCCTGCACCGCGGCGCTGGCGTCCCTCCGGACGCTCACCGGATCGTAGTACCCGCACTCGAGGCTCTCGAGAGAGACCCCGCCGACCGGCGCGACCGGCTGCGCGTGCGACGGGGTCGGAACCGCGACGGACACGGCGAGCGCGCTCACCCCGGTCCGTGCGCCGATGACGCGCTGCACCCGACGGAGGACCTCCCCGGCGCCCACCACGGCCCGAAGGCTCGCCGTCGCCCGGTACGTCGGCCAGTCGTAGCGAAATGATTCGACCGACCCGTCGTTGGCGAACGTAAGCACGATCGTCGACCCTCCCCCGACCACGGGGACGCCGCCGATCGTCCGTCCGAACACGATGCGGTTGGCGACGACGACGGTCGTGTCCTGCCCGGTCTTGAAGTCGTGCCCCCCTTCGCTCCGGTAGTACGTGGCGATCGGGACGATCTCCTCGCCGGACCCAGCCGTCACGACCGAGCCGAGAGTCGACGCGATGACGCTGCGCCCCGCTCGCTCCAGTGCGTCTGCCGGCATCCGCTGCGCCGGGTCGCGTCCCATCGAACGAGCGCGCGCCTCCACGGCGCTGTCGACGTAGCGGGCAGAGGTGCCGTCGGCATCGACCTCGAGCGTCCAGTGCTCGCTCGACACGCGGACGGCGCCCTGAGGCGTGGCCGCTGTCGTAGGCGCGCTCGCACACCCTGCCGAGCACACGGTAGCGACGAGCCTGCGGCTCACGGTCACCGCGTCGGTCGGTGAGCTACGGATGAGCAGCGGCAGCGAAGAGCCGGCGAGCCCGCGCGCCTGCGACGAACGAGCCCACGCCGTGGTCCCGGGGAGCTCGTCCGCCGCGGCTGCGCCCGCGAATGCGATGGTCGCGAGCGCGGCCGGAAGGCATGCCCGCCACAGTGCGCGCCTCTGTCTGGCGGTACGCATCAGCTGTTCCATTCCGACCAGCAGAGGTAACCGATGTCTCCGTCGCGCAGCGCCGGCGCGGCCGCCACGCCGGAGAGGCTCATCCCCATCCGACTCCAGCAGTCCTTCGCGTCGGCGCCCGAGGTCGCGCTGGTCGGGGTGTTGTTGTTGTTCGCGTACCAGACGGCCTCGTTCCACGAGCGAGCGACCGGCTCGCCGTTCTCGAGGCGGCTGGCGAACTCGCCGCCCTTCTGCGGGCCATCGTCGTAGACGATGCCGTGCGCGCCCAGCCCGACCTTGAGGCCTCCGGCGAACGCGCCGATCCAGCGGTTCCAGAGATGCCCGTCCGACGTCTTGAAGGCGTCGCACCCGTAGACCGCGAGTATCCACGCGTAGCTGCCGAGGCGCAGGGCCGAGGAATGAACGTACTCGTGCTGCGCCCACATACCGAGCTGCGCGTCCTCGGCGGTCGCGGCGTTGGCGTGCGTGTCGACGAGGAAGAGCCGGACGCTGTCCACCCCCCCGCTGCGCGCGTCCGTCTCTTCGACCGATCCGGCGGTGAATCCGGCGCCTGCGGTGTAGTCGGGGCCGTCCTTCAGGTCGTAATAGAAGGACTGCGTGCCCGACTGGCGCATGGTCGAGGTGAACGAGTCGCACATCGAGTACGTCTCGATGTGCGGGATCCAGCCGTTCTCGAAATCGTTCTGGCACCGGACTCCGAAGTTGAAGCCGGCGTGGCTCACGACGTCCTGCGGCTGCACCACGAACGTCTGCTCGGTCGAGCCTGGTCCCGCCGCCGAGCAACCGAGCGCGACTGCGGCCGGCGCGAGGATGGTCAGGGCAACGTGCCCGACGCCTCTACCTTGGCAGAAGCGCCGCAGGTGTGAGCGAGCGTGCATGATGTGGGTTCTAAGCATCGGGCGTGCCACCGGGGAGCCAGGCCCCGACGCCCCGATGCCGAGAGAGCCCTTACGCTTCCGGAACCGCCTCGATCGCCCTTCGATAGCGGTCCCGCCGCGCCTCGTCTTTCAGGATCTCGTAGGCTTCCTCGAGCACCCCGACGATCTTGCGCGCCGCGTCCGCCAGGTCGGCCACCTCAGGCGTAAGGAGGCGCGAGGGGTCGAACGCGCGACGCAAATCGAGAAAGGCGCGACGTATCTCGTAGCCCGTCGCCGCGTGGGCGACGCCGAGGACGGCGAAGTAGTCCCCGTCCTCCACGAGCTGCAGGCGCGCGCGCACGCGCTCGCGGGTCGCGTCCGCGTCGATGGCAAGCCCGTCGGCGGACGCCTCCTCTCGAGCCGCGGCGCCGTCGATCGCGGGCAGCATCTCGAGGACCCCGAGCTGCACGAGCGCGAAGACGACGGCCGCGAGGTCTGCCCCCGGGGCGGCTCCGAGCACGCCGCGCAGCGTGCGCCCGGGCGCCTCGCGCACCTGCTCGAGCTCGGGCGCTGCGAGCCCGCACTCGACGAGCAGCGGGGCGGCCGGCCCCTCGGCGACGCGCGCGGCCGGCCCTCCCAGGCGCTCGGTCGCCTCGGCGGCCGAGACTGTG
>PLYU01000357.1 GCA_003153495.1 Myxococcales bacterium
GCCCGCGCCCGCGCCCGCGCCCGCGCTCACGCTACCTACCGCCCCACAGCCTCCCGAGCGGAACCTCCAGCCCCTCGAACGTCTCCGCCCGTAGCACCTCGTCGTCCGCGAGCGACGACGCGATGACGAACGCGTCTTCCCGTAGCATCAGGCGCTCGACGGTGCGGGCCACGGGGTCGACCAGCCAGTACTCGGGCACGCCGAGCCATGCCGGCCTCTTCCGCACCCGACTCTGCTACACTCGGCATGCCATGGGGAGGGCACGGGCGTCGGGAGCGAAGTGGCCGCGCACACGGGAGCGCGGCTCCAGCGGGAGCATGGGCGCGTTCGTCCCGCCCAAGCCCGAGCCCACCGCGACCGGGACGCTCGAGGCGACCCCGCTCGTGCACCTCCTCCTCTACGCGTCCGACAAGGCCCTGAAGGGCACCGTCGAGCTCACGTCGTCCGCCGGAGAGACGGCGTCTATCTTTCTCGTCGACGGCAACCCGGCCAAGGTGAAGACCAGCGAGCCGGGTCCGTACCTCGGTGGAGTCCTCCTCGAGCTGGGCTACCTCACCGACGAGCAGCACACCCAGTCGCTGACCGACCTGGCGCGCGCCAAGGCGGCCGGGACCGCGCTGCACGGACACCGGCTCCTTCTGGCCGGGACCGTCAACGTCCTGAAGCTCGAGGCCGGCGTGCGCGAGCAGCTGTCGCGCAAGCTGCGCCAGATCGCCGCGATGCCTGGCGAGACGTCGTTCGCCTTCTACGAGGGATTCGACGGGCTGCGCGGCTGGGGGCCGGACGCGACTCGCGGCTTCGACGCGCAGCCGATGCTCCTGCCGATGCTGCGCGAGAACCGCCCGACCAGCCACGTGGCGCTGGCGCTCGAGCGGCTGGGCACGTCTCACCTCAGGTTCACGAGCGCCGCGGACCTGGCGCGGCTCGGGCTCGGCCCGGAGGAGCGAGCGGCGGCGCAGATGCTGCGCGTGCGTCCGATGAACGCGGCGGAGCTCACGGGCGCATGCGGCCTGCCACCGGCGGAGGCGCAGCTGCTGATCTACCTGCTGGTGGTGACGGGCCAGATCGAGGTGATCCGCGCCAGGTCGTCCCCCAAGGCAGCGACCCCGGCGCCGCCGAGCCCGCGCCCCGTCAGCATGCGTCCCCCCGCCGCACGGCCTCCCAGCGCACGGCCTCCCAGCGAGCACCCCGGCAGCGTGCGACCGGCCGCGTCGCGGCCCCCGTCACGACCTCGCCAATCGCGTGCGCCTGCGAGCCCCAGCCCGCCCGAGCCCTCCGCGGAGCTTGCGCAGCAGCTCGCCGAGCGCCGGCGCGAGATCGTCGAGCGCGCCGCGAGCCTCGAGCACACCGACGACTTCTCGCTGCTCGGCCTCGCGGCCACTGCGACGGGCGACGAGGTCGAGGCTGCGTTCTTCTCGCTGGCGAAGCGGTGGCACCCGGACACCGTGCCGCTGGCGCTCGCCGACGTGCGCGACCCGTGCGCGCGCGTCTTCGCGCGCATGGTCGAGGCGAGCAAGACGCTCGGCAGCGACGAGAAGCGCGCCCACTACCGGAGCGCCCTCACGGCGGGCCCCGCCTCGCGCCCGCGCGTCGAGGGGCTCGAGAGCACCCCGGAGGCGGTCACCAGCTTTCACAAGGCAGAGGCCTGCTTCCTGCGGCAGGAGTACGAGAAGGCCGAGGAGCTCTGCCGCGAAGCGGTCGACCACGATCCCGAGAAGGCGGACTACCAGGCGCTCCTCGCGTGGCTGCTCGCGCAGAAGCCGGAGAATCGCTCCCCCGACAAGACCAACGAGTGCATCCAGATGCTGGATCGCGCCATCGCGCTCGGCGAGCGGTGCGCGAAGGCGTACTTCTGGCGGGGCTCTCTCTATAAGCGCATAGGCAGGAGCAACTCGGCGGCTCTGGACTTCAAGCGCGCCGTCGACTTGAACCCGCACAACATCGACGCGCTGCGCGAGCTGCGCCTCTACGGCATGCGCGGCGGCGACGCGGCGCGCCCGAGGCCGACCGAGATGAACATGCCGAAGGTGTCGCTCGACGACGCAGACCCCGGAAAGTCGGGGGTCCTCGGGCGCATGTTCAAGAAGCCGTGAGAGCCGCGGGGAGCATGGGAGTCACTCCACCCGTCCGCCGCGGCCCGCCCCCGCGGCGAACCGCCTCGCTCCCTCCAGCCCCTCGCCGCTGGCCAGCGTCCGGAGCCCCAGGGCGAACTCGCGCCTCATCGCGGCGTCGAGCGACGCGCCCATCGAGTCGTAGGCGCTCTGCCGGTCGCCGAGCAGGCACGTCTGCGGGAAGGCGGCGATGCCCCGCGCGAGCTCCTCGGCCTCGCGCCGCGCCGCGCCGCGGGCCACCACGCGGTTGACGAGGCCCATGGCGAGCGCCTCGCTCGCCCCGACCGGACGCCCCGTCAGGATCAGATCGAGCGCGCGGGAGAGGCCCACGACGCGCGGCAGGCGCACCGTTCCTCCATCGATGAGCGGCACGCCCCAGCGCCGGCAGAACACCCCGAGCACGGCGTCCTCCTCGGCGACGCGCAGGTCGCACCACAGCGCCAGCTCGAGGCCGCCCGCGACCGCGTACCCCGAGATCGCCGCAATCACCGGCTTGCTCACGACGATGCGCGAGGGCCCCATCGGCGCGTCTCCCTCGGCGTCGATCCGGTTGCCGCGACCGTCCGCGAGCGACTTCAGGTCCGCGCCCGCGCAGAACGTCCCCCCGTCTCCCCAGAGCACGGCGACGCGAGCGTCGTCGTCCCGCTCGAAGGCGCGCACGGCCGCGGCGAGGGCCTGCGCGGTGGGGCCGTCGACGGCGTTCCTGACCTCCGGCCGCGAAAGGATCAGGGTGGAGACGCTCCCGCTCTTCTCGGTACGGATCGACATGGTGGACGGCAGCTTACGCCCGCGCGACGACGACCTTCGACACGAGTGTAGGGCCCGCCGCACCGGCCGTAGCGTTCTCGCGCGGATGTGGTACGGCTCGGTACCATGAAATCCTTCCACGGCAAGGTCGCAGCGATCACCGGCGCTGGCTCGGGCATGGGCCGCACGCTCGCCCTCTCGCTAGCCGGGCGCGGCTGCCACCTCGCCCTCAGCGACGTGAACGAGATCGGCCTCGCGGAGACCGTGGGGCTCGTGGCTCCCAGGGGCGTCAAGGTCACCTCGAAGAGGGTCGACGTGGCCAGGCGCGAGCAGGTCTACGCGTGGGCCGACGAGGTCGTGGCCGACCACGGCAAGTGCAACCTCGTCTTCAACAACGCCGGCGTCGCGCACAGCTCGACCATCGAGGGCCTGGACTACGCCGATTTCGAGTGGATCGTCGGCATCAACTTCTGGGGCGTGGTCTACGGCACGAAGGCCTTCCTGCCGCACCTGCGGGCGTCGGGCGAGGGCCACGTCGTCAACATGTCGAGCCTCTTCGGCCTCCTCAGCGTCCCCGGACAGGCGACGTACAACTCGACCAAGTTCGCCGTCCGCGGGTTCACCGAGGCCCTGCGCGAGGAGCTCGAGATCACCGGCGCTCCGGTCAGCGCGACGTGCGTCCACCCGGGCGGCATCAAGACCAACATCGCGCGCAGCGGGCGCATGAGCGAGAGCCTCAAGGACCTCGGCGTACGCGACCTGGCGAAGGCGCGCACCAGGTTCGAGAAGGCATTCAAGGTGACCGCCGAGGAGGCCGCGGAGATCATCCTGCGAGGGGTCGAGCGCAACGCACGCCGGGTGCTCGTGGGGAACGACGCGCGCACCCTCGACATTCTGCAGCGGGTGATGCCGGCGGCTTACCAGCGGGTCGTCACCATGGCGATGAAGAGGACGATGCGGCAGGGGTGACGCTATCGCGGTACTAGGTCATCCCGCGCGCCGCGGCGACTGCGCGTATCTCGCCCTGCCGCCTGGCCAGCTCGTCGAAGTCCTTCACCGGAAGGAACCGCGACTCCGTCCCGCTGCGCGGCACGCGCACGTACGCCGCCGGGAGCGCGGCGGTGAGCTCCTGCAGGAGGCGCTCGAACTGCACGGCTACCCCCTCGCCCACCTTCTTCTCGACCTCGAGCCAGCTGTAGCGGACGTGCGCGCCCAGCAGGGCCGCCGCGCCGACCAGGAACGTGTTGGTGTTGAAGACCCGCACGGCGCTCGCGTCGAACCCCGCCGGCAGCCGGAACTCCTCGAGGACCTGAAGGCGCCGCACGGCGCGGCCTTCCTGGTCGAGCGCGTCCGCCCAGACGGGGATCCCCCCGCGGTCCCCTGCCTCCTTCGGCGCGACCTCCACCATCACGTCCCGCCCGCGCTCGATGAAGTGACCGAGCAGCGCGGGGTCGACGGTGGCCCCGAGGTTGTCGAGGTTCGCGATCCACACGTGCTTGCCGCCGCGCGCGACGAACGCCGACAGGAGCCCGGAGCGCGCGAGCGCGTCGGGAAGGTCGCCGTGGCCCGGGGCGTAGGTGCTCGGCTGCGCGTCTTCGCCGCGGAAGAGGTGGCCGTCGCGCGTAAGCCGCAGGCCGAGGTCCTGCTCGAACGTCGCCACGTGAGCGGGGGCGCCGGCGCGCGCGAGCGCCGCGCGGATGGCCGCGTCGGTGGCCTCGCTCGTCATCAGCCAGAGCGGCACCGGCTTGTGCGCCCGGCCCGACCACGTCGCGTTCTCGCGCAGGCGCAGGTCGAGGAACCGGCGCCCGTCGAACGCCTCGACGAGCGCCTT
>PLYU01000190.1 GCA_003153495.1 Myxococcales bacterium
AGTTCAAGACGTTCGGCTGCGGCTCGGCCATTGCGAGCTCCTCGCTCGCCACCGAGTGGATCAAGGGCAAGACGGTCGACGAGGCCGAGGCGATCAAGAACTCGCAGATCGTGGAGGAGCTGAACCTCCCGCCCGTGAAGATCCACTGCTCGGTCCTCGCCGAGGACGCCATCAAGAGCGCCATCGCCGACTACCGGAAGAAGCAGGCGGAGCGGCGCGCTGCTGCAGGCGGCGGCACGTAAGAACCATGGAGACGTCGAGCCAGACCCAGGGGGACAAGCCGCAGGCGAAGGCGCCGAGCCTCTCGGTGTCGCCAGCCGCGGTCGACGCCATCGCGCGCCAGATGAAGAAGCGCGGGACGCCGGAGGCGAGCCTGCGCCTGGGGATCCGCGGCGGCGGCTGCTCCGGCTTCACCTACGTCATCGAGTTCCACGACGCGCCTCCCCACGCCCGCGACCGCGTCCTCGACTACGTCGCGAGCGACGGGGCGAAGGTCCGCGTCGTGGTGGACCCCAAGAGCCTGCTGTACCTCGACGGTACGGTGCTCGAGTGGGAGCAGACCCTGATGCGTCACGGGTTCAAGTTCGCCAACCCCAACGAGAAGACCGGCTGCGGCTGCGGCAGCTCGTTCGGGGTGTGAAAGAGCCATCCGCATGGACCCCTTCGCCACCCTGGGAATCTCGCCGAGCTTCGACGTCGACCTGGCGGCCGTCGAGAAGACGCACCGCGAGCTCTCGCGCGCCCTTCACCCGGACCGGTACCTGGGCGCGAGCGCCAGCGAACGTCGCAGCGCGCTCCTCAAGGCGGTCGAGGTGAACGAGGCTTGGGGCGTCGTGCGCGACCCCATCAGGCGGGCCGAGTCGCTCCTGGCGCTGCGCGGCGTCGCGATGGGCGAGGGGCACGAGCCGAAGTCGGCGCCGGAGTTTCTCATGGAGATGCTCGAGCAGCGCGAGGCGCTCTCGGAGGCGAGGCAGGCGCGCGACGCCGCGGCGGTCCACCGCATGGCCGCGCAGGCCGAGGCCCGCTCGCGCGAGGTGGAGCGTGCCCTGTCGGAGGGGTTCGCCCGGGGCGAGGCCGCGTCGCCCGCGGACCTCGCCGGCCTCGCCGGCAAGGTGGGCGAGCTCAGATTCTACCGCCGGCTGCTCGACGAGGTGAGCGCCATCGAGGACGAGCTGGCGGCGTGAGCGACGCGCCAGAAACCGCGACTGCAAATCATGGCGTTGTTCGAGATCTTCGACCCCAAGGCTCCCCCGCATCCCATCGGCATCGATCTGGGGACGACGAACTCTCTCGTCGCGTACGTCAAGAACGAGCGGCCGGTCGCGGTCGCCGACTGCGACCTCGAGACGCTCGTCCCCAGCGTGGTGGCGTACCTGCCGAACGGCGACGTCGTCGTCGGCCGCCGGGCGGTCAGGCTCGCAGCCGAGCACCCACGCGACACGATCGTGAGCGCCAAGCGGTTCATGGGGCGCGGGTCGGACGACCCGGAGACGCGCCGCCTGGGGCCGTACGAGTTCGCGGAGCCGGCGGCGGGCGAGGCGAACACCGTCCGGTTCAAGGTCGCCGGCTCGCGGGTCGTCACGCCGGTGGAGGTCAGCGCCGAGATCCTGCGCGCCCTCAAGGCCCAGGCAGAGGACGCGCTACGCAACGTCGGCGGCGCCGTCGTCACGGTGCCCGCGTACTTCGACGACGCGCAGCGGCAGGCGACCAAGGACGCGGCGAGGCTCGCCGGCCTCGAGGTGCTCCGGCTGCTGAACGAGCCGACCGCCGCCGCTCTGGCGTACGGCCTCGAGAAGAGAACGAACGGGACCTTCGCCGTCTACGACCTCGGCGGGGGAACGTTCGACGTGACCATTCTCTTGCTCGACGACGGGGTCTTCCAGGTCCGCTCCACCGGCGGCGACAGCCAGCTCGGCGGCGACGACATGGATCGCGCGCTCGCGCGCGAGCTACTGGCCGCGCTTGGCTTCGACGAGCAGCGGCAGACGCCGCAGCTGATCCGCCTGGTGCTCGACGAGGCCCGGCGGGCGAAGCACGCGCTGACGACGCTGGACGAGGTCGAGGCCGAGGTCCCCGGCCAGAAGCGCGTCAAGATCACGCGTGCCCGGTTCGAGGAGCTCATCCGCCCGCTCCTCGAGCGCACGGGCCTGGCTTGCCGTCGCGCGCTCAAGGACGCCGGCCACAAGCCGGCGGACATCGACGGCGTCATCCTGGTCGGCGGGGCGACGCGGGTGCCGGCCGTGCGCAGGTACGTGGCCGAGCTGTTCGGCAAGGAGCCGCTGGCGGACATCGACCCCGACCAGGTCGTCGCGCTGGGCGCCGCGGTGCAGGCGGATCTGCTCGCGGGCCAGGGCCGCACCGACGACGTGCTCCTGCTGGACGTGATCCCGCTCTCGCTGGGGATCGAGGTCGGCGGCGGCGTCGTGGACAAGGTCCTGCCGCGCAACTCGACGACGCCGTGCGTCGCGCGGGCCACGTACACGACGCAGGAGGACAAACAGACGGGGTTCGAGATCCACGTCGTGCAGGGCGAGCGCGAGATGGTCGCCGACAACCGCAGCCTGGCGCGCTTCACGCTCAAGGGGATCCCCCCGATGCCCGCCGGAATGGCGCGCCTCGAGGTCGCCCTCCACGTGGACGCGGACGGCCTGCTGAGCGTCCACGCCAAGGAGCTCACGACGGCCATCGAGCAGACAGTGACAGTGAAGCCGAGCTACGGCCTCGACGACGCGACCGTGGAGAAGATGCTGCTCGACGCGCTCGACCACGGGGAGGAGGACCTCGCGGTGCGCCGCCTCGCCGAGGGGCGGGTCGACGCAAGTCGCATCGTGGCGGCTGCACGCAAGGGCTTGCAGGCCGACGGTGACCTCCTCGAGGCCGGCGAGCGCGCCCGCATCGAGGCGGCCTGTGACGCGCTCGACGAGGCCTCGCGCGGAGACGAGCCGTCACGGATCCGCGCGCGCATCGACGCGCTCGACGACGCGACGAAGGCGTTCGCCGCTCGCCGGATGAACCGCGCCATCGCCCGCGCGATCGAGGGCAAGAGCCTCGACAGGGTCGAGAAGAGCGTCGAGCACGCGAAGGGTGTGGAGGAGGCGCACGCGCGCTGAGCGCGCGCGCTGCTGACCATGGCGGTCGTCCGTTTCAAGGACTTCGGCGAGGCAGAGGTGCCCGTCGGCACGTCCATCCTCGACGCGGCCGTCAAGGCTCACATCCCCGAGGGGAGCGCCTGCGGCGGCGTGTGCGCGTGCTCGACATGCCACGTCTACGTGCTTCGCGGCGCCGACCTGCTGAGCGAGCAGGAGGACGACGAGGCGGACATCCTCGACAAGGCGTTCGACGTGCGCGCCGGCTCGCGCCTCGGCTGTCAGGCGAAGATCGTGCGCGACGGCGAGGTCGAGGTGGAGATCACGCGCGAGAGCGTGCAGGCCTACGAGAACGAGCACCCGCAGGAGCGCGGGAAGTACACGGGCGCGAAGCGCTAGCCGACCCCGGCATGAATGCCGGGGTCCACGTACCTCACTCCACTCGGAGGCCCGGCGCCGGATACTTCGCGCAGACCTCTTTCACCTCGCGAGCCACCTTGGCGAGGTTGTCCTCGCTGCCCGCGTCCTTCGCCACGCGGTCCATCCATTCGGCGATGCGGAGCATGACGTCGGTCCCCATGCCGCGCGACGTCACCGCCGGCGTCCCGATGCGGACCCCCGACGGGTCGAACGGCTTGCGCGGGTCGAACGGGACGCTGTTGTAGTTGAGCACCAGGCCGGCCTTGTCGAGCGCCTGCGCGAGCTGCTTGCCCGTGAGCCCGCGGCTCGTCACGTCGACGAGCATCAGGTGGTTGTCCGTCCCTCCCGTGACGACGCCGAAGCCACGCTCCGCCAGCGCGCTCGCCAGTGCCTTCGCGTTCTCGACGACGCCGCGCGCGTACGCCTTGAACTCGGGGCGCGCCGCCTCGCAGGCGGCGACAGCGATGCCCGCCGTCACATGGTTGTGCGGCCCGCCCTGAAGCCCGGGGAACACCGCCTTGTCGATCGCCGACGCGTGCGCGGCCTTGCAGAAGATCATCCCCCCGCGCGGCCCGCGGAACGTCTTGTGCGTCGTCGACGTCACCACGTCGGCGATCCCGACGGGCGAGGGGTGCGCCCCGCCGCACACGAGCCCGGCGATGTGGGCCATGTCCGCCACGAGGAGAGCCCCTACCTCGTCGGCGATGGCGCGGAACGCCGGGAAGTCCAGCGTGCGCGGGTACGCCGTCGTCCCGCACCAGAGGAGCTTCGGCCTGTGCTGGCGCGCCAGGTCGCGCACCTCGTCCAGGTCGATGCGGTGGTCGGTCTTCCGCACGCCGTACTGCACGCTCTTGAAGTACTTCCCCGTGATCGAGACGGAGTGGCCGTGCGTCAGGTGACCGCCGGCCGGCAGGGCGAGGCCCATGATGGTGTCGCCCGGAGCGCAGAACGCGAAGTAGACGGCGAGGTTGGCCGGGCTCCCCGAGTACGGCTGCACGTTGACGTGCTCGGCGCCGAAGAGCGCCTTCAGCCGCGAGATGGCCAGCTCCTCCACCTCGTCGATGACCTGCTGCCCCTCGTAGTACCGCTTGTGCGCGTACCCCTCGGAGTACTTGTTCGCCAGGACCGAGCCGGTGGCCTCCATCACCGCTCGCGACGCGTAGTTCTCGCTCGCGATGAGGCGGATCTTGTCGTGCTCGAGGCGATTCTCGCCCGCGATGAGGCGTGCGATCTGGGGATCGGACTCGGCGAGCGGCTTGTCGGTGAAGGGGCCCATGGCCGGACTTTCTACCAGAGGCCGCCCACGCGCGCGACGCGCACTGTGCTATGGCCTTGGGCCATGCTCCCGCTGGTCGTGGCCGCCCCCGCCGCCGCCACCGCCGTTGCGGTCGACGCCCCACCGCCGCCCGCGGATCTCGACGCGCCGGCCCGGCTGCGCAGCGGCATCGTCCTGGGGCTGTCGCTCGGCGCCGGCCTCGGCGCCGCCAGCGGGTACCCGAACAACGCCGTCGAGATCGGCGACCCGAGCTACTACTCCTCGAGCGGCTGGATGCCGGGCACCAGCGAGACCGTCGTCGCGATGGGCGCCCTCACCGACTACCTGAGCTTCGGCTTCACGTTCACGCACGCCATCTTCAAGAACGGCGACTGGCGCTCCAACGGGAGCGCGGGGGGCCTCCGGCTCGAGGTGTTCCCGCTGGTGCGGCTCTACCCGCGCCTCGAGGGCCTCGGCTTGCTCGCGCAGTTCGGCATCGGCGGCGCCAGCCTCACGTCGACCCGCCCGGGGGTCCCGGAGGCCGAGGGCACCCAGTCGTTCGTCGCGGCGGGGGCGTTCTACGAGTGGTCCTTCGGCCGGTTCATCGGCGGACACTTAGGCGCCGGCCCGAGCCTGGAGTACGACGCCGTCTGGTCGCAACCGTTCGAGCGTCACGGCCTGATGGCCAGCGCGCGGCTCGTCTTCTACGGCGGGCCCTAGCCGTGGATCCGTTCGGCCTGGTCGGCCAGGTGCTCGACGGCCAGTTCCGCGTCGACGCCCACGTCGGCGAGGGGGGCTTCAGCATCGTCTACAAGGGCACGCACATCGGCCTGAGCGAGCCCATCGCCATCAAGTGCCTCAAGCTCCCCATGGCGCTCGGGTCGGCCCTGGTCGATTCGTTCGTCAACCGCTTCCGCGACGAGAGCCGCCTCCACTACAAGCTGTCGCAGGGCAACCTGCACATCGCCCGCAGCATCGCCAGCGGGACGACGATCTCGCCCGTGACCAGCGCCCTCGTACCGTACACCGTCCTCGAGTGGCTCGAGGGGCGCTCGCTGGCCGACGAACTCGCGGAGAGGCGGGCGCGCAGTTTGCGCGGGCGCCCGCTGCGCGAGGCGGTCCAGCTGCTCGACTCCGCGGTGGACGCGCTCGCGTACGCGCATGCCCAGGGCGTCGTTCATCGCGACCTCAACCCGGGCAATCTGTTTCTCGCGGAGACGCCGGCGGGGACCAAGCTGAAGGTCCTCGACTTCGGCGTGGCCAAGATCCTGGCCGACTCGGCGATCGACATGGCGCCGACCGCGCGCACCATCGGCAACATTCGCATGTTCGCCCCCGCGTATGCCGCCCCGGAGCAGTTCGACCACAACGTCGGCGCCATCGGGCCGTGGACGGACGTGTACGCGCTCGCGCTCGTCCTGCTCGAGACGGTGAGCGACCGGTCGGTGAGGGAAGGGGAGCACCTCGGCGAGTTCGCGGCCAAGGCGCTCGACGAGGCGCACCCGCCCACGCCGCGGGCGCTGGGGATCCCGGTGGGCGACGAGGTCGAGAGGGTCCTCGCTCGCGCCGTGTCGCAGAGGCCGCGCGAGCGCCCCGGAGACGCCGGCGAGCTGTGGGGGATGCTCAAGCACGCGATGGCCGTCGACGCCGACTCCGGGGCCCCGCCGCGCGCAGAGCCCCCCGGGTCCGAGCCGCCGCCCGTCACCCAGCGCATGGAGGAACCATCACCCGACGGCTCGCTCCGGCCCGCCATCGAGACCCGGCGCCCGTCGGCCGCGCTGTCCCCCCGGAGCCTGCGCGGGCTGGCGGGGACGCTCCGCATGACCGCCACGCGCAACATGGCCAGCAGACCCGCGCCCGCGCCCCGGGAGTCGCAGCATCCTAGCCTCGCTCCTCCGAGCGAGCGCTTCAGCCTCCCGGTCTCCTCGCCGTTGCGCTCGCACGCGCTGGTCGCCGCCATCGTCCTTCTCGCCGTCGTCGTCGCCTTCTTCGCCATCGCCCTGGTCATGGCCGACCGCTGACGCGGGGGGCTCGACCGCGAGCGGCCCGGCGTGGCAGAAAGCCCTCGAGCGTATGTCCGACCCTTCTCGCACCCTCTTCGACCGAGCCTGCCGGGTCATCCCGGGTGGCGTGAACAGCCCCGTCCGGGCCTTCCGCGCGGTCGGCGGCGCCCCGATCTTCGTGTCGCGCGCGGCGGGCGCCCACCTCTACGCGGCCGACGGCCGCCCGTACCTCGACTACGTCGGCTCGTGGGGCCCCATGATCCTCGGGCACGCTTTGCCCGCCGTCGTCGCGGCGGTGACCGAGGCGGCCTCGCGCGGCACCAGCTACGGCGCGCCCACCGAGCTCGAGGTGCGCTTCGCCGAGAAGCTGTGCGAGCTGTACCCGTCGCTCGAGATGGTGCGCGCCGTCTCGAGCGGGACCGAGGCGACCATGAGCGCCCTGCGCGTCGCGCGCGGCTTCACGGGGCGCGACTTCATCGTGAAGTTCGAGGGCTGCTACCACGGTCACGCGGACTACCTGCTCGTGAAGGCGGGGAGCGGGGCGGCCACCTTCGGCGTGCCCGACTCGGCCGGCGTCCCGGCTGCCTCGGCCGCGAGCACCCTGACGCTTCCCTTCAACGACGCCGCGGGGCTCAGGGCGCTCTTCGCGGCCCGGGGCAAGGACATCGCGGCGGTCATCGTCGAGCCGGTGGTGGGCAACATGGGCGTCGTGCCGCCCGCGCCGGGGTTCCTGGAGACGCTCGTCGGCCTTTGCGCCGACCACGGGGCGGTGTCGCTCTTCGACGAGGTGATGACCGGGTGCCGTGTCGCGCGCGGAGGCATGCAGGAGCGCGCCGGGCTGCGTCCGGACATGACGTGCCTCGGCAAGATCGTCGGCGGGGGGATGCCGCTCGCCGCGTACGGCGGCAGGCGAGCCATCATGGAGAAGGTGGCGCCGCTCGGGCCCGTGTACCAGGCCGGCACCCTGAGCGGGAACCCGGTGGCGGTCAGCGCGGGGCTCGCGACGCTCGAGCGGCTCGACGGCGCCCTCTACGCTCACCTCGAGGCGTTGACGGGCCGGCTGGAGGAGGGCCTCGCGCGGGCGGTGGCGGACCGGGGCGTGAGTGCGTGCGTGCAGCGCGTCGGCTCGATGATCACGCTGTTCTTCACGCGTGGCCCGGTGCGCTCCTGGGCGGACGCGAAGCTGTGCGACACGGCGGCGTTCGGGAAGTGGCACGGCGGGATGATCGAGCGGGGGGTGTACTGGCCGCCGGCGCAGTTCGAGGCGGCCTTCGTCAGCGCGGCGCACACCGAGGCGGACATCGACGCGACGATCGCCGCGGCGCGCGAGGCGCTCGGCGCGACGTTGTAGCGGGGGCGCCGCGGGCAGCGGGTCGAGCAGCGGCAGCACCGACGGCGGGTCGTCGAGCGGCAGCGGGTCGAGCCGTGGCTCCGGGAGCGGATCGGGGAGCGGCAGCGGGGGCGCCGACGGCGGGAGCCGAGATGCCGGACGGGGCTCACGTCATGTACTCGGCGTTGATCTCCACGTAGCGGTTGCTCAGGTCGCACCCCCAGACCTTCGCGGCGTACCGCCCCTGACCGACGGTCACGTCGATCGACACGCGCGACGACGCCTTGATGCTCCGCGAGAGCGCCTCCAGGTCCGTCGCCACCGGCTCCGAGCGGCGGAAGAGGACCTGGCCCATCATCTCGATGGTCACCTCCGTCCGGGCGATCGGCGGCGCCGGCGCGTCGCCGTCCGGCTTGCCGATCGCCATCACGATGCGGCCCCAGTTCGGATCGCCGCCGTGCACCGCGGTCTTCACGAGTGGCGAGTTGACGATCTTCTTGGCCATGATCTTCGCGTCCCGCGCGGACGTATCCGCGCGGACGGTGCACTCGATGAGCTTCGTCGCCCCTTCGGACTGCGCGACGATGTCGCGCGCCAGCTTGATCGACATGCACCGGAAGGCGTCGACGAGATCGGCCTCGCCGTCGGAATCGAGGAGGACCTGACCCGTCGAGAATGCGATCACCGAGTCGCTCGTGCTCGTGTCCGAGTCGACGCTGATGCTGTTGAAGGTGCGGTCGACCGCCCCGTCGAGGATGGCCTTCAGCGCCGCGGGCGAGACGTCGGCGTTCGTGAAGAAGTACACGAGCATCGTGGCCATGTTCGGCTCGATCATGCCGGCGCCCTTGGCCATCGCGCACGCCACGACGTCGCCCACCCGGACGGAGCACACCTTGGGGCCGCGGTCGGTCGTCAGGATCGCGCGAGAGACGTCGTCGAGGCCACCCGGACGGAGCTTCTTCGAGAGCCCCTGGATGCCCGCTTCGATCTTGGCCATGGGCAGCGGGACCCCGATGACACCGGTGCACGAGAGAATGACGTCGTCGGCGCGGACCGCGAGCTCGTCGGCGAGCAGGCGGGCCATGGTGCGCGTGTCCTCTTCGCCGCGCACCGTGAAGACGTTCGCGTTCTTGCTCACCACGCAGAGCAGCTGGGCGCGCCCGTCGACGAGCTTCTCCCTGTCCCACGTCACCGCGTAGCTCGGGCACCGGTTCTTGGTGAACACACCGGCGGCGACGCCGGGCGAGCCCAGCTTGACGACGGACAGATCGAGCACGCCTTCGTGCTTGATGCCGGCCGAGACGGCGACCGAGCTGAGCCCCTTCGGCTGGTGGGCGAGGGTCCCCTCGATGTGGATCTCGCGCTTCTCGGTGCGAGATTCGAACGAGATGACGTCGTGAGCGGGGTCGCTCGACGCGGCGACGTCGATGTACGCGTTCCAGTCCTCGAACAGCTTTCGTTTCACGCGCGCGAGCTTACCGCGAACGCCGTCCCGGCGCCGCGCCGCGAGAGTCCTCAGCCACCTGCGGCATCCGCCGCGTCGGCGGCGTCCCCGGAATCCCCGGCGTCCGTGTCGCCTCCCTCGGCGGCGTCATCGCCCGGCGCGTCGACGCTCGAGTCGTCGCCGACCTGGGCGTCCGCCTCCGCATCGACACCGGCGTCCCCGCCCGTCTCGGCCGCGGCCTCGCCCGGCGCGTCGACGCCGGCATCGACCGAGGCCTCGGCGCCTGCATCGCGCGGCACGACGATCGAGGCGTCGCCGTCGTCGACGACGCTGCTGCTGCTGTCGAGCCCGAGGATGGCGTTGCACCCAACCGCCAGGCAGGCCGGCGCCAAAGCCCAGGCGAGCCAGGCGCGAGAGCTCATCGCCACGCTCCGCTGACGGTGATGGCCGTGGGCCCCGCCTCGACCTGCACCGACGCCGGGGCGCCAGGCTTGAGGATCCACACGGCCACGGCCGCGCCCACGAGGGCCGCGCCCGAGCCGATGAGGGTCGTCGCCAGGTTCCCCGCGCTGCGCGCGTCGTTCCGGGTGGAGGCGGCCGCTTCGGTCGGACACCGGTTGTCCTTGCAGCCCGCCGCCTCGGCGTCGCTCTTCTTCGAGATGGCCTGGAAGCCGAAGACGGCCCCGGCGACGAGGCTCGCGCCGCCCATAGTGGCGACGACCCAGCCTCCGGTCTGCCAGAGGTCAGCGGTGTCGGAGTGAATGGGGGCGACGGAGGGCGCCCGGGTGCGCGAGGGCCCCGTTGCGGCGGGGGCCTCCGGAGGAGTCTCGGCGTCGCGGTCGATCACGGTCGGGGTCGGGGTCGAGGTCGAGGTCGAGGTCGAGGTCGAGGGCGGGGTCGAGGTCGAAGTCGAAGTCGAAGTCGAAGTCGAAGTCGAAGTCGAAGTCGAAGTCGCGGCCGGCACGCTTGCCCCCGTGATCTTCGAGTTCAGATCCGTATCCAGAGTTGGCGGGTGAGTGCGAGGCAACGTCGCGGGGCGGCAACCGACAGGGGGTATGGCATTCTTGCGCCCCGCTCGGGGTCAGCTTCCGCTCTCGTTTCCACTCAAGGATTCATCTTCAGATCGACGTACGCCGGTTCGAGACCTGCGGCATTGACGATCGCCTGGGCGTCCGCAGGAAAAGTCATCCCGCTGAAGCTCACGTTGCCCATGACGACGTTTCCCGGACCATTGAGACTGGGGTTCGCGTTGCTGGTGCCGACCCAGTTGTTCGTGTACGCGAGATGCCCGGTGTTGTTCGATGAGCTCCAGTTCGCGGTCACATAGCAGCAAAAATTCGCGTACACGTTCTTCGTGATGGTCAGGTAGGCAGAGCCTTCGTCCGCGTATTCGCCCCAGATGGTCCCGGACGGCCCCGAGCCCTTGCCCTCGCAGTAGTTCTCGGTGATCACGGTCCCTGGGTTGGCCGAAAGGTGGTAGTGGCACCCCCCGTCGTTCATCTGGAGCTGCATCAGGTGCAGATAGTTCGCGCTGACCGTGTTGTTCATCGCGACGGTCGGATTCGTGTAGAGGGGCTGGTAGTTGTACAGATCGCCCGTGGAGCGGGTCTTGTAATCGCTATTTCCGCCGGCGTCGTTCGTGCCCCACCCGAACCCGCTGTTGATCCCGGAATAGGGGACGTTGTATACCTCGTTGTGCGACACGGTGACGTGTTGCGTGTACGTAAACATGATGCCGGCGAAATCTCGGTAATCGATCCCGATGTCGTGAACGAGATTGTCCTTGATCGTCATGTTCTGGTTGATCATCGCCGTCTGGACAGTCGTCAAGGCCGACACCGGAACGTCGCCTCCCGGATGGTGCGCTTTCGCCTGGACTCCGCCGATCACGATGCCGCCGCCGGCGATCTGCGAGAACCGGCAACCCGTGACGCTGATCCCGTTTGCCCCGAGCCCCACACCCGTCTGATGGGCGTTGTCGTCGTTTCCGATCCCGAGGCCTACGCTCCCGAGATTCACGAAGCGATCGCGCACGAAGGAGATGTTCTTCGCGGCGGAGACCTGGACCGCGGCCGGCATTTGGTGCCAGAGCGGCCGTGCCGCTTCGAACGCTGGGTAGAGCGACCTCGGCCCGACGATGAACCCGCCCGTCTGCTGGTCGGCGAATCCGTCGCTCGAGTTCGGGCCGAGCCAGCTCGTATACGAGAACGTGAGCCCGGTGAACGTCAGATCATGTGCCGGCTGGTCGTACGTGCCTCCCACCGCGACGAGTACCTGCAACTGTGGCAGCTCGATGTCTGCCTTCGTCATGTCCTGACCGGCGAGCGGGATGTAGTAGAGCGAGCCGGCCGCGGTGTCCTGGTACCATTCGCCGGGCTGGTCGAGGAGCGTGTAGTCGTTCTCCGCGTAGATGGGGCCCTGACGATAGGGGCTCTGGACCGTGTCGTACCCCCAGGTGTTGTCCTCCCAGGCGGGCTGCACCATCGTCACCGAGCTGTTCGCGACGGATTGAATGGGCGAGTACCGATTCGTCCACGAGCCGATGATGTTCAACTCCGCACGCTGCGGCTGCGCCAGGCTGTTCAAGTAGCTCAGGCTGGTGCTCGAAAAGGTCCAGCCGTTGCTGTTCATCGTCATGAGGGAGCGGCTGATGGACGAAGACCGAGCCCGCGTGGCGATCGTGCCGTTCACGTAGAGTTGCCGAGTGGCAAACGTGGCCGGCGCCGACGCCTTCCAGATGTTCTTGCCGGAGTCGCTGACGGTCCACCCCGTGATCGGCTTTCCGCCCGACAACACCGGGTGGGCGTTGCTCGCGGCCTGCCAGGTGACGGTGTGGCTGTTCGCTGCGGAGTCGGCCGCGGTGAACACGAGGGGCGCGGTGAGCGGGTAGACCCCGTCGGCCAGCTCGACGACCAGATCGGTGGGCGCGGCGCCGGCCGCGGAGCGCACCGCCATCTGCGCCTGGGTCATGGAGCAGGGCGCGGCGCTCGAGCAACTGCTCCCGGTGCCGGTCGGTGAGACGTAGTAGTGGCCGGCGGCGCCCGCACCCGCGGGACTATCCGGATTGCCGCCGGCAGCGCCGGAGGCGTCCGTGGATCCGGCCGGACCGGAGTCGATGCCGGACCTCATCCCGCCGGAGCTACCATCGGCGTTGACGCCGGAGTCCTCGGCTGCCCCAACGCTGCTGCTCCGTCCGCTGCTGCAGGCGCTGGCCATGGCCGCGGCGCAGACGTAGGAAGCTAGCAGTACACGCCCGCATCGCAGCAATCGTTCGGGACTCGACACAGCCCCAGCAGTGGCAGGAGGGGCGCCAATCCGTCATTCGACGGACGTCACGCGCCAATGCGCCTCGTCAGTGCAGGTAGGGCGCAATCGTCGTATGCTACGGGTCCCTCATCCAGGGGTACCCGACGGTGTCGTTCGGTGGCGCGGCGAGAAGTGCGAGCAAGGGCCCCGCGCGAGCGAGCGCGTTGCGCAAGCGCGAGTGGACATAAGACCCCTTCGGGGATCTTGCCGCGTCACTGGAACGTGATCCTACTTGGCTGGTCGCGCGACTGTTCGACGCCGAGGGGGCGCGGTGGATGCTCATCGGTGGATACGCGATCGCCGCGCACGGCTTCGTGCGGTTCTCCGAGGACGTCGACATCCTCGTCGATCCATCGCCGGAGAACGCCGCGCGCTGGATCGCAGCGCTTGCGGGCCGACGCGACGGTTCTGCGCGGAGCGATCGAAGCGATCCGGCTCGGTCGGCGCTGAGGTGCGCGTGACGAGCTGTGCCGCGCGCGGCCCAGCGTTCGTGGTGACGTCGCGACCGACGTGAATAGAGCACCGCTCGCGTCGTCGAACGCCTGCTTCACCCAACGTGGCGCGTCTCGCGTCCTTCTCTGGAGCTGAGCCCATGTCGAACAAGATCCTCATCGTCGCCCCCGCTCTCGCCGCCGCGCTCGCGCTGCCCGCGTGCGGAAGCTCGAGCACGACCGGGGCGAACCCCAGCGACGCCGGGGCAGAGGCGACGCCGAACGGCAACCCGAATGCCGCGACGACCGACGCGGCAACCGACGCGCCGGCCGACGCGCCGCCCGGCACCGGCCTCGACGCCGGAGACGGCGGGGGCCCGTTCGGCTTCCCGGTCTCGAACGTGTCGACCGTCCCCGCCGGCGACGGCGGCACACCGGGGCACGTCGACATCACCCAGAGCTGCACGTTCGACAGCGTGAAGGGCACGTTCTCCGGCTGCGGGGCGGTCGGGAGCGGCGCCGTGTTCGGCACGGCCGCGACACCCAATGGCAGCCTCGGCGTTCTCTACGTCCACGACCTGACCGTCGAGCACGGAGCCACCCTCAGCGTGTCCGGCGGCCTTCCGCTCGTGATCGTGGCGGCCGACCAGGTGACCGTCCTCGGCGAAATCTCCGTGGCGGCCGCCGCCGGCGTGGCCGTCGCGGGCGGCGCCGCGGTCGATGGAACGACGGGCAAGGGAGGAGGGACCGGCGCGGGCGGGCTCGCCACGGGCAAGGGCCCCGGCGGGGGCTCGTTCTGCGGTGCGGGCGGGGCCGGTGGCAACGGCACGGCCGACGCCGGGACAGGCGGCGGTGCCGCCGGCGGGACGACCTACGGGACGGCAACCATGGTCCCGCTTCTTGGCGGGTCGTCGGGGGCCGGCAACAGCAACGCCAACAACCACGTGGGCGGCGGCGGCGGGGGCGCCCTGCAGATCAGCGCTCGGAACGCGATCACCGTCAGCGGCTCGATCTCCGCGGGCGGCGGGGGCGGTGGTTCCTCCGCCAACACCTCCGGAGGGAGCGGAGGAGCGATCCTCCTCGAAGCGGCCTCCGTCACGGTCTCCGGCGCGCTCGCCGCCAGCGGCGGCGGAGGCGGCCCCGGCGGGGGCGATGCCACCACGGACGGTCAGCCTGCGGCCGGCGGAAGCGCCAGCAGCAGCATCGGGACGTCGGTCGGAGGCAACGGCTCGGCCGCGATCACCGTCGGCGGCGCGGCGGGGCAGCTCATGGGCGGCGGCGGCGGCGGGGCAGGCTGGATCCGGATCAACACCGCGACCGGCAGCGCGACGACCACGGGAGCGACGATCGCGCCGTCCCTCGGCTCCGCGTGCGCGAGCCAGGGGAAGATCGGGGGCTAACGCACGGCAGCGAAGCGCATCCTGCCGGCAGCGCGCTCCTGCGCGTCGTCGGGGCCGTGGTCCTCGTCGGTCGAGAGCCTGGCGAACGCCCCGCGCTGCATGGCGATCGCGGCGCATGCGCCCGCACCCGGGGGCGCCCGGCGTGCCAGCGGACCGGTCGTGCGATCTCTGGCGGTTACGCCCCCGCCAGGGTGGCCGCGGACACGCCAAGCCTGTCCCGCGCCCGAGCAGCCCGCGCCGCATCGTACCGACGAAGCGCTCCGCGCACCCGTTCTGCCAGGGCGAGTGCGGCGCGATCCGGAGCTGCCGGACGCCCCGACTCCCGCCTTGCCCCTTCACCCCCCCCGCGCGACCATCCCCCCCGGATGCTCCCCGCCGACCTCCTCGCCCAGATCTCCCTCTTCCAGGGGCTCGCCGACGACGATCGCGAGGCGCTCGCCGCGCGGCTGACCGAGAAGACGTTCAAGGCCGGCGACATCGTCTTCGCGCAGGGCGACAAGGGCTCGTCGATGTACGTCGTGCAGTCCGGCGCGGTGCAGATCTACCTCCCCAGCGCCGACAGGAACGCTCCTCCGGTCGCCCTCAAGGACCTTCGCACGAGCGAGTACTTCGGCGAGCTGGCGCTCTTCGACGACAAGCCTCGAAGCGCCAGCGCGCGCGCGCTGGTCGACACCGTGGTCCTCGAGCTCACGCGCGAGGAGCTGGGCGAGCACCTCGGCCGCTCCAGGACGGCCGCGATCGCGATCCTGAGCGACATGGCCGAGCGCCTTCGCGAGACGAACGCCATGCTCAGCCAGCGCGCCGCGAAGGATGTCGCCAAGGAGTTCGAGGAGAACCTGACGTGGGGGCAGCGCCTCGCCGACAAGGTCGCGGAGATGAACGGCAGCTGGGCCTTCATCCTGGTGCTCATTGGGCTCACGGCGTCCTGGTGCATCGTGAACATGCCGCCGGTCGCCGTGCGCGTCGGTCTCTACTCGAGGGACCTCGACGGGAGGATCAGCGGCTTCGACCCGTACCCGTACATCCTCTACAACCTCGTCCTCGCCATCCTGGTCTCGCTGCAGGGGCCGCTCATCGTGATGAGCCAGAACCGCCAGACGGCCAAGGACCGCGCCCAGGCGGAGACCGACTTCCGCGTGAACCTGAAGAACGAGGTCAACATCGAGAAGACGCTGGCCGAGCTCGCCGCCATGCGGGTCGACCTCAACAAGCGCCTCGAGGGGCTCGAGCGGCCCGGGCAGGCGGACCAGGCGCGCGCCGAGGTGCCCGTGAAGAGGCCCGGCGGGCCGCTCAGCGCGCCCTAGCGTGAGCTTAGCTAGAGACGGCTGCGCTCCCCCCTTTGTCATCCCTCGCTTCGCTCGGGATGACATCTCGCGAAACCCATTGAAAGCCGGGCCGCCGTGAGGCATTCCGTGCCTCGGGAGCCCACATGCTCGATATCCAGTTCATCCGCCAGAACATCGACCAGATCCGCGCCGCCATCGCGAACAAGGGCTTGACGCTCGACCTCGACGAGCTTCTCGCGGCCGACCGGGACCGGCGCGACGTGACCACGTCGCTCGAGCAGAAGCGCGCCCGCAAGAACGAGCTGTCGGCCCTCATCCCCAAGGCCAGCAAGGAAGACCGCCCCAGGCTGGTCGAGGAAGCCAAGGAGGTGCGGACCTCGATCGAGGAGCTCGAGCCGAGGGTCACCGAGATCCAGCGCCGCTACCAGGACCTGATGCTCCGCGTGCCGAGCGTGCCGCGGCCCGAGGTGCCCGTCGGCAAGGGCGAGGAGCAGAACGTCGAGGTTCGCCGCGTGGGCGCGCCGCGCAAGTTCGACTTCCAGCCGAAGGATCACGTCGAGCTCATGTCGGCGCTCGGCTACGTCGAGTGGGACGGTCCGCGGCGGTTCGCCGGCGCCCGCTCGTACGCGCTCGTGGGCGACGGCGCGCTCCTCGAGCTGGCCGTCCTCAGGCTGGCGGTCGACACGCTCATCGAGCGGGGGATGAAGCTGGTCGCGCCGCCGGTCATGGTCAAGGAGCGCGCGATGACGGGGACGGGTTTCTTCCCGCTCGGCCGGGAAGAGGCGTACTCGATCGCGGCGGACGAGCTCTTTCTCATCGGGACGAGCGAGGTGCCCCTGGTGAGCATGCACTGCGACGACACGCTCGACGCGACCCGCCTCCCCCTGAAGTACGCCGGCATCTCCCCGTGCTTCCGGCGCGAGGCAGGCGCCCACGGCAAGGACACCCGGGGCCTCTACCGCGTCCACCAGTTCACCAAGGTCGAGCAGGTCGTCTTCTGCCTCCCCGACGAGGCCGTGGCCGAGAAGCTTCACTACGAGCTACTCGGCAATGCCGAGGCGATCCTGGGCAAGCTGGAGATCCCGTACCGCGTCGCGCTCGCCTGCACCGGGGAGATCGGGCTGGGGCAGACGCGCAAGCACGAGGTCGAGTCGTGGATGCCCGGCCGCAACGCCTACAGCGAGACGCACTCCTGCTCGACTCTGGGCGACTTCCAGACCCGCCGCTCGAACATCCGCATGCGCTCGGAGTCGGGCGCGCTGGTGTACCCGTACACCCTGAACAACACCGCGGTCGCCAGCCCGCGCATCCTCATCCCGCTGCTCGAGAACCACCAGAACGCCGACGGCTCCATCACCCTCCCGGCCGCCCTCGTGCCGTACATGCTCGGCCGGAGCCGGCTGGCCCCCGCCCCGTTGTCATTGACAAGGGGGGCTACACGGTAAGTGCGGATACTACTTGACGCGGCAAGAAGGTCCCGTACACTTTGCGAGCCATGGTCGGACCATCTGCCTCGAGTGTCTCGCCCCGCGCCGTCCCGGCGTCCCCGGCGGGCAGCATCGTAGAGCGGACTTCGGTCATCGGGCTCGTGCTCGGCGTCGGGCTTATTGGGCCCGGGTGCGGGCCGCCGAGCTGAGGAAATTCCCCCTCGACTTCGGCCCCCGCACCCGAAAAGGGAGCGGGGGTTTTTTTTCACCTGCTTTGACGACGAGAGACCGATGCGAAGCGACGTACTGAAGAAAGGCATCTCCCGGGCCCCCGCGCGCGCCATGCTCAAGGGCGCGGGATACACCGACGCCGACCTGGAGAAGCCGCTCGTCGGGGTGGCCAACACCTGGTCCGAGGTGACGCCGTGCAACGTGCACCTGCGCGCCCTCGCCGCGAAGGTGAAGGAAGGCATCCGGGAGGCCGGCGGCACGCCCGTCGAGTTCAACACGATCGTCGTCTCCGACGGCATCTCGATGGGCACCGAGGGGATGCGCGCGTCGCTCGTGTCGCGCGAGGTGATCGCCGACTCCATCGAGCTCTTCACCATCGGGCACATCCTCGACGGCGTCGTGGCCCTGTCGGGGTGCGACAAGACGATCCCCGGCACGGTGATGGCGCTCGCGCGCCTCGACGTCCCGGCCCTCATGCTCTACGGCGGCGCCATCGCGCCCGGGCGCTTCCAGGGACGCGACGTGACCATCCAGGACGTGTTCGAAGGGGTCGGGGCGCACGCCGCGGGGAAGATGACCGAGAGCGACCTGCGCGTGCTCGAGGACAACGCGTGCCCTGGCGCCGGGGCGTGCGGCGGGCAGTACACCGCCAACACCATGGCCACAGCGATGGCGTTCCTCGGGATCTCGCCGATGGGCGCGAACGAGGTCCCCGCCACCGACCCCGCGAAGGACGAGGTCGCGCGCGCGTGCGGGCGCGCCGTGATGCGCCTGATCAAGGACGACCTTCGCCCCAAGACTTTCATCACCCGAGCTTCGCTCGAGAACGCGATCACGTCGGCGGCGGCCACGGCCGGGTCCACCAACATCGTGCTGCACCTGCTGGCGATCGCGCGCGAGGCCGGCGTCCCGCTGGCGATCGACGAGTTCGACCCGATCTCGGCGCGCAGCCCGGTCGTCGCCGACCTGAAGCCGGGCGGGCGCTTCACGGCCGTCGACATGTACAAGGCCGGGGGCGAGCGCCTGCTCGGCGCACGCCTGCGCGAGCTGGGCCTGCTGCGTGATGGGCCGACCTGCTCCGGGCGCACGCTCTTCCAGGAGCTCGACGACGTCAAGGAGCTTCCGGGCCAGCAGGTGGTGTGCCCCAAGGGGTCCTCGTTCAAGCCCCGCGGCGGCTTCGCCATCCTGCGCGGGTCGCTCGCGCCCGAGGGGTGCGTGCTGAAGCTGGCCGGACACGACCGGGAGAAGCACGTCGGGCCGGCGCGCGTGTTCGATGGCGAGGAGGCCGCTTTCGCCGCGGTCCAGGCGGGCTCGATCAAGCCGGGCGACGTCATCATCATCCGCTACGAGGGGCCGCGCGGCGGTCCCGGCATGCGCGAGATGCTCGGCGTGACGGCGGCGCTGGTCGGTCGCGGCCTGGGAGACTCGGTCGCCCTGGTCACCGACGGCCGCTTCAGCGGCGCCACCTACGGCATGATGGCGGGGCACGTCGCGCCCGAGGCGGAGCGTGGCGGGCCGATCGCGCTGGTGCGCGACGGCGACGTCGTCACGTTCGACGTGGCCGCGCGGCGCCTCGACGTCGCCGCGGACCTGAACGCCCGCGCCTCGGGGTTCGTCCCGCCGGCCCGGCGCCGCGTCGGCGGCGTCCTCGCCAAGTACGCGGCGCTCGTCTCGTCGGCCTCCGAAGGCGCCGTCACCCGCCCGCCGGAGGAACCGTCGGCGACCGGAGGGCCACGCCGTGGGTGAGAGCCGGACCGGTACGTCCAAGAGCGGGGCGACGCGGGTCGCGCTGATCGGCTACGGGGCCGAGGCGCGCGAGCAGGCCGTCCGGCTGCGCGCGCTCGGGTGGGACGTCAGCGTCGTGGTCCGCTCGGGCGGGATGAGCTGGATCCGCGCGGTGGACGACGGCTTCCGGCCGATGCCCGCGGCCGAGGCAGCCGCGCACGCGGACGTGGTCGTCGTGCACCTGCCGGAGTCCGAGCAGCCCGCGGTCTGGGCCTACGGCCTCGCGCCGTACATCGTCCCCGGCTCGCTCATCGTGTTCGCCCGGGGCAGCGCGCTCTACTCCGGTGCGGTCGATCCGGATCCCGGGCTCGACGTGGTGCTCGTCGCGCAGCGCGAGGGCGAGCAGGGGCCCGGGCGCGCGGTCCGCGTCGCGGTCCACCGCGACGGCACCGGTCGGGCGCTCGAGCGCGCGTCGACGTTCGGGCGCGCCGCGTTCGGGGCGTCGACGATCGAGACGACCACGCTCGACTCCGAGGTCAGCGACCGTCTGTCCGAGCTGGTCGCCAAGATGGGGGGACTGCCGGCCGTGCTCGCAGAGTGGGACCGCGTCCTCGCGAACCCCGGCCACGAGCCGGACGAGGCCACGCTCAACTACTACGAGCGCCTTCGGTCCATGGTGGTCGGAAGCAGCAAGATCCCGGGCAGCGCGAGCTCGCCCATGTTGCGGAGCGACGCGTCGGACGCGCCGCCCAAGCGAGGCGCGGCATGAGCGGTCAGGAAAACAAGCGCACGGGCGCGGAGATCATCTGGGAAGTGCTCGGCCGCGAGGGGGTCGACGTCGTCTTCGGCTACCCCGGCGGCGCGATCATGCCGGCGTACGACGCGATGCTCAAGTACAAGATCCGTCACGTCCTCGTGCGCCACGAGCAGGGCGCTGCGCACATGGCCGACGGGTACGCGCGCGCGGGCGGCGGCGTCGGCGTCGCCCTGGCCACGTCCGGCCCCGGTGCGACCAACCTCGTGACGGGCATCGCGACCGCGATGATGGACTCGATCCCGATGGTCTGCATCACCGGCCAGGTGTCGTCCAAGGTCATCGGCAGCGACGCCTTCCAGGAGACCGACATCACGGGCGTCACTCTCCCGATCACGAAGCACAACTACCTGGTCACGCGGGTCGAGGACATCGTGCCGGCGATGCGGCAGGCGTTCTACGTCGCGCGCTCGGGGCGGCCCGGCCCCGTGCTGGTGGACATCGCGAAGGACGCGCAGCAGGCGACGACCGAGTTCGTGTGGGACGGGTCGCCGGTGAGGATGCCCGGCTATCGGCCCGAGCACCGGGCAGGCGCGGACCAGCTGAAGAGCGCGGTCGATCTCATCGACCACGCCGAGCGGCCGATCCTGTTCTGCGGGCACGGCATCATCGCCGCGGGCGCCGGAGAGCTCCTCCGCGAGCTCGTCGAGAAGACCGGGATCCCCGTGGCGGCGACGCTGCTGGGGCTCGGGGGCTTCCCGGCGACGCACCCGCTCTCGCTCGGCATGATGGGGATGCACGGCGAAGCGTGGGTGAATCAGGCGATCCAGCAGGCCGATCTCCTCATCGCGCTCGGCATGCGGTTCGACGACCGCGTGACCGGCAACCTGAAGACGTATGCGCTGACCGCCAAAAAAATTCACGTCGACATCGATCGCGCGGAGCTGAACAAGAACGTCCGCGTGGATGTCGCGATTGCGAAGGATCTGCGAACGGCGCTTGTCGAATGGTTGCCACACGTGGAGAAGCGCGATCGCTCCGCGTGGCTCTCGGCCATCGATGCGATGAAGGGCGACTCCGCGGTCCGCGACATCCAGCAACTGCCCGACGATGGGCATTTGTATGCGGCGCATGTCATCAACGATCTGTGGCGCCTCACGAAGGGCGACGCGGTCGTCGTGACCGATGTTGGCCAGCATCAGATGTGGGAAGCGCAGTACTACAAGCACGATCGGTCGCGGTCGCTCATCACGTCGGGTGGTCTCGGCACGATGGGGTTTGCGTTGCCGGCGGCGATCGGCGCGAAGGTCGCGCGTCCGGACGCCGAGGTCTGGGTCGTGGTCGGCGACGGCGGGTTCCAGATGACCATGTGCGAGCTGGCGACGATCGCGCAGGAAAAACTCGACGTCAACGTGGCCATCATCAACAACGGTTATCTGGGGATGGTCCGGCAGTGGCAGGAGTTCTTCTACGACAAGCGCTACGCGGCGACGCCGCTGCTCGGTCCGGACTTCGCCAAGCTGGCGCAGGCGTTCGGCATTACCGGTGTGGCGGTCAAGAAACGCGGCGAGGTGGCGGGCGTCGTGGAAGCCGCGCGCCGATCGGGCCACGCGACGGTCATCGATTTCCAGGTCGAGCAGGAGGATTCGGTGTTCCCGATGGTGCCGGCCGGCGCCGATCTGGACAAGATGATTCGAAGACCGTCACCGATTGTGGAGACGGCCGCGGACTGATACGGGAGGTTCCAGGGTTCCTGGTTCCGGGGTTGCGGGTTCCCGGTTCGGGGACACGGTAATCAGAGAACCGGGAACCTTGGAACGAGGAACTCAGGAACCAGGAACGACAAATCTATGGTGCATACATTTGCGGTGTACGTGGATAACAAACCGGGCGTCTAGAACCGCGTCTCGTCGTTGTTCCGTCGCCGCGCGTTCAACATTGAGTCGCTGACGGTCGGGCACACCGAAACGCCGGGCGTATCGCGCATGACGGTGGTTGTCGAGACCGACGAATACGGCGCGCGCCGCCTCGAGGCGCACCTGCACAAGCTCGTGCCCGTGCGGCGGGTGGAGAACATCACCGTCGCGCCGTCCATCGCGCGGGATCTGGCCCTCATCAAGGTGGCGGCCACGGGCGAGGCGCGGACACACGTGATGCAGCTCGTCGACGTGTATCGCGCCCGCATCATCGACGTCAGCCCCGAGTCGCTGGTCATCGAAACAACCGGGACCGAGGATAAGATTGACAGCTTGCTGGAAGTGCTCCGGCCGTACGGGGTGATGGAGATGGTGAGAACGGGTCGCGTGGCCATGGCCCGCGGCGCCGGCGCCGCGGAAAAACCCGCAGCGCGCGTGACGCAGGTGGCCGGCGCGCATGACGCAAGTGCCGGATCAGTGTGAAGTGACAACCGAGCGCGAGAGTCTACGCTCGAGCGCGAGGTCTTAAAGCGAGCTGGGGGTGGGGCCCCAGNNGGCAAGAAGGTCGCCATTCTGGGCTACGGATCGCAGGGTCATGCGCACGCCCTGAATCTGAAAGAGAGCGGCGTGGACGTGCGCGTCGGCCTTCAGGCCGGCAGCCGTTCGCGGGACAAGGCCAAGGCCGCTGGCCTCGCCGTCGGCGACCCCGCCGAGGTATCGACGTGGGCCGACCTGGTCATGGTCCTGACGCCGGACACCGGTCAGGCCGATCTCTACCGCGATCACATCGCGCCGAACCTCGCGCCGGGCAACACGCTGATGTTCGCGCACGGCTTCA
>PLYU01000284.1 GCA_003153495.1 Myxococcales bacterium
CTCTTTGCGAAAGTAGGGCTAGACTTCGCCGGAGCATGGCGGTCGGCTTTCGCGTTCGCTATCGATCGACGTCCGGCGACATCGATGGCCAGCTCGTGCTGTTCCAGCTGCCGATCCGGTTCGGTCGCAACGCGCTGAATCACTGCCAGATTGCGCACGGGTACATCTCGGACTTTCATGCCACCGTCGAGATCGTCGACGGGCGGCTCTGCGTCCGGGACCTCAACAGCAAGAACGGCGTGTACCTGCCATCCGGGCAGCGGATCGCCGCGAACGTGCCCGTCAGCCTGGCGGCGTCGAACAACGCATTCGTTCTCGGGCAGCTGGCTCACGTGCAGATCGAGCCGTTCGAAGAGGCGCGCCCCATCGGCGCGCGCCCGTCGGACCTGCGCGGCAGCGTCCTCGGGAACCGCGCCTTCCTCGATCTCGCGGCGCCCGCCAACTCTCGCCTCGACGTGTCTCCGCTGCCCCCGCTCTCGGCCGAGGGTCAATGGTCCGTGGCGCGGCCTCCCATGGTGTCTCGCGAGCCCAGCCCCCCCTGGGGGGGGCCCGCGCAGCACAATCAGAGCCTTCCTCCGCTCGCCCACGTCGCGCCGTCCGCCGATCACGGCGCGCGCGGGGCCCAGCCTCTGCCGGCGGCAGGCGGGCGAGATCTCGGCCGCGGCACCGCGCACTTCACGATGTCCCTCGAGGCGATGGCGCTGCTCGGTCTGCGTGAGCTGGGGGCCTCGCTCGTCCCCGGAGCACCGCTTCAGACGACGGGCGACGTCGCACGCCTCCTCACCAAGCTCCACGACACGGTCGAGGTGTTCGTTCGCTGCTTCGTGCCGATGCGCGAGGCGTACACCCGGTTCGTGTCGTCCATGGATCTGCGCACCGAAGCCTCGCAGCGGGCGGTCAACCGGTCACCGAGCGCCGCCGGCGTCGAGGTGGCGCGGGACGCCGCCGGGGTCGCGGCCGCTCTCCTCGACTGGCGCAACGACCACTACGATGCCCCCGAGGTCGTCGAGGGGATCTTCGCCGATCTGGTGACGCACCAGCTCGCGCTCGTCGACGGCATCACCCGAGGCGTGCAGGCGCTGCTCGAAGAGATCTCCCCCGAGAGGGTCGAAGCCATCTTCGAGGCGGAGCGGCCCGGGGGGATGCCTGCGCTTCTCGGTCGGTATCGCGGCCTCTGGCAGACTTACAAGACCCACTACGGCGCGCTCAAGAGCGAGAGGCGCGCGCTGGAGCTGGTACTGGGTGAAGGCATCACCGACTCCTATCGCGAATACTCCTCGCGCCGGGACAGACAGACCCGGTAGGCCGTTGCGAACGCCTGCGGCGGGCGATAGGGTGCGAACCGTGAGAAGCGCTTCGCTCCGGACTTCTTCGGCCTTGTGCCTCGTCTTCACGCTCGCGAGCCACGCCGCCTCGGCGCAGAGCGCCGCGCCGGCAGCCGCCCCGCCGGCGCCGCCCGACCGGAGCGAAGGCTGGAACACCGCCACGAACGTCCTGGCGGTGTCCTCGCTCGCGGTCGAGCTCGTGTTGCCCCGCGTATTCTTCTCGGATCCGGACGTCACGGCAGGCTGGAAGGCCCGCTGGCACGCGTCGGCCCTCGCGCCGGTCATGACGCTGGCGGCCATCGGGTTCTTCAACGAGCAGGTGATGAAGGACGCGTTCTCGGGAGCGCGGCCCGGCTGCACGGATGCGACGCAGGGGCAGGCCGGCTGCACGTCGTATGGCTTCATGTCGACGCAAGCGTTCGTGGCGGGGTCCGCGCTCGGGCAGGGCGCGGCGGTGTTCCTCGTCGACACGCTGCGGTGGAGCGGCGGGCAGGTCAACGCCGGCGCGCTGCTCGGTGAGGTGGGAGTCCCGCTGGTGCTGGCCCCCATCACGGCCATCGGGCGGTCCGCTGGTAACTGGGAGAGCGGCGGCCAGTCCTGGGGCAGCGCGGCCATCGGTCTCGGCGTGGGTCTGGGGATGGGGATGCTCTACGCGTCGATGCAGCGTCCGGAGTGCGGATATACGGGGAACCTCATTTGCTGGTGAGCCGGGCTCGCCCTGGCGGTTCCACCAGGTCTACCCGCGTGCGTTCACCCGGCAGGTGGAGATACGGACAGGACTCACGGTTGGGGTCGGCGAGCACCCAGTTGTCGGAGCCGGGAACGCACCAGAGCAGCTTGCCCCGATCTACCGGCTGCCGACCTGGGCCCAGATCGACTCGACATTGGGCACCAGCTCGGCGCCCCGCAAGGTGAAGACTCGCTCGCCCTCGGAGCGCCGAACCTCCTCGTCACCCGAGTCGCGCACCGACAGCTTCTCCTTGATGTGCACGGAGGTGGCGTCGAAGACGGGTGGCTCGGTGGTCAGCCGCGACTGGACGCGGCCGACGTCCTTCATCGTGCCGGGCTGGATGCGCTCCAGGCTCGTCCTGGCGGCGGCGGTGAGGCGCCCGCCGGAGACGAGATAGATCGACAGCACGCTCTCGCACTCCACGCCGGGCTTCACGTCTGCGCAGGCTTCGTCGCGAGCGAGTACGACCCGGGTGGTGCCCACCTTCCCGAACTCGAACCGCGAGTGCCGGGAGCTGCCGCGATACGCGCCGATGCCATACACGTCGAGCTCCGCCGCGCGAGGCCGGACGACCGCGAGTGGACCGAGGGCCGTCAAGGCCGACACCGGGATCGGCCGGAGCCAGACCAGCTGCAGGCCCTCGTCGCCTGGCGAGATCGTGGCATCGCCGGCGCTCGCGGCGCCAGGCGCCTGCGCCGCCGAGCCGGGGCTGGCCAGGAGAGCTTCTCCCACGCAGTCGGGAGTGGCCGGATCGACGGGCGCGCCGAAGCCTTGAAACGTCGGGAAGAGCGTGCGCCAGTAGATCTCGGGCCGCGGCGCGCCGGTGTCGGTCGTATCTCCCGCCGCCAGCGGCCTGCGGCAGATCGCGACGGGGACGTCGCGTCTCGCCTTGTCCTCCGCCCCGGACGAGCCGACGGCGCCTGCGCAAGAAGCCGTCGAGGCTACGAGAGCCATCGCCAGGCAACAGCGGACCGATGCGCGTGAGCTCTGGCCGAAGGTGGGCGAACGGGGCTCGATCATGGCGTCAGAGCACCTCGAGACCGCCGAGAACCTCGAGCAGCTCGGGGCCGATGCGAGAGAGGTCTGGGTCCTGGGTCACGATCTGCACGAGGACGATGCGGTGCTCGCTCCGCAGGAGGTACTCGCGGCTCCGGCTGAAGGCGGGTGCCGCGCGCTCCACCGTGTAGGCGCGCCCCTGGTTCGTACCCGTCGCGACTGGTACGCGCTGGCCCGTCGCCTTCGCGCCGGCGGCCGCGATGTCGCCTTCGTAACGCTCGAGGACGTCTCTCCACGGATCGGTGGGCGCGTCGCTGCGCTCGTAGATGGCGAAGGAGTATGCCCGCGGCGACACGTACGTGATGTACGCGCGGCCCGGATCGACGCTCGCGTCGCGGATCATCCAGTGGACGGGCCGGGAGAATCGCACGCCGCCGCGGAGGACGGTGACGCCGGTCCGGCTCGAACCGCCGGGGGACGTGTCCGGGCGATCGAAGGGGGGGTACGACACCTCCAGCTGCGCGGTCCCCGCGCCGACGTCGATGGGCGAGACGCTGGCGGCCGCGGCGGTCGGATCGAACACAGTCGTCCGCACGGGGGGCGGCGGCGCCCCGCCGCACGCGCTCGCGGTCAGGAGGCACACCAGGAGATGATCCACCTTGCGCATCATGGCTCCACGTACCCGCCGGGGACGACGAACGCGTCATCGGTACCGGCGACGGTGAAGGTGCCCCAGCACGCCAGCTTGGTGACGGCGGCGAACGCCACGTCGTCGGTGCCGGACCCTGCCGGCCCGAGGACAGCGACGTTGGCCCGGTGCACTCCCCAGGAGCCCGCCCCTCGCTGCATCAGCGCCTCGTGCAGTGCGCGGCCCGCGTCGTCAGCGCTCTTCAGCACGGCCACGCGCAGAGGCATCGGATCGGCGAAACCCGGGATGTTCACGAACACGTAGTGTAGCTCCGGGTTCTTCGGGTCGACCTCTTGCCTCTGAGCCTGCACTTCGTAGTGCTGCTCTTGCAGGAAGCGGATGAAGCTCGACTCGTTCAGAGCGCTGTAGTCGGGCCGCAGGTCGCGACCGTCGCACACCTCCGGCCGAAAACGAAGCGAGCGCTCGTCGCCGCTGGAGCCGCGATCGACCGCGAACTGCTGCCAGCTCACGCCGGCCGGCATTCGCAGCGGACGGCTGGCGCATCCAGCGAGAAGAATCGTCATCAGCGCGACGGATGTGTATCGCATCGCTCCTTGCGCCCCGGGGGGGGCCCGCACCATACCCGCGGGCGTCACAAAAGAGAACCCCGTCGCTCGCTGGCCCGCCTCCAGCAGGGGACGCAGCCGATGTGCGGACCGTGGTATCCGTCGGCCATGACGTCGCCTTCCGAAGACTTAGCTTCTCACTTCAACGCCTCGAACGACGGCTGGAACACGGCCATGGGCCTGCGCTTCGTGCACGCGACGGCCGACGAGGTCGTCGCCGAGTGGGACGTGGGCCCGCCGCACCGGCAGATCCACGGCATCGTCCACGGCGGCGTGCACGCGGGCGTCATCGAGACCGTCGCCTCGATCGGCGCCGGGCTGAGCGCCGGGGCGCGCGGGCAGACGGTCGTGGGGCTGGAGAACCATACGTCGTTCATCCGGGCCGTCCGCGAGGGGACGCTGCGCGCGGTCGCCCGGCCGCTGACGCGCGGTCGCAGGACGCAGGTCTGGGAGGCCACGGTGACCGACGCCGAGGGCCGGATCGCCGCGACCGGCCGCGTGCGCCTGCTGTGTCTGGACGAGGGAACCGTCCTCGCGGGAGAAGCGGCCGCCCGGAAGCGCTGAGCTGAGAGAGGTCGGAGAACGCTTCGTCGGCGAACCGCCGGTGGCCCTGCTCGGCCAGCAGCCGGTCGATCGATGTCGCGCTCAGCTTCGGCTCGCATAGCTCGCGCGTCGAGCGCTGCAGGTCGGGGCTCGGAGGCGTCCTGCCCAGGCTCAGGCCTCTCTTGGTGGTTGGTCGCCGCCCCGGCATTCACCTCGGCTACGCCCACCGCGCGAGAATCACCAGCCTCCTGCCCTACTTTCGCAAAGAGGCGCCGAGTCTACGCACGAAAGGCCGTCATTTAGGGTGCGCCACGACGTCGCGCGCCTAGCGGAAAGAAGCCACCCTGGGCCTCGCAGCCCCCCAACCCGGCCTTCCCCCCGCCGGAGCGGGGGGAAGGAGGAGAAGGCGCACGCGAAGAGGAGCGCGCGGGCACGCTGCCAAGGTGCTCGGCGATCCTCGGCGCGGCGCCC
>PLYU01000213.1 GCA_003153495.1 Myxococcales bacterium
CGCGCCCGCGCCCGCGCCCGCGTGCCAGGAGAGCCTGAAAGGCCCCGACGAGGCCGCGCTGGACCGCGCGGTCGCCCCCTGCGACGACTTCTACCAGTTCGCCTGCGGGGGCTGGATGCGCTCCACGCCGATCCCGGACGACGAGTCGAGCTGGGTCCGCAGCTTCAGCGAGATCCACGAGGACAACGAGAAGGCGCTCCGCCTCGTCCTCGAGCGCGACGCGTGGGAGGACACGCGCGGAGACGCCTACGGGCGCGAGCTCGGGAACCTGTGGGCGTCGTGCATGGACGAGGGGGCGATCGAGAAGCACGGCCGTGACGACCTCGAGCCGGAGCTCAGGCGCATCGAGGCCGTCGTCGACGCGAAGACGCTCGTCCGCGAGATCGCCCACCTGCACTCGGTCGGCGTGGGCGCGGCGTTCGGGTTCGACAGCGAGGTCGACTTCAAGGACTCGGCGCACATGATCGCGGGCGTCTCGCAGGGCGGCCTGGGGCTGCCCGAGCGCGACTACTACTTCCGGGACGACCAGCGCACCAAGGACATCCGCCAGGCGTACGAGGCGCACGTCGCGCGCACCCTCGCGCTCGTCGGCGAGGCCCCGAAGAAGGCCGAGCTCGCGGCGAAGGCGATCATGAAGCTGGAGACCGAGCTGGCCGGCGCGTCGATGACCAACGTGGAGCTCCGCGACCCGCAGAAGATCTACCACCGGCTGGACCTCGCGGGCATCAAGGCCCTCGCGCCCGACGTGTCGTGGGACGGGTACCTCGCGGAGCTCGGCTTCCCCGGCATCACGGCCATCAACGTCGCGCAGCCCGACTTCGTGAAGAAGGTCGACGCGATGACCAGGAGCGTGCCCGTCGCCGACTGGCGCACGTACCTGCGGTGGCACCTGGTGCGGACGGTGTCGCCCTGGCTGTCGCAGAAGTTCGTCGACGAGTGGTTCAAGTTCCGCCAGGTGCTGACTGGAGCCAAGACCCTGCAGCCGCGGTGGAAGCGGTGCGTGCGCTTCGCGGACGCGATGATGGGCGAGGCGCTCGCGCAGCCGTTCGTGAAGGAGTACCTGGGCGAGGACGGCAAGCGCGCGGCGGAGCAGATGGTCGCGCGGATCGAGGCGTCGATGACGGCCGACCTCGAGTCGCTGTCGTGGATGGATGATGCGACGCGCGCGAAGGCGCTCGTCAAGCTCGGCAAGATCGTGAACAAGATCGGCTTCCCGGCGAAGTGGCGGAGCTACGACGGCCTGGCGATCGACAGAGCGTCCTACCTGCGAAACGCCGAGCGCGCGAGCGCGTTCGAGGTCAAGCGAGAGCTGGCGAAGGTGGGCAAATCCGTCGACAAGGACGAGTGGGAGATGACCCCGCCGACGGTGAACGCCTACTACGAGCCGACCATGAACGAGATGGTGTTCCCGGCGGGGATCCTGCAGGCGCCGTTCTACGGGCGCTCGCAGTCGCCCGCGCTCAACTTCGGCGCGATCGGGATGGTCGTCGGCCACGAGCTGACGCACGGGTTCGACGACGAGGGGCGGCAGTTCGACGGGGACGGGAACCTGGTCGACTGGTGGGCGCCGGCGGTGGGCGCGGAGTTCGACAGGCGCGCGAGCTGCGTCGAGAAGCAGTACGACGAGTACGTCGCGGTCGACGACCTGCACGTCAAGGGCAAGCTGACGCTGGGGGAGAACATCGCGGACCTCGGGGGGATGCGGCTCGCGGCGGCGTCGTTCGAGCGAGCGGAGAAGGAGCATCCGTCGACGCCGACGCTCGGCGGCTTCACGCCGGCGCAGCAGGTCTTCATGGGGTTCGCGCAGGCGTGGTGCGCGAACTACCGGCCCGAGGCGCTGCGGCTGATGGTCGCGACGAACCCGCACTCGCCGCCGAAGCTGCGGGTGAACGGGCCGCTGTCGAACCTGCCGGAGTTCGCGAGCGCGTTTCAGTGCAAGGAGGGGGCGAGGATGGTGCGGGGGGCGGCGCGGTGTGAAGTTTGGTGAGCGCACCAACGTGCTCGTTCGCGCTCTCGTCGGCGACGACCCGGCGCAGACGAAGAAGGCCGAGCGGGTATTCCTCCAGTACGCGAAAGACGACGGCGTCTTCGTGTCGCTCGTGGTGCTCGCGGAGATCGCGTGGATGCTCTCCGCCGCGTACCGATGGGAGAGGTCTGTCATCCACGATCGGCTCGTCCGCCTGGTACGCACGCGCGGGGTCATCGTCGAAGAGGTCGACCTCGTCGAGTCTGCGCTCGAGCGATTCCGCGAGGGCAAGGCGGATCTCGCCGACTATCTGACCACGGGGAAGGCGGCGAGCGTCGGGGCGGAGCTGGTCACGTTCGACAAGCGGCTGGCGCGCGAGGGCGGAGTGAGGCTGCTTTGAGGTGAGAGCGGAGCCGACGAGGAGCGCGCGACGCGGCGACCGGGATGGAATATGAGAGTGCATGACCTACTGCGTCGGCGTGCTCTTGAACGATGGGATCGTCTTCGCGTCCGATTCGCGGACGCACGCGGGGGTGGATAACTTCGCGTCATTCTGCAAGATGACCGTGTTCGAGCGGGCCGCTGACCGCGCGGTCGTCCTGCTCAGCTCCGGCAACCTGGCCGGGACGCAAGCCGTGATCAGCATCCTGCGGCAGCGCGGAGACGTCGAGGGAGGTCCCGCGAACATCTGGACCGCGCGGACGATGTTCGATGTCGCCGTCGTCGTCTCGGACGCAGTGCGCGACATCGGGCGGCGCGATGGCCCCCACCTGAAGGAGAACGCAATCAGGTTCGACGCTTCCTTCATTCTCGGCGGCCAGGTCAAGGGCGAGTCGCCGCGCCTCTTTCGGACCTACGCGGAAGGCAACTTCATCGAGGCCGGGGACGAGACCCCCTTCTTCCAGACCGGCGAAGCCAAGTATGGGAAGCCAATCATCGACCGGATGATCAAGCCGTCCACGAGCCTCGCCAACGCCACCAAGTGCGTGCTCGTCTCGTTCGACTCCACCATGCGCAGCAATCTCTCGGTCGCCATGCCGATCGATCTGGCCTGCTACGAGCGGGACGCCCTGGCGGTTCGAAAGCGGCGTCGCTTCGAGCCGGGGGACGCCTACTTCGCCGATCTCAGCCGGAAATGGAGCGATGGCGTTCGCACCGTCTTCGACAACCTCCCCGAGCTCGGATGGTAGCGCTCCACTTCTTCGTAGGCTTCGGGATCGGCATGCTCACAGCCTCGGCCCTTGATGCATTCGCGCTGTCGTGGACGGATTCGGAGCACATGTTCATCCGCGCTGCATTCTGATCGCCCCCGGAATCGCCGCTCCAGCGCCCGTGGCTCCGACCGCGGCCGTCCTCGAGGGAACGTACGCGTAGCTCGCGGAAGCAGTCCTCGGCTTCGAGGGCTGAAGGCACGGGCTACCTCGCCGCGTACCGCTTGGCCGCCACGAGGTCACCGCGCAGCTCGTCCGCCGTGCGGCGCGGGCCATAGTCCGGGGTGTCGCGCTAAATCCTCCACCCCTCGCTGAGAGGGCCCGCATCGACCGTGTCGAAGCCGAACTGGTCGAGCCAATGCGTCACGGTGGCCTTAGCCTCCTTGTCGTCGCCCGCGATGACGAGGGCTCGGCGGTTCTTCGATCCGGCGGGCTGCCCGTGGGTCGTGAGATCCGCCGCGTAGATGTGGTTGAAGCCCTTGACGACCTTCGAGGTCGGCAGGTGCCGCTGAAGGAGCTCCGACGTCGTCGTCGATTCGTCGTCGATCTCGGGGATGTGGCCGTCGCGCTGCGGGCAATAGTTGTTCGTGTCGATCACGATCTTGCCCGCCAGGGGCTCGACGGGAATGGCGCGGTAGTTCTTCAGCGGAACCGTGACCACGACGATGTCGCCGGCCTTGGCCGCGTCGAGGGCGGTGCCGGCGCGGGCCCTCGGGCCTCGCGAGTTGCTGATCACCACCTCGTACCCGTTCGCTACGGCGAGCCGCGCGACCTGGTTGCCGATGTGCCCGGCACCGATCAGTCCAATAGTCGTCGAGAGCTTCGACTCGCCCCGGAACGAGCCGATCGCCTTGAACACCTGGACGAACACCTCCTGGGTGACGTCCTCGGCCTCGGCCCGGTTGCCCAGCATCCGCAGGACGAGCCCGAAGACGCGCCCCTGGTGCGCGCGTACCAGCTCGTTGAACGCGCGCTCGTCGCGACGGACCAGCCGTTCGATGAGCTGCGTCTCGGCTTCGTCGGGCGGCGACACGCAGCCCCATCGTGCCTCATTTCGCGGGCCTGCACGCGAGCTCCCGTCGACCCGGGCCGGCCGGCTCGACGTTTGGCGCACGGTCTCCTACGCTGCGGATCCCCGCGCCCAGCCGACCGCGGGCGCGTGCTCCGGCGTCGTCTAACGGCAGGACAGCGGTTTTTGGTACCGCTTATCGGGGTTCGAATCCCTGCGCCGGAACCACAAAACCCCTTGTTTTCTAGTGTTTCGTTGGAAAGACGGCACCCGTCTCCACAATGTCTCCACGGCCGCTCCCTTTTCGGGTCCGTCGAGCAAGTGGATGGCGCTCTCGCGTGCCGCCGGACTGAGGTGCATGTAGCGGAGCGTCGTGCCCAGGTTCTGGTGACCTGCGAGCTCCTGGATGGCCTTCGCCGGCGCTCCCTTCATTCGCAAGGCGCGAGCAGAAGGTGTGGCGCAGGATGTGGAGCGAGCAAGTGGGATCGAGGCCCGCTCGAGTCGTCGCACGTTCCATCCAGAGCTGGAGCTGGTTCTCGTCGACCGGCTTGCCGTCGTCCGTCGAGTCCGCCGAGGACATCGAGGTTGCACGCGCCTCGGGCTACGCCGCGGCCATCGTCGTCGAGCACTTCCCGTCGACCAGGGCGTTCTCCCTGCTGGGCTCCACGGCGAAGATCGTCCCCTGCCCCGCGGAGACGACGGGCAAGACCTGCGTCGAGTGCCGGCTGTGCATGAACGCGGACGGCCTTCTTGCGCGGAACCTGGCCATCGCGTTCCAGGTGCACGGGCCGGGGGCCAAGAAGGCAACTGAAGCGCTCGTTCAGCTGCGGCGGAAGCCACGGACGGGAGGTGCGCCGTGAGCAGCGCCGCGCCGGTCGTCGTGGACGTGACGTCCCTGCCGTACCTGATGACGGCAGACGTCGCCCTCGAAGGGGCCTCCAGGCGCGTCGTGCTGCCCGACGCGGCCGAGGATGTGGTGGGCGCGGTGAAAGAGTCGCTCGCGCTGCTGGAGGTGGCCGCCGGGAGGATCACGCGGCCGCTTCACGCCGCCGTCTTCCGGGCGCCCCTCGGCGATGTCCAACCCTGCGACGCCGCGGTCGCGATCCACGGACCGACCGGGGCTCTCAAGTCCGCGCTCGTCGCCGTCGCCCAGAGCCACTTCGGGGACTACGACTACAACACGCTGCCGCTCAACTGGGAGTCGACCGCGAACAGCCTCGAGTCCGATCTCTTCCGCGCGAAGGACACGCTGCAGACCGTCGATGAGTTCGTCCCCCGCCGAGCTCGAGTTCTCGCTCCTGCCCATCATCGTGCAGATGGAGTCGACCGGTGTCCCCGTCGACGGCGCCGCGTGGAAGCGCGTGACCGACACCTGGGCAAAAGAAGCCGCGGCGCTCGGCAAGACGCTCATCGCCAGCCTCGGCGTGAAGAACATCGATGACGACAAGCAGGTGCTCGCCGCGCTTCAACGGCTCGGGTTCCCCGTCGAGCGGACCAGCGGCGAGGCGCTCGCGCAGCACATGCACCTGCCGGTCGTCGACCACCTCCTCAAGTACCGGCGCCTCACGGCCTTCGTGCGGTCGAGCGGCAAGGCCGTGCTCGAGGCCCTCGCTCGCTCCTCCGACGGCCGAGTGCGCACGCACCTTCACCAGCTGGGCGCTCGCACCGGCCGGATGTCCTGCTCGGAGCCGAACCTCATGGGCTTGCCGAAGGCCAAGGAGATCCGCGCGTGCATCGTGGCGCCGCCGGGCATGAAGCTCGTCGTCGGGGACTACAAGGCCATCGAGATGCGCGTCATCGCCGATCAGACGGGCGACGCGGCGCTGCGCCAGGTGTTCTCGTCCCCGGCGGGATGTCCGCACCTGCACACCTCGTCCATCCTGACCGGCCGGTCCGAGCAGGACATCGCGGCAAACCAGGACCTGAAGAACATGGCCAAGCCGCTGAACTTCGGGCTGTGCTTCCGGCATGTCGAGCAAGACGCTCGTCGGTTACGCCCGCAAGAACTTCAAGGTCGTCCTGACCGAGCTTCAGGCCGAGCAGTTCAAGGAGACGTTCCTCGAGCACTACGCCGGCGTGCGCGCCTGGCAGGAGAAGACCGCGCAGGAGATGCCCGCCCAGCTCCGCACGCGCAGCGGCCGCGTCACCTACTACATGTTCTCCGACGAGGGCTACAACGCGCGCCTGTCCTTTCCGATCCAGGGCACCGCCGCAGACGGCATGAAGGCGGCCATCGTGATGCTGCACCCAAAGTTGAAGCGGCTCGGGGCGAAGATCGTTCTGGTCGTGCACGACGAGCTCGTCGTCGAAGGTCCGGAGCAGCACGCCGAGGAGGTCCGCGCCCTGATGCGCGAGTGCATGATCGCCGGGATGCAGCTCTATGTGCCGAGCGTGCCCATCGTCGTCGAGCCGGAGGTGCGGTCGACCTGGGCGGCGTGACGCCGCGCGAGCCGCCCGGCCGCCAACATCACGCATCCTCAAAGCAACTCGAAGAACGACTCCTTGCCGAGATGGCTGACGTAACGCTTGGCGAGGGCGCCAAGCGGGCCTGCGGACAGCAAGTGCCATCCTCCGTGCCCCCGGTACGTCATCCGGTAGACGACGTAGTGACCGGCGGAGATCGGCTCGGGGGCAAACTTCATGACCGGCGCGAAGCGACGAGATCGCCCCGTAGCCCTTCCCCATCATCTACGCAGGGAAGTTGGCGCGCGCCCGCCTCCCTTCCACGTCGAGGTCGTTGTATTTCGCAGCGGGCGCGCAGGACCGATGAGACCCGGCTGCCGTGACGGAGGAAGGGCCCGGGGGAAACGATCCCGCGAAAGGCTCGAGCGAGCTCGGCCCACGCCGTCGCGGGCGGCGGAGAAGCTCAGGATGCCTTGAGAGCGGCGGGCCGGAGGACGAGCAGCCCCGTCCATCGAACAGTAAAGGCGCCTGTAGTATTTCCGCCCGGACGACTGCCGGGTCCGTCGTCGCTGTTCGGGCGAGATGATCGACGCAGGACGCTCGGGTATCGTCGCCGTGGGGATCACGCCATGGTCGCGCTTCGCTCGTCTGCAGGTTGCTCGCGGCGGTATGCGCTACAGCATCCCGCGAGGTCCGCGGCACGCGCCCTTCTCGCTGCGCTTGTCGTCACCGCGTTCTCCGCCGGGTGCTCGTCCTCCGGATCGTCACAGAGTGTATGCCGCTACCCCGCAGGCGTGAGCACGGCCACCGTAACCGTGTCCCCTGGGTGCCAGGCGTCGGCTCCAGAGCAGTCGTGCGTACAGTTCGGCAATGGCACGCCGACATGCATGCCAATATGCGGTGCGTCCGAGTACCAGCTGGAGTGCTCCAACGAATCTCCTGACGCCGCGCTCGGCTGCAAGGTCACGCCTGCGGTTTCGCCACCGGCGGGCGTCGGCTTTGCGCCGACTGAGCCGTTCCGTTCGGGGTTCAACCCGGAGCAACTTCCGGACTGGCTGGGCAAGTCTGCCAGCGCGCTGGGCTCCCGGTTGTTCGGCGCCGAGGTGGCGCGGCGAATGGCCAGCCGTCGAAGCACGCGCTCGCACTTCGCCCTCGTGCCACGGGCGTGAGCCGCGAGGCTGTGGGCAGCGCGGAGCTACCGAGAGATGGTTACGCGGGCCGCGACGCCCGGACGATCCACATTGGTCGCCACGAAGCGAAGACGAACGTAGTCGGCGATCCACGTTCCCGTGGCATCGCGCTTCCGAGTCGGACAGCGTGACTCGCCTTCGTCCTACTCCGGTTCGTGATGCAAGGTCTCGCGGTCGACGTCCTGCGACGCCTTCTTCCGCGGTCGCACGTAGACGTCAGCGACCTCGTTCGCGGAGCGAAGGCTCCAGAGGGCTGCCAGGATCTTTCTCGTCCAGAGGTCGGACTCGTTCTTGGTGGCATCCATGGCCGCGACTTACGCACTTGCCGTGCCAGGATGGGCTTCGAAGCCGGCGACGAATCCGCCATGCGAGATGATCGCCGCGGCGATGGCCGCAAGGGAGCCCCGGCAGTCAGAATGCCCCCACCGCCTCGGCTCCGGACCCCTGGGACGCCGCCCTCGCGTGCTCTGGAGCCATCCCGGGTCAGACCCCCTCAAAGCGCAGCGAGACAGTTGTCGTGCCCCGCCCCTGGAGCGCCCTTGTGAGACCGCCCACCAGCGCGAACAGGTGCTCGCGCAGGTGATGGGACGCGGATTCATTGGCGCTCACGATGAGGCGCCCGCAGGTCGTGCTGGCCACGGCCTCGAGCAACAGCTGGGCGATCCGCTGCCGCCGGCTCGCCGTCAGACCCTCCGTCTGGCCGTTGCACGCCAGCACGGCGACCCGCACGCTCTGGCGCTGCTCGGCACGGGCTCTCAGTCTTGATTGCGTTCTGCAAAGCAGCTCCTCGCCCTCCTGGCAAAATGCCACCAGGGTCGTGGAGTCGCCGACCTGGCCGGGCGAGTCGCTGCCGGGCTCCATCACCACCACGGAGAAGGCGGTCACCTACACGCTCTTCGTGCCAGCGGCCGAAGCGTGCGCGCTCGCGTGACAACCGGGGTGCCCACACGCGCAGTCGTTCTTCGTGTGGGTGGCAAGCGTGCTGTGCTGCTTGCAGTGGTCGGAGCAGTGCTCGTCGGTCCTGGTGGACGGCACCTCACAGTGACAGCCTTCGTGCTTGCAGTTCTTGGCCATGGTGCATGCCTCCTTCGGCGGTGATGGCTCTCAGCAAGTCTCGAGCCGCGGCCCAGGACATGCACCGAAGTCATAGGGACCCGGGTGCGGGCGCTCGACTCGGCGCGAACGAAGGAACAGCCATGGCAAGACGCTCCTCACGACTGCGGCGCGACCACTGGCGGGCCCCCCGAGCGCTGGGCGGTGGGACCGACAGAGGCCGCCCACCGACGACGAGCGCGGCGACGAGGGCGGCACAGAGTCCTTTCCCGCGAGCGACGACTCTTCGGGGACATCGGGCGTCGAGCGCCACCCCGCTATCGGCAGACGCCGAACGGCGCCGTAGCAGACGCTGCGTGCCACCTTGGCCGGGTTCTTGAAGGTGACCCCCGGTGACGACCATGCCCTACGCCAGCAACGACGATCTTCCGCCGTCCGTCCGTGCGCACCTCCCCGCCCATGCGCAGGACATCTTTCGCGCGGCGTTCAACCACGCGCTCGCGGAGTACAACGAGAGAGAAGACACGGCATTTCGCGTCGCATGGTCGGCCGTCAAGCGGGGTTACGACAAGGTCGGCTCCGAGTGGGTGCGAAAGCCCGAACGCGTATGAGTCCCGAGCCAGATGCCCCTGCGCCTTCCTGGGGTCGGCGTCGTCGCATCGCGACTCCGGCCAAGGAACCACCGGGCGCGATCCTTGCTCGAACGGCATGCGGCACATTTCAGTGAAAGGAAGCTCATGCGAGCCACCATCTGCGGCAAATGCCGATCTCGGCTCCGCACCGTCTGTTTCGTGCTTTCGACGACCGCAGCAGCGGCGGTGGCGACGGCTTCGTGCGCATCCTCCGATCAGCCCCATCCGCCCGTGCTGGGAGACTGCACGGCCACCATTGACGCGGCCTGCGCGGCGGGTGGCGGCGCTGGAGTCGGCAGCGCGCCCGGCGGCGGCACGAGCACGGGCGAGGAGGTGGCATTCCGGCATCCCCGGGCCTCTCGGACGCCGGAGGCGGGAACATTTCGGATATCGGGAGCCTGCTGACCGTGGTCGACTGACGTTCACAGGAATCACCGCCATCGAACCCGTCGACCGGCCGTCGGACGGGTGACCTGGTGAACCACGCAGGCGCAGAACCCGTGGATGCCGAGAAGCCCCTGTTCCTCGTCGCCATCGTCGACGAGACCATCGAGCCTCAGAAGCTCGAGACGCCCCTCCTTATAGTGTCGCTCGTCGTAGACGTCCCTTTTCGGCTGGCTTCCGCCGGCACCGGCAAGACGCCGACCGAGATCGATGGCGCGCAGGTGGCAGGCGTGAACGAGGAGGCCGTCGTCCATCGGCCGACCCTCCGCGACGCTCTTCACGTACTGCTCGAACGCCATGCCGACGCCCTCGGCCAAGCGATCTTCGACCAGGTCTTCGCGCAGATGCCGAGCGACGGGCTGAAAGATCCCGCGCCGAACCTTCTCGTCGAACAAGTGCTTCACGTCGGCCGTGGCGACGGCCGTCATCGTCGTGTTCATCGCGATCCTCCATGGAGCGAGAGCGCGGGCACACGACGGGATGGTGGTCCCCCCCGCAGGCGCGCTCTCGAGCAGCGCACCCAGCGAGGGGTGCAGGTTGTCGGTCGGCGCCGCCCCGGTCAGGGCGACGTCAGCGGAGCCGGCGAGCGGGCGCTCGTGAAGGCTCCTCCATCGATCTTATTCCGCCGGGCCAGCCGAAATTGGCAGGGGCGGCGGCGACCCCAGGCGCCGAGCGGCTGCGGTTACCGCACGTCGAGCGTTCGCAGGCTGATCATCACGAAGTCCGGCGAACCCGGCACCGTGGCCCAGATGCTCAGCTCGTACATACCCCGCCTGCCATGGTCGCTCACCGGGACGTCGATGGCGAAGCGCGGGCCATTCGTCTTCACCTCGATGGATGTCTTGAAGCCGTGCGGCCAGTACATCTCGTACGGGGCCGGAACCGGGTAGGAGCGGCGCCGGTTCAGCTCCGCCACGTCGATGGGTCCCGGCGAATCGACGCGGGCCAGCCCCACGCCGGCAAAGATCGCCGGCGGCCGGACCGAGCCCTCGACGTGCAGCGCAGCTCCGATCTTCCAGTGCCCTGGTACGGGCGAGTACGTCCCGTAGTCATCGACGAACTCCTGCGCGATGCAGGGCGCCGGCTCCTCGGTGGGCGTGGCGACCGGCTGGGCCATGCCGAGGCCCACCTTCCTGTGCCAGGGCTTGAGAATGTTCTGGCGGTGGCCGTCGTGAGGCGGCTGCTCGTGGAAGAAGCTGTCCTCGGTCTGTTCGACGAGGCGCGCTTCGATGCGGGGCGCGGGATCGAGCGGGCGGACCTTGCCGTCGACGAAGCAGCTCGCGTTCTCCAGGACCATGTCGGTTCCGCCAGCGTCGGTGAAGCGCTCTTCCGGGACCGATCCATCCGTTCCCCAGTGGCCAAGGAAGCCATGCGACGCCATGTCCTGCGCATGGTGCTGACCCGCGCGAGTCGCGGCGCCCATATCGAGCACGACCGGCGCCAGGCCCATCGAGGATCGGTCGCGGTTGATGAGCTGGACCATGTAGCGCCGCGCTTCCTCCACGGTCAGCGTTCGCCGGATCGGCTGCGCAGCCCCGGAGGCCGCAGGTGCCGGAGAGGTCTGCGTTTTCGGCGGACGCTCGATCTCCGTCGGCGTCTCCCTCGCGGGAGCCGTTCCCGCTCCACTGCCGGAACGGCAGGCGGCGAGAGGGACCATGGCCCACGCGAATGAGCGGACGCGCATCCGCTCTCGTTAGCATGCAGTGCGTGGACGGCGGCGCACCTGGGTGACCGCCGGAGCGAGCGACCGCGGCAGTGCGTCGCGTGATAACGTCGGACTGAGTCTGGGGGACGAGCGCCATGTGTCTGCGACGGATGCCTACGTTGACGGTCGCGGCCGGTCTGGTGCTGCTGGCTGGATGCGGCACGTCCGATACCGGTACTGGCAGCGCTGACGCGGGGAACGCCGACGCCGGGACGAGTGACGTCACGTCCTCATCCAGCGGCGGGTCCGAAAGCGGCTCAGGGAGCAGCTCTGGTGCGAGCTCGGGTGGCAGCTCCGGGAGCGACTCGGGCGGCGCCTCGGCGGGTGGGAGCAACGTGACGACGTACTTCTACGCGGTGCTCGCCAACGGACCGGGTCTCTGCCTGTCGCAATCACTGCCGACGGACGCGGCGGGACAGGCCCCGTGTCAGCTCTTCTTCGTGCTGGCCGCGGGCGACGCGTGTGCTTCCCACTCAGGGCTTCTGGCGGCGGGGGCTGACGTGGCGGCGTCGCTCCGGGCCCTCGGGCAGGTGAGCCCGTCGCAGCCGATCTGCGTCGTTACCTAGCTTCCCGCGTCCGACTGGGTCAACGGGTCGTGCGCGACGTCACCGCAAACGGGGTGGTGCTACGTGACCGGACCAGGGGCCGGAAAGTGCGCGCAGACCATCGCGCAGTCACCGTCCGCGGCGTTACCCGCGAATGCCTTCGCCTACTTCGGATGCGGTGAGACCCGTCCGGGAGCACCACCAGCGCGACGAGCGCCGCCTCGGTGGGAACCAAGTGCGTCCCGTCCCCCGAGCTCTCGGCAAGCTTCGCGGGATTCAGCGTGAACGAGGTGACCCTCGACGAGAACAACGCCGCCTGCACCGGCGCCGTTTGCCTCGTGAACCACTTCCGAGGCCGCACGACGTGCCCCTATGGCCAGGACCAGACGGGCAACCCGCCGTTGGGTATCGGCTCTGCGTGCACGGTGCCTGGCTCGGGCACCCCGGTGCAGCCCAGCAACCCGCTCGCCGGCCAGACGGTGCAGCCCCAGTGCCTGGATCGACTGGCCAGCCAGACCGTGTACTGCTCGTGCCGCTGCGCGAACGTGGTGGGAAGAACCGACGACGGCGCCAGCTACTGCGCGTGCCCGACGGGCTACTCGTGCTCCCAGGTCGTCCCGGCCGTCACCACGGGCGATCCTCGCTCCGGCGGCTACTGCATCAAGACCGGTACCGCGTTCGACCCGAACGTGGGCGCGTGCGCCAGCAGATGCGATCCGAGCCTGGGCAACTGTCCGTGACGGACGCTGCGCGCCCTGCGTTCACTCGTCCGGCCTTGAGCACGCGGGGGGTGTCGACAGTATTGCCCGCCGGCGGGGGTCGATCCCGTCTTGCCACTTCGGCTCGCTGCCGACCGATATCGTCTTCAGTTCACGCTTGTCGGCCGCCGGTTCATCCAACCTTCTTGGTGCGCAGCTGGGCTATTGGGCGGGGGTCAGAACGTCCGAAGCGCCGAAGAGAGCGGGCGGATCGTCGGCGGCGCCGCTTGCGTAGGCGACCATCCGATAGGTGATGGCGCTGTCCTGGCAGAGCCGCAGCCATGAGCCGGGGGATTGCGGGTCGTCCGCGCAGGATAGGGGCACGTTGTTGCGTTCGAGAATCTGTTTCGAGCGCCCGGCGTCGGTGCTGTCGGGGCAGTTCGGGCCCGCGGGCTCCACCGTCAGCGGTGGCGTCAGGAAGTTCAGCAGTGAAGCTTGGCTCGCCGCCGCAAGGAGCACCTTGGAGTCTCCGGATCGACGGAGGATGGCGGCACCCATGCCGGTCGAGCCGCCGCCCTGGAGCCACCACTCGCTGAGTTCGTACGGCTGCGAATCCGTTGCGAAGCTCAGACCGGGAAGCGACATCACGAGGTCGAAACCGCAGGCGAGTTGCGCACGAAAGCGGTATGCGTTCACGGGAGCCCCGGCAGGCCCCGACGAAGTCATGCTGACGAACGTAAGGTTCACGGACCCGATAGCGGGCACATACGCGTTGCAGGTCTGCTCAACGCCGAGGACCGGGGGAACCGGACTGTTCTCGCAGGTGCCGCCGCCCGTGCCGCCAAGCACATCCGGACGGCCGCCGTCGGTCGATGTCGGCGCACCTGCATCGAGTCCCCTCGAGTCCTCGGCGGTCGCCTCGTGCGCAACGCTCCCATCGACGATTCGAGAACCCGAGTCGGCTGCGACCTCGACATGCCCGCCGCATCCCATGATGACGAGGAACGGCACGAGCAAAGGGACGAGCGGAATTTCGACGCGACATCTCCCCGTCGGACGGCCCACGAGATTCAGCGTAGCACGCTGCAGATCGTTGCCTTCACCGGCGACGTCTTCCCGGCCTCCTGTGCGCCGCCGTCGCTCGTCGACCCCGCGGTCACCGGATGTCGACCGCGCACCTTCCGACCACCGCGAAGGACGGCTTGCGCATGCAGGGGTTGACCGCTGAGAGAGGGCAAGCGGAGTCCGTGAAGCACATGGCGCCGTCCCCGCTTGCAAGCGAGATGATCGCCGGGACAACGACGAGCAGCACGAAGAGTGCCCCGAACATCGCGGCGACGAAGGCTCCTCGCGGCTTCGCGTTGGTCATGGGCTCCCGAGCATACGCTGGCCGAGGCGGCAGACCCTTTCATTGTCCTGCTTCTTCCCGCAAGCTTGGGGAAGTGACTCGACGCAGCCTGGGGCTGATCGCTGCCGTCGTCGGTACGGTTTCCTTCGGCGCTTCTTCGGTGGCACGCGCCGAGGCACCTGAGCGGGCGCCGTCCGTTGACTCCGACGAGGTTCGAGACGCCGACCCAAGGGGCGAAGGTCCGTACGCTGCCGACCCCTTTGCCGATCGCCACGGGTGGAGCGGCGGCGTTGGCCTCGGAGCGGGATGGCTCCCCGGCGACGGCGGGAGCTGGTGGAACCTGGCGGCGCAGGTCCACGTGAGCCGGGCTTTCGGACGCTACGACTTCCGACTTTCGCCGACGCTCCTGCACGTGCGCGACGGCGACTTCCCGAGCATGATCGTGGGCTACTTGGCCGTCGAAGGCGTCCTGCGTCTGACTGGCGCTTACGCGATGTCGCTCGGACCCGTCGTGGGCTACGCGTCCTCGGAGTCCAGGCTCTGCACGGACGCGTGCTTCGCGCCCATCGGCAGCGGCCCGACCCTGGGAGGTACCTTTAGCCCGGCCGTCCTGACTCTCGGCACGCACGAGAACGTGGAGGTCGGCCTGCAGCTGGTCTTCCTCGTCTTCACGGACTCCGGTTCGGTCTACCCGGGGTACTCCCTCGGCGTGCACTGGCTGTTCATCTGAGCGCGAGGTCGGCACCCGATGCGAGCGGCTCCTCTCCTTGCCATGGCCATGGTCGCCGCCGCGTGCGGTTCGAGGATTGACGGCGGGCCGGCATGCGCCACGACGGATGCTTTCATCGTCAGCGTCTTCGATGCGTCGACCTGCCAGCGCATCTGCGACGCCACCGTGAGGCAAATGACCGGCGGGGCAACGACCACGCTCGGCTGGCCGCCGGCCACTCCGGAGAACTGCTACGCGTACACAGGGGCTGTCCCACCTGGGACGTACGTCTTCTCGGTCACGAAGGCCGGCTACGAGACAGCGACCCGCACCGAGAACATCGTGCAGGTCTCGGCTTGCGAGATCCGGACCGACCCGGAACCGGTGTTCGACGTCTGGCTCACGCCCTCGGGTCGCACTGCGAGCCCGTCGTGCGACGGCGGAGGGCTCGTTGCATCCGGCGCCGGCGACGCTGCAAGCGAGTAGCGGAACCGGCGACGTCGGGTTGAACTGAATCGGGCAGACGACCGTGGACCTTGCGACCGGGGGCGCCGGCAGCGACCATGCGAAGGACAGGGCCGGCGGGGTGAGCCGGCGGGGGGCCCATGAGCTGGATGAAGGGGACGCAGCCTTTGCGGTAAGTTGCTCCGCCTCGGACGGCGGCGCGGGCGGAAACGGTGACGCCGGGACGAGTGACGCGGGGTCATCCTCGAGCGGCAGCGCGTCGGGCAGCGGTTCAGGGAGCAGCTCTGGTGCGAGCTCGGGTGGCAGCTCCGTGAGCGACTCGGGCGGCGCCATGGCGGGCGGGAGCAACGCGACATCGTACTTCTACGCGGTGCTCAGTCTCCAACCAGGCCTCTGCCTGTCGGAGTCTCTACCGACGGACGCGACCGGACAAGCTCAGTGCCAGCTGTTCTTCACTCTGGTTGCTGGCGATACCTGTGCCGCCCACGCGGGCCTGACGGCGGCAGCGGCCGACGTCGCGGCATCGCTCCGCACGTTCGACCAGCCGCCTGCGTCAAGTCCGGTCTGCGTCCTCGCGCAGCTGCCGGCCACCGACTGGGTCAGCGGGTCGTGTGCCGCGTCGGCGCAGGCGGGGTGGTGCTACGTGACGGCACCCTCGGCGGGCAAGTGCGCGCAAGCCATTGTGCTCTCCCCGTCCGCGGGGCCGCCGGCGGGTGCAGGCGCCGTCTTCGGATGCGGCGAGACTCCGTCCGGAACCACCACCAGCGCGACGAGCGCAGCCTCCGTGGGGACCAAGTGCGTCCCGTCCCCCGAGGTCCTCGGCGACCTTCGCGGGGTTCAACGTGAACGAGGTGACTCTCGACGAGAACAACGCCGCGTGCGGCGGCGCCCTGTGCCTCGTGAACCACTTCCGGGGCCGCACGACGTGTCCGTACGGCCAGGACCAGACGGGCAACCCACCGCTGGGCATCGGCTCCGCTTGCACGGTGCCTGGTTCGGGCACCCCGGTGCAGCCCGCCAACTCGGTTGCCGGCGAGACGGTGCAGCCCCAGTGCCTGGATCGACTGGCGAGCAAGACGGTGTACTGCTCGTGCCGTTGCGCGAACGTGGAGGGGACCCTCGCCGGCATCGGTCCGGCTAGGCGGCGCGCGCGCGGCGTCCCGGACGGCAAACGGGTCCATGGCAGGGCGTGCTCATCCTCATCCGTCGCCTCCGCGATGCGAACGCCGACAATCGTCCCCGCGCGCGCCGCGTCGGAAGCGATCCGTTCGACTGTCGCGGCATCGATCCGCCGAACAGTTGCCAGGGCCAACCACTGCTGGTTGTCGGGATACGCGCTCAAATTCTCGTCGAGGAACACGGAGTGGCCCTCCTGGCGGGGGCCGTGCTGGAGCGGCAGCGCGATGAGATTCCCGAATCCGCCACGGGGCATCGTGTCCTGGCTCGGGAAAAGCCGGTCATAGGACTCCATGCCGAGCTCGTGGCGGGAGGCCATCGTTTCGGTGATGAGATGGCAACCCATCTGGCGCGCCGTCGACGCCAGGACGGGCTCCGAGACGAAGAACCACACGTGCGCGCCGTTTCCGGATCGGGATCGCTCGACGAGGGCCGGCAGGGCGAGCCGTCGCGCGGTCTCAGCGAACGCGCGAACGTCCTCTCTCCAAGTGCTCTTGTCGAAGTCGACGATTCAGGGCTGCCATCCGCGGCATCGTCGAGCGCGTCCAGACGGTTACGGAGGTCCGCGAGGTGCGCCTCCGCGGCGGCCCGCTCCCCCTCAAGCCTCCGAATGCGTGCCTCCTCGTCCTCGATCGCCGCAGCGACGGCGGCTCGGAGGTGAGCGGCAGCTTTCGACGGAACCGATCGAGTCACGGGCGCCTTCGCCGGCGAGGATACCGCCTCCCCGTAGTGGGTGCCGCGAGTCGGTCATCGCGGCCGACGCTTCGCCCAGTAGCCCGGGCGGCGCTTCACGTGCGCCACCGCCAAGATCACGACCGTCTCATCGTGCACCGCAAGCACCAGCGTGTAGGGCCATCGCAAGATCCGAGCGCGCCGGGCCCAAGTTCGCCGGGGATCGCGCGGGAAGGATTCCGGCGAGCGAGCGATCTCACGCAACCTGACGTCCACGAGTCGCATGAGTCTCAGACCCTGCTCCGGAGCGCCCCTCGCCGCATACCACTCGCTTGCCTCGCGAAGCTCTCTCAGGGCTTCGACGTGGACGACGAGCTTCATTCGCCCAGGAGCTGCTTGCGCGCCTCCTCCCAGGGGACCAGCACGGCTGTTCCGTTTCGAACGGACTCCATGCGCCGATCGAGGGCGTCGTAGTCGAGGTCGACATCGTCGCCGTCGTACTGCTCGGGCAACGTCTGCGCGAGCTCGTCCACCAGCTCGCGCCGCTGCTCGGTCGGGAGCTGAGCGGCCTCGGCCAGAAGCTTGCGAACGGGGTCCGACGGCATGACTGAAGCATGCGCGCGCGGGCTCCATCTGTCGAGGGCCCGTCGTCCGGCCCGCCCGAGGAGAAGCTCGATGTCGGTTCGGTCTACGAGACGATCTGGGGCCGAAGCTGTCAGAGTGTAGAGCGACGTGCAAATCCGC
>PLYU01000222.1 GCA_003153495.1 Myxococcales bacterium
GGCCGGCGACGTCCGGGCCTTCGCCGAAGCGCTCAGCGCGCAGGGTGGCCGCCTGCTCGCCCCGGACCCCGCGCCGGGCCCGTCCCGGGTCACGGTCGACCTGGGCGCCCTGGGCACGCGCGACCTGCTCCGCATCGCGACCGCGTCGGGCGCGGTCGTCCTGGAGCTTCGCCCGATCGCGCGCGCGTTCTTCTAGAACTCAACTACACTGAAGAGCGCACGATGGCTCCGCGGTCCCCTCTGTCTCGCGACAGCGCGTCCGATTCCCTGCGCACCGTCGCGGCACGCGGCCCGGTCGAGCGTGGCCGCCTCGGCGTCTACGCCGCGCTCGGCGCCTCCGTCGGCTCGGTCCCGCTCCCCTGGGTGCCCGACGCGCTCGCCCGCCGCGTACGCGGCGCGCTGGTCAACGACGTCGCCGCGCGCCACGGCGTGTCGCTCGCTACCGAGGCTCGCGAGGTGCTCGCCGACCCGTCCGGCCCCGAGGCCACGCACAGCCTCGTCGCCCGCGCGCTCCGCTACGTCGGCATCCGCGTGCTCGCGCGGGTCGGTCCGCTCGGCGCGCTGTGGCCGCTGCGCATGGCCTTGCAGACATACGTGCTCGGCTACCTCTTCGACCGCTACCTCGAGGTGGGCCGCACCGAGCGCGCCGTGCGGATCGACGCGGCCGAGGCGCGCCGGGTGCGGCTGGCGATCGACGGCGCGTTCGTGCGCGCGCTCACCGTCGAGAGCGCGCCCGTGCCGGAGCCCGTCGTCATCGACGACCAGCGCGACACCGCGACTGCCCTGCTGGACGGCGTGATGGGGATGGTGGCCAGCCTGCCCACGCGGCTGCTGCGCCGCCTGGACGCCGCGTTCGACGACCTCCTCGCGAGCTCCGATGGCTGACCCGCGCGCCTCGGTCGCACGCGCCCGGCGCGTCGTCGTCAAGATCGGCTCGCGCACCCTCGCGGGCGACGGCGGCATGTTCGCGCGGCTGGCGGCGACGATCGCGGCGCGCGAGGGGACGTCGTTCGTCATCGTCTCGAGCGGCGCGATCGCGCTCGGGATCAAGAAGCTCGGCTACCGGGCGCGGCCCAAGGAGATGGCCAGGCTGCAGGCGGCGGCCGCCGCCGGGCAGTCGCTGCTGATGCAGGCGTACGAGGAGGCGTTCGCCGCGCGCGACCTCTGCGTGGCGCAGGTGCTCCTGACGCACTCGGACCTGGCCGATCGAACGCGCGCGAACAACGCGCGCGCGGCGCTCGGCGCGCTGCTCGACGCCCGCGCGATCCCGATCCTCAACGAGAACGACTCGGTCGCCGTCGAGGAGATCAAGTTCGGCGACAACGACCAGCTGGCCGCGATGGTGGCGCCGCTGGTCGACGCGGACCTGGTGGTGCTGCTGAGCGACGTCGACGGGCTGCTCGACGGCGGGGGGCGGCGCATCGCGACGGTGCGCGACGTGGCGGCGGAGGCGCTGCCGCACGTGCGCAAGTCGACCAGCACCGTGGGTGTCGGGGGCATGGCGAGCAAGGTCGAGGCAGCGCGGCGCGCGACGCTGGCGGGCGCGAACGTGGTCGTCGCCGACGCGCGGGCTCCGGGGACGCTCGACGCCGTGCTGGCCGGCGAGGACGTGGGGACGCTCTTCGTCGTGGCGCGCGAGCGGCTGAGCGCCAAGAAGTTCTGGATCGCGTTCACGCTGCGTCCGCGCGGCGATCTGGTGCTCGATCGGGGCGCGGCCGAGGCGGTGCGCGCGAAGGGCAAGAGCGTGCTGTCGGTCGGAGTGCTTGGCGTTCGGGGCGACTTCCGCGCGGGGGACGCGGTGCGGGTTGTCGACGCGGAGGGGCGGGAAATCGCGCGGGGGCTGGCGCGGTGCGGGGCTGCGGACGCAGCGGCGGTGGCGGGGAAGGCGCGGGAGGAGATTGCGGAGGGGATGGGGGAGCTCGGGGTGCTGGTGCACGCGGACGAGCTGGTGGTGGGGCAGGGGTAGGGAGCGCGCGGGCGCGAAGATAGTGGACCGGGAGAGTGGAGGTGACGTCTCGATTCACCTCCACCCTCCCCGTCCGTGCCGAAGGGCGGTCAGCTAGCAGGCTTGATCGGCGCCGGCGCGGTGATCGCCGCCGGCGCGGGCGCCGCCGCCGGGCTGCCGTGGGACGGCTGCGCGGTGATGATCGGGCCTGACCATCACCGCGATGGCGGAGCGGGCCATGAGCCTGATCCCGCCCAGGGCGAGCTAGCGCACGCTCGCCGCGAACGACGCCTTCGTCTTCGGCGGCAGGGCCCCGACGATCGTCACGCGCTTGCCGTGGATGCGTGTCTCGCCGCAGGCCGCGCACGTGAAGCTCGCGACGGCGTCGCCGAACTCCAGCGTCAGGCCGGGAGCCGTCGTGGCTCCGATCGTCAGGGTCCCCGTGTACCCGGTTCCCCCCTCGTACGACCCGTCGAGCGACGAATCGAGCCGGGCCCGCCAGAAGTCGCCCATCTCCTCCATCGGCCGGACCACCGCGTCGTAGCCCTTCACGTCGTCGAGGAGGCTCGCTAGCGCCTCCAGCTTGACCTCGAGGTTGTCCGAGGCCATGCCCCGGCCGCGGGACGGATGGAGAAGCAGTGTCGTCACGGCGCGGTTCTGCGCGTTGCGGAGCAGCACGTACCGCCAGAGGTCTCCGAAGCGCGCGCGCGTCGACGCCTGCAGCTCGACGCGGTGCGCGGCCGCCTCGCCCTTCTCCACGATCCCGTCCTCGCACGAGACCGGAAACTCGAGCAGGCGGGCGTGGGCGAATCGCTCCTGGTGGAAGCCGACCGCGGCCAGGTCGACCGGGAGGTTGTACGGCAAGTCGCCGATGCCGTAGCTGGAGTCGAAGGCGAAGCCGCTCTTGGCGAGGAGCGCGAACAGCTTCGGCGAGGTCCCCAGGTAAGGCGAGCGCCAGACCCGCGGCGGATGCCCCGTGGCCTGGGCGATCAGGTCGCGCGAGACCCGAACCTCGCCGCAGAGCGTCTTCTTCGCGCCGTAGGTCGGGCGCTTCTCGGCGCACGTGCCGTCCGGCAGCTCTCCCAGGCCCGCCGGGTGAGTCACCGAGTGCGCGCCCAGCGGGCACATGCCGACGTCGCAGAGGTCCCGGAGGGTCTGCTCGTTGTAGTAGCCGGTGACGTAGTCGGTCGTGATGTTGTAGGTCGCGCGGACGCCGCGCGCGCGCTCGATCTCGGCGCTCTGCAGCGCGCCCGGCGGCCCCCACGGCCCCTCGTTCTCCGCCTCGTTCGCGTCGACGTCGTGCGTGACGATGAGCGCGGAGCTCGCCTCGCCTGGCACCGTGTGCTTGAGCACGACATGGCCCGACGCGCTCTCGCGCAGCGCCCCCTCCAGGAAGAGCCGGAGGATGTCCCCGGCGGGCTCGAAGCAGTTCACGTAGCAGCGCGAGGCGCCGAACGTCGTCAGATCGTGCCCGATCGCGTAGATGGCGCCCGTCCCCAGCGACCGTCGCGTGATCACCGGCCAGGACGCGTCCACGGAGACGCCGTGCGCGACCACCTCGACCTTCTCCGCCGGATCCGGGTCGAGTGCGTAAGCCTCCGGCCGGTCCGCCGTCGTCGGGTCGTTGATGTGGATGGTGAGCTCCTCCGGGCTATCCATGCTTGCGACGGCAGGCGGCCGCGTCCCGTCGAACCGGATGTCCAGCTCGTCCTTGTGCTTCTCCGACGAGCGCAGGCCAGCCAGGAGCCAGGCCTGCGGGAACTCCGCCGGCCCGACCGGCTTGAAGACCACGACGACGCCGCCGCGGCTCGCGAACTGCTCGAGCGCGTTGCGCTCGTCCACGCGCACCGCGTCGCCCTCGAGGTAGCCCGGCACGATCGCGAGGGCGTACTGGCCGAGCGTGGGGATCGCCTTGTCCCAGTCGGTGCCGGCGGGCTGCACGTCGTAGGGGATTCCCGCCTGGGCCAGCACCGAGGACACGGTCGCGATGTCGCTGGCGGCGTCCGACCACGCGTACCGCGGCGCCAGCACGAGGGCCCGGGGATGCACCGACGTGTCGGGCACGTCGTCGACCTTGCCGTTGCAGTCGTTGTCGATGCCGTCCGCGACCTCGGGCATCGGCGGAGGAGCGACGCACACGCGCTTTCCCCCCTGGCACATCGCGAAGCCGGTCGCGCACGCCCCGGGCAGCGACGTGCGGCAACCGTTGGCGCCCGTGGGCAAGAGCACGTCGATCAGGCCGTCCCCGTCGTCGTCCTTGCCGTTGCACTCCGTCTCGATGCCGCCGTCCGGATGGCGGGGCTCGTTCGCGGCCGTCGCCGAGGCTTCGGAGCCCCCGGCGTCGCCGGCAACGGTCGCCGGGTGCCGCGCGCACGCGCCGCAAACGACGACTGATACGCCACACAGGACGCGCAGGTCCAGCATCGTCTCCAACGCTACATGAAGCCCCCGATCGGGTCGATCGCGTCGAGCACGCCTGTCACCGTCGCCGCGCGCTGGTCAGCTTCGCGAGCGGAACCGAGCCGACGACGTTGCGCAGCCGCTGCAGTTGCGTGTCTGGCACGTCCCCCGTCACCTCGACGCGCGCGTGCCCCTGGCTCCGCACGATGCGCAGCGTCGCCCGCTCGATCCGGGGCCGGGCGACGACGTCCTCGATGTCCGAGAGCACGCGCCGCGCGAGGCCCCCGCGGGCGACGTGCGCCTTGCCGCCGCGGACGTCGATGACGCAGACAGTGACGGCCGCCCGCGCGGCCGCCCAGAGCCCGGCGAGCCCGGCGAAGAGCGCGAGGGCGAAGACGAGCATCATGGCGGGCTCACGAGCATAGTCCCACCTCGGCCTCACCCGCGACCCCGTGCTACACGTTCCCCGTGCACGTCGAGACTCTCACCGTCGGCCCTCTCGGCTGCAACTGCTCGATCATCGCCGATCTCGCCGCCAAGCAGGCCATCGTCGTCGATCCCGGCGGTGACTACGACGACATCCGCGCCCGCCTCGACGCGCTCGGCGTGGTCGTCACCGCGATCGTCCACACGCACACTCACTTCGACCACGTCGGCTGCACGGCCGAGCTCCAGCGCACAACGGGCGCCGCGGCCAGCATCCACGGGGGCGATCGCTTCCTCTACGATGCGCTCCCCGAGCAGGCGGCGCTCTTCGGCATCGCCGCGCCCGAGCGTGCCGAGATGGACGACGGGCTCGTCGACGGGCGCGCGCTCCGCGCCGGCGCCCTCGAGATGGGCGTGCTCCACACGCCGGGCCACACCCCGGGGAGCTGCTCGTTCGTGGTGACGGACGCGACCGGCACGCTCCTCGTCGCGGGCGACACGCTCTTCCGCGGCAGCATCGGGCGCACCGATCTCTGGGGCGGCGACCCCGACGCCATCCTCCGCTCCATCCGCGGCAAGCTCCTCGCGCTGCCGGACGACGCGGTCGTCGTCACCGGGCACGGCCCCTCGACCACCATCGGCCACGAACGGGCGCACAACCCCTTCCTTCGCGGGCGATGAGGCTCCCCGCTCTCGACGACGCCAGCCTGCGAGAGCCGCTGCGCCGCGCTCTCTCGGCGCGACCGTCGCGCAAGATGCCGGTCGGCTCGACCATCGCCGCCGCCGTGCTCGTCCCGCTGTTCGAGAAGGACGGCGAGGCCCACCTCTGGCTCGTCCGGCGCCCCGCCTCCATGCGCAGTCACGGCGGCCAGGTCGCGTTCCCGGGAGGGAAGAGCGAGGCCGCCGACGACTCGCTGCTGGTCACCGCGCTGCGCGAGGCCGAGGAGGAGCTCGGCATCGACCCGGCGCGCGTCGACGTCCTCGGCGTGCTGGACGACTACGTGACCATCACCGGATTCACGATCACCCCGTGGGTCGGCTGGCTGGCGCCGGACGTCGACATCCGACCCAACGCCGGCGAAGTGGCGCGCGTGTTTCCGGCCCCGGTCCGCACGTTCCTCGGGCCGCCGAGCGGCATCCTGCCCTGGCGAGGGTGGACGGTCGAAGGCGAGCGTGTGTGGGGAGCGACCGCGGCGATCGCGCGAAGCTTCGCGTCGATCGTCGGAAACCTCGGCGACGATCAGTAGGGGTTGTCGTCCGCCGCGCCGGCCTTGGGCTTCGGCGCCGGCTTGGGCTTCGGGGCCGTGGTCGCGACGGGCTTGGGCGGCGGGAGGGGGGTCGGGGTTGCGGTCGCGGGCACTGGGACGGGCACTGCGGCTGGCTTGGGGGCCCCGACGGGATGGGCCGCGGCTGACGCGGGGGGAGCCGCGCTGGCCGAGGCGGCCGGAGGGGGTGCCGACGCGGAGGGAGCTGCAGGTGCAGCCGACGCCGTCGAGGACGGTGCGGCCGAGGGAGGCGGCGCAGGATGCGGAGGGGGAGGCTCTGCGACCGCAGGGGTCGCGGCCGGCTGCGTCGTCGTGCCGCCGCCGAACAGCTGGTCGCGGAACGTCACCAGCGCGATCGCCGCCGCCGCCACCACGACCAGTGCCACCACCACGCCGGCCGAGCCGCTCTTCTCGTCCTTCTTCCCCGCCGGCGTTCCGGCCGGCGGCTTCGTGGAGGCTGCCTGTGCCCCCGCTGCCTTCGCCTGGTCGCTCGTGGTCGACTTCGGAAGAGCCGGCGGCGACTTCCCGGCCGGGGGCGCGGGGGTCATCCCGGCCACCATCGCCCGCGCCTTCGCCGCCTCCTCGCTGCTCGCGTTCGGGGGCACGGTCGACGAGGTCACGGGGGCCGTCGGCGTTTCCACCGCGACCGGCTCGCCCGTCGCTGAGAACAGGGGATTCATCCCGACGTCGTCCATCGAGCCGCCGGCCTCCCGCAGCGCCTCTTCGAGCAGCTCTGCCGCCTGCTTCATGACGGTCTGCTCTTGGTGCACCGGCGCCTGCCCCGACGCGTCCTGCTTGGGGAACATCGGCGGCGCGCTCCCCGGCCTCGTCGGGCCGGTGCTGGTCGGTCGCGGCGGGGCCGGCGACTTGAAGCGGACCGAGGGGACCGGGGGCGTCGACGACGAGCGTACCGGAGGGGGCACGGAGGCGGGGATCGTCTGCTCGGGCTCGGACTCGAACGCGCCGCCCGCGTCGGCCCGCGACGTCACCAGCTTCTCGATCACCGTCTTCGACGGGTCGTCCAGCTTGATGAACTTGACGCCCATGCCTGCCGGCCGGTCGCCGCCGCCCGTCTCGCGCTTCCAGACGACGCGGCCGACGCCCGCGATGACGGCCTCGTCGCTCGCGAGGCGGATCTCGAACTTGAGCAGGGTGCCCGCGGGGAACGGGTTCCCCGTCTTGATGTAGATTCCCCCTCGGCTGACGTCGTGCGCGTGGTTCTCGATGAACTCGTCGACCGTGGCGCTCTTGTAGCGAACGTTCAGGCTTACGATCTTCACGCGGCGGTCTTTGCGGGTGTCTTGATTCATTCGACGCCGGCCAGGGATGCTACCACGGTTCGCGCCAACGCTATCGCCGCCGAGATCCCCGCCGGGCGGCCCCTACGAGCGGATAGGCGATCGTTTCCTCCAGCGCCCTGGCGCGCTTCTTCACTTCCTTCTCGAGCCTGGCGACGGCGCCCTCGCGGGCGTCGTAGAGGCGCCGCGCCTTGCGCTTCATCTTCGGGTCGCTCAGGAGCGCGTACGTCAGCCACGGGAAGACCGCCGTCACGTCCGCGTGCACGTACACGCTCCCTGTCGCCACGCTCTCGGCCGACACCTTGCCCCACGTGTGACCCTCGCCCGCCGGACACGAGCTGAGCGCGCCGTTGTCGACCGGGTCGACGCAGAACTGCACGTCGATGTCGAAGCCGTGCGTCGGGACGCCGAGGATCTGGTCGAGCAGCGGCTCGCCCTGCAGCGTGTAGTTCTTCGGGACGCCGCCGCCGAGGATCCACACCGCCATCGGGCGGCGCAGGGTGGAGAAGCAGTGGTGCTGCACCGCACCCATCTCGAACACGTCGTCGTTCACGTCGATGTCGAGCTTGAAGGCATCCCCCAGCAGCCGGCGCAGCTTGACTACGTTCAGGAAGATCGACCCGTCCTGAACGGCCCCGACGAAGATCGGCACGCCCTGCCGGTACGCGGTCGACAGGAGCGACGGCTCCTTCACGCCCAGGGCCTTCTCGATCTCGCTGATCCGCTTGCCGAGCAAGTAGTGAAGCTCGGGCGTCGTCATCTTCTTCTGGAACTCCGGGCCGCGCAGGATCGCCGAGAAGAGCCGGTCGGTCTCGAGCAGCGTCTCCTCCCAGAAGCCCAGGTCGTAGATGCGAATGATGCGCGCCAGGCGGTACTGCAGGTCGCCGGCGGTCGGGTCGATCTCGCGGATGCGGTGGCCGATGATGCGGTGGGCGTCGTGGTAGAGATTCGCGCCCGTCGTCGTGATGCAGTCGACGAGCCCCCGCTCGATCAGGGGAATGAGGCACGACTGGTGCAGCCCCGCGGGCGTCATCGCCCCGCTGAACGTCAGGAAGACCGCGCAGTCCTGCTCGATGCTCCGGCGCATCAGCTCGTACGCGGTGCGCTCCTGGCGGCCAACGTAGGCGGGGAAGCCCTGGGCGAGGATCTCGCGCGGCGTCTCCTTGCCCGTGATGCCGCGAGGGCGCACGTCGCGGGCGTTCTCGAAGTCACGACGGAGGACCGCGCCGCTGGGGTTTCTCTTGGTGCTCGGCTTGGGCATCGGGGGGGGCGGAAAATGGCAAGAGGTGCGTGCGGCCGTCAAGGCGCGCCTTGCGGATGCCCCCGAAAGAGTGCATTCCAGTACTCGATGCGAGCGCCAAGGCCCGTCGACGCTCGTATCGCCGAGCCGTCCGCCGCCGCCCGCTCGACCACGTTCGAGCAGCTGGCCGCCCTGCCCGACGAGCGCCTGGACGTCGCCCGCGGCGCGGCGCTCATCGCGCGCGACGTCTACGCGACCCTCGACGTCGACCGCGTCCTCGCGCGCTTCGACGGGCTGGCCGCTCCGCTGGTCGCCGCCGACCTGGCCTCACGCTCGCCCGGGGAGCAGGCGACGGCGCTCGCGCGGTGCTTCTCCGACGACCTCGGCTTCCGCGGCAACGAGGACGACTACCACGACCCGCGCAACAGCTTGCTGCCGGACGTGCTCGACCGGAGGCTCGGCATCCCGATCACGCTGTGTCTCGTCTACTGCGAGCTGGCGCGGCGCGCGGGCGTGCGCGCGCGGGGGGTGAGCTTCCCCGGGCACTTCCTGGTCCGCGTCGACGGTCCCGACGGCGACGACGCCCCGGTCACTGTCGACCCGTTCTTCGGGGGACGGCGGCTCGACGACGCCGCGCTCCAGAAGCTCCTCGAGCGCGCCTCGCCCAGCCGGAAGGGGTCGCTCGCCGAGCACCTCGCCCCGGCGTCCGCGCGGACGACGCTCGTGCGGATGCTCATCAACCTGAAATGGATTCACTCGACGCGCGGCGACTTCGCCCGCGCCCTGCTCGCCCTCGACCGCATCATCTGCCTCACGCCCGACTCGGTGCCGGCCCTGCGCGAGCGAGGGATGCTCGCGGCGCGCCTGGGCGCGGCCGAGACGGCGCGCGCCGATCTGTCTCGCCTGCTCCAGCTGATGCCGGACGCGCCCGACGCGACCGCGGTTCGCGCTCGCCTCGCGGAGCTCGAGACGAAGGCCGTCGCGCTGAACTGAGCTTCGGCGACGTGACGCCCGCGTGACGAGCCGCACGCGCGTTTTGCGGGCGCTGGTGCCGTAGCAAGCTTGACAAGAGCGCACGCGCTCGGCTCTCATCTCCCGTCAATCGGTCACGACCAGGAGAGACATATGCGCAAGACGATTTGGATTGCCATGGTGGGTATGACGTTCGCGGCCTCGACCGCCCTCGCGGAGGACGCGGCGGCTCCCGCTCCCGCGCCGTCGGCGCAGAAGGTGGTCGCCGGCAAGAAGGGCAAGTTCGGGACGGCGGGCTGCGGCCTCGGCTCGATGATCATCTCGAGCGGCGGGATCGTGCAGATCTTCGCGGCGACGACCAACGGGACGTCGGCCAGCCAGACCTTCGGCATCACGTCCGGCACCTCGAACTGCGAGGACAGCGGCTCGGGCGGCGACAGCGCTCGCGTCTTCGTCGAGGCGAACCGCGTCGCGCTGGCGAAGGACATCTCGCGCGGCACCGGCGAGACGATCGACAACCTGACGGCGATCGCTGGCTGCGCCGACTCGAAGGCCGTGGGCAGCACCCTGCAGCACAACTTCAAGGCGATCTTCCCGGCCGCCTCGGTGTCGAGCGAGCAGGTGACCGACTCGATCCTGTCGACGCTCAAGAGCGACGCCTCGCTGGCGTGCTCGACCATCGGCGGCTGATCGCGTCTCGGGACGGGGCAGCACGCGACTCCGCGGCTGCCCCGCTCTTCATTTAGAGCACCGTGACTCGCGCGACGCTCTTCTCGATTGCGCTCGTCGCGCTGGCGCTGCTGTCTCCACGCGAGAGCGCCGCGGCGCCCGGGGAGTACCGGGACGACTCGGTCGACTCGCCGGCGACAGCCCCGGGCGACGCGTCCTACGCCGGCGAGCTGGTGGCGCGAGCCCGCGCCGTGCACCTCGAGCGCGAGGTGGAGTGGCTGCGGCTCGGTCACTGGCACCGCGCCCCCGGCGGGGAGATCACGGCGGAGCCCGACGGCCCGCTCTTCTGGCTCGCCAAGGACGGGAAGAAGGATCCCGCGGCGGAGCTGGAGGCGACGATCCGCGGCCTCTGGGCCCCCCAGCCGGTGGACCCGCGCGCCCAGCACCCGTTCTGCCGGTTCCCCGCGCGAGTGATGTGGCTCGACGCGAAGCTGCACCTGGACGCGAGCCGGCTGCCGCAGCGACAGTGCGAGCGCTACGGCCACTTCCTCAAGCTGCTGCGCCCCGGATCGGCCGCGCTCGTCTTTTCGTCGTACTACCTGAACAACCCGGCGAGCGCCTTCGGCCACACCTTCCTCAGGATCCACAAGGCGGGCGCCGCGCGGGCCAACGAGCTGCTCGACACGGGGGTCGACTTCGCGGCGACGGTCGACACGAACAACGCGCTGCTTTACGCGATCAAGGGCCTCTCGGGGATGTTCCCGGGCACCTTTCACGCGCTGCCATTTTACTACAAAGTTCGCGAGTACAACGACTACGAGTCGCGGGATCTCTGGGAGTACGAGCTCGACCTGAGCCCGAGAGGGCTCGCGATGCTCGTCGCGCACCTGTGGGAAGAAGGGTCGACCTACTTCGACTACTTCTACATGAGCGAGAACTGCTCGTATCACATCCTCGCCGCGATCGAGGTGGCCGACCCGGCGCTGCATCTGCTCGATCAGCTCAGAAACCCGGTCGTCCCGGTGGACACGGTGCGCGCCCTCTTCGCCAACCCCGGGCTCGTCCGGGGCGTGCACTACCGCCCTTCGCTCCGGTCGACCGTCCACCACGAGCTCGCGTCGCTCACGCCGGAGCAGGTGGACCTGGTCGGTGCGCTCGTCGTCGACGCCGACGCGCGCGTCCCGGCGTCGATGGCGCCCGGAGCCGTCGCCCGGGCCCTCGACGCGGCCAGCGATCTGGTCGACGTCCAGGAGCCGAACGCGATGCTCGAGGGGAAGGACGGGCGGGTCGCGCGGCTCAAGCAGCGGCTGCTCGAGAGGCGCGCCGACCTCGCGGTCGTGAGCGAGACGTCTCCGGTCCCAGTACCGCTCGACAAGATGCCTCACGTGGGTCACGCGACCTCGCGCCTCGGCCTCGGCACGGGATACTCGTCGCAGCTCGGCGGGGGTTTCTACGAGCTGCGGCACCGCCTCTCGCTCCATGATCTCGCCGACCCGCCCGACGGGTACCCCGACACCGCGCAGATCGAGTTCATCTCGCTTCGCTCGCGCTTCTACCCCGAGCAGCGGTCCCTGGAGCTCGAGGATCTGTCGGTGCTGCGCGTCGTCTCGCTGTCTCCGTGGGCGCGCTTCCAGCGTCCGCTCTCGTGGTCGGTCGACGCGGGCGTCGCGCGGGTGCGCGATGACGGCTGCGCCGGCTGCGTCGCCGGCACGATGAAGGTCGCGGGCGGCCTGACCCTGGGCGTCGGACGGGACGACGCGCTGGCGCTCTTCGCCCTGGCCGAGGTCGGCGTCCAGTACTCGTCGAGCATGCGCGGCCTGCGCGACTCCGACTGGCGCCCGGGAGTCGGGCCCGTCGCCGGCCTGCGCTGGCGGCTCGACCACAGGCTGGTGTGGACGGCCGACGCGCGCTGGAGCTGGCTGCCGCTGGCTACCCCCGAGGGCACGTGGCTGGCGGAGACGACGGCGCGCTGGGCGCTCGCCCCGAGCGTGGCCCTCGGGCTCGACCTCCGCGCGCAGCCCCTGGCCGACGAAGGCGTGCTCTCGGCGCTGCTCTACTACTGACGGGGGCGCATCGGCTTCTCGTAGCGCACGTCGAGGCTCAGCCCGCGAACGAGGGCGCTCGGCCCGAACCATCGCCAGAAGTACTCCGCGTACGCGCCGACCGTGATTCTCACGCGCCGGCCGGCCCGCACCCCCAGGCCGACGCCGACGCGCGGGGAGAACAGCTCCGCGCTCACGTCGCCGTCGAAGTCGTCGAGAGTGAGCAGGGCGAACCCCGCCCGGATCTGGGGCTCGAGCACGCCGAGGCGCGCGGCGACCTCGAAGGCGTGGGTCGAGACGGCGATGGCCCACGACGACGCGTCGAACGCCCGGACCCCGATCTGCAGGACCCCGGAGAAACGCAGCGGCCCCTGGTCCACGGCGAGCGTTGGCCCCCACGCCAGCTCGACTCCGTGGCGCCACGCCGGCGAGGGGTCGTTCGCCCTTCGCCACGCGAAGGAGGACGCCGTGACCTGGGCGCCTCCCCACGTCGGCTGGCTCTGCGCGCGGGCGACCCCGTTCACAGCGGCCAGCACGATCATGACCCCGAGCGGGATCAGTCGCCTCGCCACCTTCTCCATGTCGACACGTCTAGCAGGGTCCTGGCGGTTCTCTCACCGCCGGCCTGCTAGGGTCTCCGCGCATGCAGCTCCACTGGGACGCCGGCGCCGAGGTCGGCGCGATGCAGCGCCTGGCCACCGGAGCGGGGCAGGGTGCCCCGTCTCCGTCGCCCGGTCCCGCCGGCGAAGTGCACGCCCACGTCGCGCTGATCCCGCTGCTCCGCCTCGGCCCGTACCTCTCGTACGACGTCTCGCCGGTCGGCGGCCTGCCGGCGCGCGAGCACGCCGAGGCGGGCCTGCGCGTGAAGGTGACCCCGCCGCTCTTCGCCGAGCCGTGGCGCGCCTGGGCATTCACCGGCCTGGGGTACGCGCGCACCACGATGGGCGACCTGAAGGGCGGCTTGCTCGAGCTGCCGGTCGGGGTGGGGGTCAGCTACCGCCTGCGCCGCCCCTGGGAGGTGTTCGTGGAGCTCGGCGGCCGGATAGGGCTGGCGTTCGCCGGCAGCATGTACAGCGTTCCGCAGTGCCTCTGCGGGCCCAACTACGCCGGCAAAGACTCGTTCGCACTGTCCCTGAGCGCGGGGGTAAGCTTCTCCCCGTAGCGTGGCGCCCCGCGGGCCCCGCGCTCGGGCTCGGCGATGAGCACCACTGCGGACCCCACCAGCCCTCTCTCCGCCGCCCCGCCCTCTCTGGTCGGGACCGTGCTCGGCGGGCGGTACCGGATCGAGCGTATGCTCGGCGAGGGCGGCATGGGCACGGTCTACCAGGCCGAGCACACGCTGATGCACAAGCGCGTCGCCGTGAAGGTGCTCCACGCAGAGATGAGCCGGATGTCCGAGGTCGTCGCGCGCTTCGAGCGCGAGGCGATGGCCGCGGCGCACATGGAGCACCCCAACGTCGCGGCGGCGACCGACTTCGGGAAGCTCGACGACGGGACGTTCTACCTGGTGCTCGAGTTCGTCGAGGGCAGGAGCCTGCGCGACGCCCTGGGCGAGGGGCGGTTCGAGGTGGGGCGGGCGCTCCACGTCGCGCGGCAGATCGCGAGCGCCCTGGGGCGCGCGCACGCCCTGGGCATCGTGCACCGCGATCTGAAGCCCGAGAACGTGATGCTCGTGGTGAAGGACGGCGAGGCCGACTTCGTCAAGGTGCTCGACTTCGGGATCGCCAAGGTGCCTCCCGGGGGGATCGTGGGCAGCGAGGGGCAGGCCTCCGGTCCCGCTCTGACCCAGCTCGGCATGGTGTACGGAACGCCGGAGTACATGGCGCCCGAGCAGGCGCTCGGCCAGCAGGTCGACGCGCGGGCCGACCTGTACGCGCTGGGCGTGATCATGTTCGAGATGCTCACGGGGGTGCGGCCCTTCGAGCACGCGAGCAAGGTCGTCCTGCTCGGAATGCACGTGACGTCGCCCGTGCCGCGCATGAGCGAGCGCGCGCCGGACGCGAGCGTCCCGCCCGGGATCGAGGCGGTCGTCGCGCGGCTGCTCGCCAAGGACTCGCGCGAGCGCTTCGAGAGCGCCAAGGACCTCGTCGACGCGTTCGATGTCGTCCCGGCGCAGCTCGCGCCCGTCGCCCTCGCCCCGCCGTCCGCGGCGGTGAGGTTCCGTCAGGCCGCCGCGCCTGCGGTCGAGGCGGCCGCGGCGTGGGTCGCGCCCCGCC
>PLYU01000217.1 GCA_003153495.1 Myxococcales bacterium
GTCTTTCCACTCGCTGCCCAACGTCACGGCGCACTCAAACTCTCGGCCTCTTTGCGAAAGTAGGGCTAGAAGCCCGGAGTCGTGGCGACCGGCCTGGCGCGCTTCGGCGCAGCCTGATGCCTCGGCGTTGGTTGCGAGGTCGCCGGAGGGACCGGGGTCGCGCTCGCCGGAGGAGCGGTGACCGCCACGGTCGGCTGCGCCGGAAGGGCGGAGGGCAGCGCGGTCGCCGGGGCGGGCGACGCCCCTTCCGGAGCCGCTCCCGCCGCGGCTGGCCCGTGTCGCCCGACCGCCACCGTCGCTGCGAGGGCCACCGCCGTCAGCGCGACGGCCCCCAGAACCCACGCGGCCATCGCGCCGCGCCTTCCCGGGAGGGCGCCCGTCCACGATTGCCCGCCCACGCTCCGCGTCCGCGCCTCGGTCGAGACCTTGCCCGACGGTCGCTGCAGGGGCGGAGGCGCCCGTCGCAAAATCTCGGCGAGGCTCGCGTCGGTGTGTCCGATGGCGGACCGGAGCGCGTCCGCCATCTCGCGCGCCCCCGCGTGACGCTCGTACGGGCGCTTGGCCAGGGCTCGCTGGATCTCGAGCCAGAGGCGCGGGTCGATCCGGGGGTCGGGGTCCACGACCAGCTCGAGCACCGCCGCGAGCGAGGCCGCCGGCGAGGACGCGTCGAAGGGGCAGGTGCCCGTCAGCATCTCGTAAAGCACGACGCCGACGCTGAAGAGGTCACTGCGACCGTCCACGTCGCCCCGGTCGCGGATGCGTTCGGGGGCCATGTACCTCGGCGTCCCGAGGACCCGGCCGTCGAGCGTGCGCACGCCCGACTCGGGAAGCTTGGCGATCCCGAAGTCGACCAGCTTCGGGGTCACGTGCCCGTCGGGGTCGATCGCGAGGAACACGTTCGCGGGCGTGACGTCCCGGTGCACGACGCTCGAGTCGTGCGCGTGCGCGAGCGCGGAGAGAAGGGGCAGCGCGATCGCGACCGCGTCGGCCGCGGGCAGCGGCCCGTGCGCCCCGAGGTATCGCTCCAGCGTCTCTCCGCGCAAGAGCTCCATGACCAAGAGGAGCGTCCCGTCCGGCTCCTCGAGCAGGTCGAACACGCGCACGATGCTCCGGTGGGAGAGCATCGCCCCGAGGTGGGCCTCGTGCCGGAAGCGAAGCGCGGCTTCTGCGCCGGCGCCGTCTCCGCGCCGCATCTTCGCCGCGACGTCGGCGCCGGTCGCCTCGTTCCGGGCGACCCACACCTCGCCCATGCCGCCGACCGCCAGCAGCCGCAAGAAGCGGTACTTGCCGATGCGCGTGCCGGGCTCGGCCCTCACTCCGGCTCCGTGGGATCGAGCCACGACGCGCCGTAGAGGCCGCGCTTCCTGAGCAGATCCCGCAGGTGATGTCGCGCGAGGTCGGCCTCGCGCGCGGCGAGGGACAGGTTGCCGCCGGAGCGCCTCATCAGCCCCGCGAGGTAGGCGGACTCGAACCGCGCGATCGCGCGCTCCTTGGCGACCGTGAACTCTCCCGAGAGGTCGAGCGCCGAGCGCTCGCCGCGCGTGCCGCGGAACCCGAGCCCCTCGCCGGCGACGTCGGCCCGCCGGATCACCCGGTCCTTCGAGAGTGCGGCCGCGCGCTCGAGCACGTTGCGCAGCTCGCGCACGTTGCCCGGCCACGGCTGCGTCGCGAGCTGCGAGAGGGCGCCCTCGTCGATGGCGACCCCGGCCCCGGGCGGGCCGCCCAGCTGCGCCAGGAGCTTCCTGCAGATGACGGCCACGTCCTCGGGGCGATCTCTCAGCGGCGGGAGGACGACGCGCACCTGGCAGAGGCGGAAGAAGAGGTCCTCGCGGAACCGGCCGGCGTCGATCTCGTGCCGCAGGTCGCGGTTCGTCGCGGCGACGAGCCGGACGTCGATCTTGACGGGAGCGTTCCCTCCGACGCGCGTCACCTCCCTGCGCTCGAGCACGCGCAGGAACTTCGGCTGCATCGCCGGCGGGAGCTCTCCGACCTCGTCGAGGAACACCGTGCCGCCCTGGGCGGACTCGAAGAGGCCGATCCGTCGCTGGTCCGCGCCGGTGAAGGCTCCCTTCTCGTGGCCGAAGAGCAGAGACTCGGCCAGCGTCTCCGGGAGCGCGGTCGCGTCGACGACGACGAACGGGCCCGCCGCCCGCGGCGACGCGGCATGAATCGCGCGTGCGACCTCCTCCTTCCCCGTCCCGGTCTCGCCCTGCACGAGCACCGTCAGGTTCTTCGGCGCGACGCGCTCGAGGGTTGCGAAGAGCTCGCGCATCTCGGTCGACGCCCCGACGAGCTGCCCGAACGAGTCGCCCGTGCTGAGCAGCGCCGGGGTCGCGGCCTCGTCGATGTCGAGGCGCAGGAGCGTCGATCCGACGGTCAGCTCACCCCCCGCGGCGAGCTCGATCTCGGTGACGCGGTGCGGGCCGATCCAGGTGCCGTTCGTGCTTCCGGCGTCGCGCACGTGAACGCGAGCGCCCACGCGGCGCACCTCGAGGTGAACGCCGCTGACCCGCGGGTCGGCGAGGACCAGGTCGTTGGTCGCGTGGCGCCCGACGGTCGCCAGGGACCGGGCCATCGCCAGCCCGCGGCCCGCGGCGGGACCGGTGACCGCCGTGAGGCGGGGGATCGCCACGGGCTTGGCGGCCGTGACCGTCCCGTCCCCGGCGTTCGCCTCGGTTCCACCACGGGAGCGCTCGGGGACCATGGCACCTGCCATCGTACCCAATGTGCTCGCGCCCGGCACGACTGAGGTCTGGACTCATCAGCTGGTCGGCCCTCGTACCTGGTCACCGCGCTTGCCACATCCCGGGGTGGGTCGGTGGGCGTGCGGCGAATGGCGGCGCACAGGGCGGTCAGTCGGCCGTTCCGAGATGCCGACGAGACGCCGGGACGCGCCGGCACGCTCGTTGCTCCAGTGCCGCGGCGAAGAAAGCGGAGGCTGTCATGCGAGTGCGTCTGCAGAGCGTGGTCGTGGTGCTCGGAGTGGCGGGAGCCATCGCGTGCTCGAGCGGCAGCGGAGCCTCCGGAGCCCCCGACTGGTCGTGCAACCAGGTCGACGTGCCCAATGGCACCCGGCTCGAGTGCGCGACGCAGAGCGTGTCGGCCGCGTTGACGTACACGTGCAACGTCTTCGGTGACTTCAATCCCAACTGCCCGCCCCCCGGCGCCGGGGCCGACGCGGGCACCACTTCGGACTTCGCGCCGGACGGCGCGCCCTTGACGGGCGACGACGCCTCGACCCCGACCGGAGGCGGGTCGGGCAGCGGCACCGGTAGTGGGTCGGGCAGCGGCTCCAGTAGCGGCTCGATTGACGGCGGCACGGGTGACGGCGTCCCCCCCGGAACTGGCAGCGGTTCCAGCAGCGGCTCCGGCAGCGGTTCAAGCAGCGGCCATGGCGGCGGCAGCGGCCATGGCGGAGGCAGCAGCGGAAACGGCAACGGCCCGCCCTGGCTGCGTGATGCCGGAGGCTCGAGCGGAGGCGGCGATGGGGGCACCGGGGGTCGGCCGCCCTGGACGTGCGATCCTGGCCCGGCCGGTGTCGTGTGCCACCAGGCGCCGAAGTGCTTCCCGGGAGCGCATCCCTCGTCGTGCGGGGCCTGCGTGCCGAACGACTCGGTCGACGACTGCACCCCGCCCGCCGAGGGCGGCTGCTGGGTGACCGGCGGCGGCTTCGTCACCGACGACGACGGGAAGGACACCTTCGGCGGAAACGCGATGCCGATGAAGAGCGGGACCGTCCGCGGCGAGTGGGAGAACCAGGAGCACGGGACGGGCGACAACACCCACGGCCAGGCTCAGTACATCTTCTGCCGCGTCGTCCCTGGACCGGGTCCGGGTCATCCGAACGGTCCGCAGCACAACTTCGACATCAACCAGGCCTACTTCGGCGGGCCGGCGACCTACAACGGCGCGGACGGGTACTGGTTCGACGTCGTCGCGGAGGACCACGGCGAGCCGGGTCGCCAGGACACCTACCAGATCACCATTCGCCAGGGGGCCTCGGCCCGCCAGGCGGGCACGGTCGTCTTCCAGGAGTCGGGGATCATGAGCCAGGGCGGGAACATCCAGATCCACCCGCCGAACGGTGGGCATCCGGCCACGCAGTCGGTGCTTCCGTCCTGGGTGCAGCTCCAGCCGTGAGGGGCTCGACGGAGGGCGCCATGAGCGCGAGGTCGGCGCGCGCACATATCGTGGGGGCCATCTCGGTCGCGCTCGTCGCCGCAGCGGGCTGCGGCGGCTCGGACGGCTCGAAGTTCCAGGGCGGGGCGCTGGACGCGGGACCCCCCAACAACAGCGGATACGTCGAGGGAGGCACGCTGGTCCACATCGGCCCCCAGGGGACCAGCTCGGCGTGCGTGAGCTCGTCCGCAAACGCCGGCCTCGCGAACGCCAACCTGATCGTCATGTTCGACAAGTCGGGCAGCATGGGAGACGTGGCGGAAGGCTTCGACCCGGCCGTGAAGTGGACGCCGGTGACGGCCGCCATGAAGGCGTTCTTCTCCGACCCGAAGTCGGGGGGCCTCGCGGCGTCGATGCAGTTCTTCCCGCAGGGCACGGACCTCACGTCGGTGTGCGGGTATCCGTACTCGACGCCGCTCGTCCCGCTGACCGCGCTCGCCGGTCCGGCACCGCTGCTCGCCGCCATCGACGCCACCCAGCCGTCCGGCGGTACGCCGACGCTGCCTGCCCTGAACGGGGCCATCTCGTACGCCCAGCAGGTCGCGACCGCCAACCCGAACGACAGGACGGTCATCGTCCTCGTGACCGACGGCGACCCCGGCTTCGGAATCAACGGAAAGTTTGCCGCGGGCTGCCAGGACAACGACATCCCGCACGTGGCCTCGGCCGCGCAGGCGGCGCTCTCGGGGACGCCCTCGATCCCGACGTACGTCATCGGCGTGGGCTCCGACTTCACCAACCTCAACGCGATCGCTTCGGCGGGCGGCACGACCAAGGCGATCATCGTCCCGGTGAGCAACCCGACCCAGACGGCGCCTGCCTTCCAGACGGCGCTCAACACGATCCGCGCGGCGTCTCTGCCGTGTCAGCTCACGATTCCGCCTCCTCCGGACGGGCACCAGATCAACCCCGACACGGTCAACGTCATCCTCGTGAACGGCAGCAGTCAGCAGACGGTCCTGCAGTACAGCGCCGACTGCTCGAACGTCAGCGGCTGGCACTACGACGACGCCGCGACGCCGAAGAATGTGGTCCTCTGCCCGACGGCGTGCACGCAAGCTCAGGGAGATCCGTCGGGCGGCGTGATGATCGCGTTCGGCTGCTTGACGGACGTCGGACCGACGAGGTGAGCCGCGGAGCCGCGGCGTGGCGACCTCCCGATCAGACCCAACTTCCGTAGAACCTCGCCACGCCGTAGGCTTTGGGCCATGCGCTGCCTGTTCCGGCGGGCTGGGGTCGCCGCTCTCTGCGCCGCCGGGGGCGTCCTGCTGGTCGCCGCGCGCTCCCTGGCGCAGGCCGAGCCAGGCGAGGATCGCCTCGCGGGGGCCCGGTCGCTCTTCGCCGAAGCGCTGCGCGACGAAGGGGCCATGCGCTTCGCCGAGGCCCTGCCCAAGTTCCAGCGCGTGCGCGACGTGAGGGACACGGCGTCGGTCGAGTACCGGATCGGCACGTGCCTCGAGGGCGTCGGACAGCCCGCACAGGCGTACGCCGCCTACCGCGAGGCCACCGTGCTCGGGCGCGACGACGCGCAGAGCACCGACGTGGTCGCGGCCGCGATCGAGCGCCTCCGGGCCCTCGAGAAACACGTCGCGCGCCTGGTGCTCGTCCTCTCTCCTCGAGCCCCCGGCGACACCGAGGTGCGCATCGACGCCTCGGCCGTCCCTGCGCGCGCGATGCTCGAGCCGATCCCGCTGGAGCCGGGAACCCACGTCGTCACGGCCTCGGCGAAGGACGCGACTCCGTTCCGGAGCGAGGTCGTCCTGCCCGAAGGCGCGCAGGCGTCGCTCTCGATCGCGCTCGAGCCCCGGCCCGCGGTCGAGGCCGGCGCTCCGGGATCGTCCGCGTCCAGCGTCCGGACTACCGGATGGATCGCGGTCGCCGGCGGGGGCGCGCTCGCCGGCGCCGCCGCGGTGCTGCTCCTGGCGCGGCACCTGGACATCGCAAGCCTCGGCCGCGCGTGCCCGGGCGGGCAGTGCCCGCCGGGCGCGAACGCCGCGGAGCTCCAGTCGACACGGGACCGGGCGCTCATCGAGGGGCCCGCGGCTCTCGTGTCCGGCGCGGTCGGTCTGGTGGCGGCGAGTGCGGGCGCGTGGCTCGTGCTGAGCGCCAGGGATACGCCGTCGGCGTCTCCGCCGGCGACGGCGCGGCTGGTGCCCGTCGTCTCGTGGGGAGGCGGCGGGCTCGCCCTGGCGGGGGTGTTCCAGTGACGCGGCGCGCGCTCCTGCTCGCGTGCTTCCTGTCGCCCCTCGGGTGCGAGAGCGTACCGACGCTGACCTTCGTCACGCCGGAGGCCGTCCCGGACGGCGCGCCATCCGACGGCGACGTCGAGGCCGGCTGCCCCGGCGGGAGCTCGTCCGACAGCGCAAGCACTTGCTGCGGGGCGATTCCGTGCACCGGCGACTGTACGCCCGTCAATTGCGCCACGTGCAACTGCACGGCGCCAGGGACGTTCTGCTGCGCCCATTCCCACAACGTCGTCTGTCGACAGAACGGCTCGGTGTGCAACTGAGCGGGCGCCCGTCGCCTACCATCCCTGCAGTGCGTCCGTCCCTCGCCCTCTCGGCCCTCGTCGCGGCCGCCGCGAGCCTCGTCGCCGGCCTCTCCCGCGCCGCGTCTCTCCCGCCCCACCTCGAGGTCAGCGGTTCGCCCATCGCCGTCGTCGAGGTTCGCCCCGGCGCGGGCCGCTGGCGCCCGGCGTCGTGGGGGGCCCTCGGGCAGACGCCGCTCGACCCTGGACGCTACGAGCTGCGCATCACGCTCACCGCAGCGTCCCCAGGCGACGCGCTCCAGCTCCCGCTCTGCGCCGGACGCGCTCGCGTCATGCTCGACGGCCGCGAGGTCCCCGCTCCGCCCGGCCCCGTGGTGCTGCCGCTCGACCCGGGCGCTCACCGCGTCGTCGTCGCGCTCGACGTGTCTCCCTACGAGCGCCGCATCGCGTGCGGAGAGCCGCCTCGCGTCGGGCCGTCCGCGCCCACCGTCGAGGGCCTCGGCCTGCTTTCCTTCGCCAGCCCGCACGCGGGGCGCGGGGGCGGCCGCGCCGTGGTCTACGTGCCGCCCGGACACGACCTCCGCAGGCCGGGCCCGCTGCTCGTCGGAGCCCACCCGTGGAACGGATCGGCGTGGACCTACGCGGCCTACGAAGAGCTGCTGCGCGAGGCGCGCGCGCGCGACGTCGTCCAGCTGATGCCGAGCGGGCTCGGGAACTCGCTCTACACCGCGGACGCCGAGGACGAGGTGCTGCGCGCCGTGCAGGCGCTCTCGGAGGTCGTCGCCGTCGACCCGCGCGCGGTGTCCATCTGGGGGGCGTCGATGGGCGGCGCGGGCGCGACGACGATCGCGTTTCACAACCCGGACCGCTTCGCCGGCGTGACCAGCTTCTTCGGAGACTCGAAGTACGACCTGTCGACCTACGTCCGCGCGCTCTTGCCCGGCGAGGCCGCCGCGCACCGGGTCAACGCGCTCGACGTGGTGGACAACGCGCGGCACCTGCCCGTGTGGCTGATTCACGGCGAGGCCGACCGGACCTCGCCGGTTCGCCAGAGCGAGCTGCTGGCCGCGGCGATGGCCGCGCGAGGCTTCGCGGTCCGGTTCGACCGCGTGCCGGGGGTCGGCCACGCCGGGAAGCTGGTCGCGCGGTTCCTCCCGGCCGTCGTCGCCGCCGCGGCGACCGCGAGCGCGCCGGCCGCCCCGCCGCGCGTGACCTACCGGAGCGTGCGCCCCCGCGACTTCATGGCCTACGGAGTCGGCATCGAGCGAGCCTCCCCGGCGGTCGACGCCTTCGTCGACGTCGAGCTCCGCGACGACGCGGTGCACGTGCGAGCCGCCGAGGGTCTCCGCGCGCTCGTCCTCGCGCGAGGGGCCCTCGGGGCCGCCCGGGAGCACCCGCCGCCGATCGTCGTGGACGACTCGACGGCCGCGCTGGAGACCGCGTGGGCGCCCGCGCCGTGACGTGCCGCTCTACTTCCTGATCACGGCGTAGAAGTACGACTCGCCGCGCTTGCACCGGACGAGGAGCGTGCCGGTCTTCGCGAGCTCCGCGACCTGCGCCGACGTCGGGGTCGCCACGTCGCCGGCCTGGACGATGACGTCTCCGCTGCGCAGTCCGGCCCGATCGGCCGACGAGCCCGGCGTCACCTGCGTCACGACCGGGACCGCCCTCGCGCCGAGGCCCATCTGGGCCGCCTGCTGGGGCGCGAGATCGCGCACGACGAGCCCCATCCCGGGGTGAGGCGCCCCCTGCTGCTGGCCCGGCGTCGCGTCCACCGGCTCCTCCGGCCGCTCCGCGAGGGTCACGGTCGCGCCGTAGTGCTGGCCGCCGCGGACGATCTCGAGCGGGACGCTCTGCCCGACCTCGTGCGCCATCGTCTCTTTCACCAGATCGTGGCCGTCGCGCACGGGACGCCCGCCCACGCTCGCGATCAGGTCGCCGGGGCGGACGTTGGCGCGGTACGCGGGCCCCTCGGGCGCCACGTTGTCGACGAGCGCGCCGGCGGCGGGCGGGACCTTCAGGGCGGCCGCGAGCTCCGGCGTCAGATCCTGCACGGCGAGGCCCATCCAGGCGCGAGAGACGTGGCCCGCCTTGAGGAGCTGGTCGGCCACGCGCACCGCCAGGCTGCTCGGCACGGCGAAGCCGATGCCCTGGCCGCGCCCGACGACCATCGTGTTGATCCCGAGCACCTCGCCTTGCAGGTTGCACAGCGGCCCGCCCGAGTTCCCGGGGTTGATGCTCGCGTCGGTCTGCAGGTAGTCCTCGATGGCGTTCATCCCGAGCCCGCCGCGGCCCTTGGCCGACAGGACGCCCGCGGTGACCGAGTAGCCGAGGCCGAAGGGGGACCCGATCGCCACGACCCACTCGCCGACGCGCGCGGCCTCCGAGTCGGCGAACCTGGCCGGGACGAGGCCCGTCGCGTCGACCTTCACGACCGCGAGGTCCGTCGCCGGATCGCGCCCGACCAGGCGCGCCGGCAGGTGGCGGCCGTCGCGCAGCCGTACGCTGATCGAGAGGGCCTCTTCGACCACGTGGTTGTTCGTGAGGATCGCGCCGTCGGCCGAGTACACCAGGCCGGACCCCATCCCGCGGGCGACCGGCTCGTCGGTCCCCGGGCGGCCGAGGAAGTGCGACAGGAGCTCGACCTTCTCGTCGCGCGCGGTCACGTCGACCATGACCACGCTCGGGCTGACGCGCTCGGCGACCGAGACGAAGGCGTCCGAGAGCCGCCGGGCCTCCGCGGTCGAGGCCTGCACCTGCGCCGGCGTGAGAACGGGGGATTGCGAGGCCGTCGCGGGCGCGGCCGCGCGCGGCGCGGCGACCCCCTGGCCGACCCCTTGACCCCGAGCGGGGAAGGTGAGAAGCGCCGCGGCGAGCGCCAGCGGCAGGGCGAACGGGCGAGTCGAGATGAGCATGACGGGGCGGCCCTCCGGCGTCAGCAGGGTAGTCACGCCCGGGGGCGAGGTCGAGGCGAGAGGAGACCCTCCCCCTTGGACGGCCCTGCGCAAATCGGCTAACGGGTCTCCGGCCATGCTCGAGATCCGGCAGTTCCCCATGGGTGGCCCGGTCGCCGACTTCCTCGACGTCGTCGACGATATCTACCGCGGCGACCCCGCGTACGTCCGCGGGCTCGACATGGAGCTCAAGGAGCGGCTGAGCCCCAAGAAGAACCCCTTCTTCGAGCACGGCGAGGGGACCATCTACTGCGCGTACCGGGACGGCGCGTGCGTCGGGCGCATCACGGCGACCATCGACCGCGCCCACCTCGATCTGCACCACGACGCCACCGGCTTCTTCGGCTTCCTCGACACGATCGACGACGAGGAAGTGGCGCGCGGCCTGCTCGCCCGCGCCGAGGCCTGGCTCCGCGGCAAGGGCCTGAAGAAGGTGCGCGGCCCGCTCTCGCTCAACATCAACGAGGAGCTCGGGTGCCTCGTCAGCGGGTTCGACACGCCGCCGTACATCATGATGCCCCACCACAGGCCCTACCAGGGGGGCCTCATCGAGAAGGCGGGCTATCGCAAGGAGAAGGACTTCTTCGCGTGGAAGTACCTGGTGGGCGAGCCGAACGCGCGGGTGAAGCGCGCTCACGCCGACATCAAGGCGATGACGGAGGTGTCCCACCGGACGGCCTCGCTCAAGAACCTCGACAGGGACGTCGAGCTCCTGGTCGACGTCTTCAACGACGCGTGGAGCGACAACTGGGGCTTCGTGCCCTTCTCGCGCAAGGAAGTCGAGAAGATGGCGGCTGACTTCAAGCTGCTGCTCATGCCGGACATCACCTGCATCGTGTCGATCGCGGGCGAGCCGGCGGCGGTCGCCGTGGCGCTGCCCAACCTGAACGAGCTGATCGCGGACATGCACGGCAAGCTGTTCCCCCTCGGCCTGCCGAAGCTGCTCTGGCGCCTCAAGGTCCAGGGCCCCCGCTCGGCGCGGCTGGCGCTCCTCGGGATCCGCAAGAAGTGGCGGCACGTGCGCAAGTACGCGGCGCTCAGCGCGTTCATGTACGCCGAGATGAACGAGGGCGGCAAGCGCCTCGGCATCCGCGAGGGCGAGCTCGGGTGGACGCTCGAGGACAACGGGCGCGTGAACGCCGGCATCCAGCTGATGGGCGCCAAGCACTACAAGACCTACCGCGTGTACGAGAAGTCTCTGACGAACGGCGCCACATGAAGGTCCTCGTCACAGGGGCGAGCGGCTTTCTGGGCGGTCACGTGGCCGAGCTCCTCTCCCAGCGCGGCCACCGCGTCCGCGCGCTGGTCCGCAAGACCTCCGACCGCAAGCACCTCGGGACGCTCGCGAACGTCGAGCTGTTCGAGGGCAGCGTCGAGGAGGTCGAGCGGGTGCGCGAGGCGGTCGACGGGGTCGACGCGGTCGTCCACGCCGCCGGCCTGGTCAAGGCGCGCGACCCCGACGAGTTCTTCACCGTCAACGTGGGCGGCACGTCGAACCTGGTGCAGGCGGCGCGCGGGCGCGGCCTCAAGCGCTTCGTCTTCGTCTCGAGCCTCGAGGCATGCGGCCCCTCCGCCGACGGGCGCCCCGTCGCCGCCGATCAGGAGAACCCGGTCACGGCGTACGGACGCAGCAAGCTCGCGGCCGAGAAGGTCGTCCAGTCGGCGGCGCACGAGCTGGCCAGCGTCATCCTGCGTCCGGGCGCGATCTACGGCCCGCGCGACGGCGAGATCCTCGAGGCCTTCAAGGCCATCCAGCGGGGCCTCTTGCCGCTCGTGGGCGACGGCGAGGCGAAGGGCACCTGGATCTACGCGACCGACTGCGCCGAGGCCTGCCTGCGCGCCGTCGAGGCCGACCTGCCGGCCAGCGGCCGCACCTACTTCGTGGACGACGGCTGCGGCCCGCTCACGCTGAGGGACATGCTCGCTGACGCCGAGCGCGCGCTGGGCCGCAAGGCGCTGGTGCGCGCGAGCCTGCCCGTCCCGGTCTTCATGACGGTGGCGCGCGGCATCGAGGTCTTCGGCCGCCTCGCCAACCGCCCGGTCATGCTGACGCGCGAGAAGGCCGCGATGCTCCTGATGCACTGGGTCTGCTCGTCGGAGGACACGCGGCGCGATCTGGGCTGGGAGCCGAAGGTGACGTGGCACGAGGGCGTCGAGCGCGCCGTCCGCTGGTACAGAGACAACCGCTGGCTGTAGTGCGGTCAGGGCCGCCCCGACGACTCCCGAGCGAGACTGGTGTTCTTGTCCCTGCGCCGAACCCTACAGCTTCCTGAACTCCTCCACGAACTCCCAGTCCGCGATGAGCCCCTTGCGCAGCAGGATCGAGAGCAGCACGGAGAACAGCGCCTCCCACTTCGGCTCCTCGCCGAGGATCTCGCTCGCGTCGACGNNCAGCTGATCGCTCATGCCGTCCTTCGGCTCGCCGGGGGCGGGAATCGAGGAACGCTTCTTTGGCGGGGCGGGGATCTGGATCGACGTCCCGTCGACCAGGGTGACCGAGATCATCCGCGGCTGCGAGTGCTGCGGCGGCGTGGCGTCCGTCCCCCGCGGCTCGGCCTCGGACGCCGGCTCGGGGCGGTCGCCCGTGGGGCCTGCGGGTGCCGCCGGAGGGCCTGCGGCGACGGCGACCGCAGCCACGGGGGCCACGGCGGTCAGGGGGGGGGCCAGCTCGGGCCCTGACGCCCCCGGGCGAGCCCGGGCGCCGTTGGGCTGGGGGGGAGGCGCCACCCGGCTGTCCCTGTCGGCGCGGGCGGGAGGAGGAGGGGGCGCTGCCCGCAGGGGCTGCGGGGACGGCGTGGGCGCGGCTTCGCCGAGGTAATAGACCCGGATGGCCGCCCGGATGTCGCTCGGGCAGGCGATCATGGGCTTCACGGGGAGCGAGCCGAGCGCGGCGACCTCCGCGATGGCGGCCTCGTTGGTCGGGTCGTCCATGGCCACGTACAGCGTCTCGCCCTGCTTTCGCACCCGCCGCACGAAGATGGGCACCAGGCAGTACTTCTCCACGATCTCCTTGGGGATCATGTTGAGCAGCGAGCGAGAGAAATCGACGTGGTAGAGCGAGACCCAGGGCACCGAGAGCTGGCGCGACAGGGTCTGGGTCAGCTGGATCTCGCTGACCAGGCCGAGCTCGATGAGCAGCTGGCCGAGCTTGCGCCCGTCCTTGCGCTGGGCAAAGAGGGCCTGCTCGAGCTGCGATTGGGAGAGGACACCCCCGTCGACCAGTAGCTCGCCGATGCGCTTGGCCACGATGTCCCCCATCGTACGCCTTCAGGCCCGTCACATGGTAGCCTCCTGGCTGCCTGGTCACGGTCCCTCGACATGCGGACATGTCCCCAATGCGCCTTCTCCTGTGACGAGGGCCACCGGTTCTGCCCGGCCTGCGGCTTCCCCGTGGGCAAGGTGGTACCGAGCCCCGAGGACCCGCTCATCGGCCGCACGCTGCCGGGCGGGTACCTGATCCTCGAGCTGGTGGGGATCGGCGGCATGGGGCGCGTCTACCGCGCCGAGCAGACGAACCTCGGGCGCACCGTCGCGGTCAAGATCATCCACCCCCACCTGGTCGGCGAGGAGAACACCGCGGCGCGCTTCATCACCGAGGCGCGCGCCGCCAGCCGCCTGAACCACCCGAACTCGGTCGGCATCATCGACTTCGGCAAGACGCCCGACGGGCAGCTCTACCTCGTCATGGAGTTCTTGCGCGGGCGCGACCTCGCGCGGGTTCTCTACGAAGAGGGCGACCTGCCGTTCCGGCGCATCATCGACGTGCTCCGTCAGACGCTGGCGGCGCTCGCCGAGGCGCACAGCGAGAACATCATCCACCGCGATCTGAAGCCGGAGAACATCATCCTCGAGCCGGTGCGCTCGGGGGGCGACTTCGTGAAGGTCGTCGACTTCGGCCTGGCGAAGATGCGCGCGGAGACGCAGCAGAAGGGCATCACCAACCCGGGCATCGTCTGCGGGACGCCGGAGTACATGAGCCCCGAGCAGGCGCGCGGCGACCCGCTCGACGCGCGCAGCGATCTCTACACGGTCGGGGTCGTGCTCTACCAGCTCCTGACCGGCAGGCTCCCGTTCGAGGCCGAGACGCCGACCCAGGTGGCCCTCGCTCACCTCAAGGAGATGCCGCGCGATCCGCGCGAGCTCGCGCCGGCCCGGCAGATCCCGCAGGCGCTCGTCGACGTCGTGCTCAAGGCCCTGGAGAAGGAGGCGCAGGACCGCTTCCAGGACTCCGACGAGTTCTCGGCGGAGCTCGGGCGCGTGCTCGCTCTGCTCGACGACGGCGGCGCCCAGCGCGCGGGCAAGGCGCTGTCGGTAGCCTGCCCTTCGTGCGGCGCGGCCAACCCGGCGACGCAGAAGTTCTGCGGCGAGTGCGGGGCGGCCATCCAGACTTCGAGTCCCCCGTCCGCCCGCGTCCCCAACGCCAAGGCGGGGGGGCTCGCCGGTCGCTCGAGCCCCAGGCCGCCTCCGCCGGACGCCGGGCGCACCCTGGGGCCGCTGCCATTCATCGGCCGCGTCGAGGATCTGGCGTGGCTCGAGGCGCGCCGGTCGGAGGCTCGCTCGCTCACCGGCGCGCGCGTGCTGGGCGAGGTCGGCGTCGGCAAGACGCGGCTGGTGCGCGAGTTCCTCGACTTCGCGACGGCCGCGGGCGACGTGGTCGTGCAGACGGGGCCGGACCCGGCCTGGGCGGAGGTCGGCTGCTGGACGCTCCGGCGCGCGATCGTCCAGCTCGCGGCGCTCCCGGAGGCGGGCGGAAGCCCGCGCGACTGGGTGGCCGCCACTCCGGAGGCCCGCCGGGGGCTGGCCGACGTGTTCGGGCAGGAGACGTCCGAGCGCGAGGGCGGGCTCTCGCCGGAGGAGCGCCGCTTCGCCGCCGCCGAGGCGCTCAGGTGGGCGCTCGTGCGGGCGAGCGAGCGGACGCGCGGCCACAGGGTCGTCCTGGCGGTCGATGATCTGCACTCGGTCGACGGAGCCAGCCGCAACGCGCTGGCGGACGCGCTGAGCGATCCGCCTCTGGTGCCGGCGCTTCTGGTGGCGTCGTCGTCGCCCGGCTTCGAGCCGGGGTGGCCGGCGGACGTGGCCGCGGCGCGGCTGCTGGCCGGCCTTCCCACCAAGGAGGTGCGTGACTCGCTGGCCCACCGGATGGGGCCCAGCTTGCCCGTGCTCAGCGGGTCGCGCACGATCGTGCCGCTCTACCTCGAGCACCTGATGCGGTTCCTCCGCGAAGAGTCGGGCGGGGTCCCCGAGGCGCTCGCCGACATCATCGCGGTGCGCGTCGAGCACCTCCCGGCGGAGGCCAGGCGTGTGCTCCAGGCGGCGGCGGTCTGGGGAGACGACGCCGACGCCGCGGTGCTCCAGCGCATGCTCGGCGGGAACGTGGACCTCGACGACGCGCTCGGGTTCCTGCAGCGGGCGGGGATGATCGCGTTCCCCGAGCGGCCGGTGCGCACCTCGCACCCGCTGCTGCGCGAGGTGACCCTGGCCACGATCCCGGCGGCGGTGAAGCGCGAGCTGCACGCGGCGGCGGCGGCGGTGTGCGACGAGCGCGAGCTACCCATCGAGGTACGCGCGCTGCACGAGTACTGGGGGGGGACGGCGTTCCAGGCGCTGCTGCTGCTCGAGCAGGTCAGCGTGCAGGCGAGCGCGCGCGGGGACCAGCACGGGTCGATCATGGCGCTGCGGCGCGGGCTGGAGCTGGCCCGGCGCGAGCTGTTCCGCGGCGAGCTCGACGACCCGCTCCGGGCGCTGCTCATCTTCAGCCGCAAGCTGGGCGAGGCCCTGGCCAAGGGCGGACAGCTGAGCGACGCCGAGGGAGTGCTGCGCGAGGCCCTCGACGTGGCGGGCCCGAGCGGGGGCGATCGCGCCGCGGTGCTGGGCGCGCTCGCGCACGTCGCCTTCGGGCGGGACCGCCGGCAGGAGGCGCGCGACTACCTGCGCGAGGCGCTCGACCTCGCCTCGCGCTCCGGGGCGCACGAGCTCATGACGTCGCTCGAGACCTTGAGGCGCTCGATGGCGTCGTGACGCGGCCGCGCGCGCGCTAAAGTTCGACCCTTGCACATCGCTCGCTGGGACCTCGACAAGACGTATCTGCGCACCGACTTCGATTCGCTGCGCGACCTGGTGAGGACTGCCCTCGAGCGACCCGATCAGAAGCGGACCAACCCCGGAGCGTCCACGCTGCTGCGCGAGATGGTGCGCTCGGGCATCCGCGTGCACATCCTGTCGGGATCGCCCGAGCAGATGCGCCGCAGGCTCGAGGACAAGCTGCGGCTCGACGGGATCACCTGGGACAGCTTCACCCTCAAACCCAACCTGCAGAACCTGCTGCGCCTGCGCTTCCGCGCAATGCGCGATCAGCTCGGCTACAAGCTCCTCGCCCTCCTGAGCTCGCGCGCGGCCCTGGCCGACGGCGCCGAGGCCGACGCGCAGTCGCACGAGACGCTCTTCGGCGACGACGCCGAGGCCGACGCGTATGTCTACTCGCTGTACGCCGACTTCCTCGCGGGCCGCATCGACGAAGACCTGCTCGCGCGCGTGCTCGCGCGCGGGCGCGTGTACGCCGACGTCGTCGAGGCGACGATGGACGTCGCGCGCACGATCGAGCACGCGGACGTGGTCGAGCGCATCTTCATCCACCTCGAGGGGCAGACGCCGCCCGACGACTTCCGCTCGTACGGCCCGCGCGTCGTCCCGTTCTACAACTACCTCCAGCCGGCCTTCGCGCTGCAGGAGGACGGGCGCCTCTCGGCGGCGGGGGTCCTGCGCGTGGCGGTGGAGCTGGTGACCGAGCACCGCTTCGACGGAGACGCGCTCGCGCGCAGCTACCAGGACCTGGCGCGGCGCGGGCACCTGCGCGGCACGGGCGTGGAGGCCCTCGACGCGGCGCTCGACGGGCTGCTCTCGCAGGGCGGCGCCCCGGCGTCCGAGGAGCTGGGCGCGATGACCGCGCGCCTGCCGGCGATGGCCGAGGGCGCGAGGAGCACCTGGCGGGAAACGAAGGGCGAGCTGCCCGACTACGAGCACATGGTCGAGGGCCACAACGCGCGCCGGCGCCGGTGACGGCTCCGCGGCTCAGGGCTCAGCCAATCGGACGCCCCGCCTCACTCTCTCTCGGTCTCGACCTTGCCCACCAGCACGCCGGTGTCGGCGTCGATGTTCACTTCCTTGATGATCCGTCGCGTCTCGCCCGTGGGCTTGATCTCGAAGGAGTAGATCCATCGCCCGCGTTCGCGCTCGAGCTCCTCGGCCTTCACTTCGCCCGGGACGAGAGAGAGCGCCTTCGCGCGGGCGTCGTCGATCGACACCTTGGGCTCATGCTTGCGACTCTCGGCGTGAGCGGCCGAGGTGACCGCTGCGACCGCGGGGACGACGGCCAGGAGAGACAACGCGAGGAGGGTGCGTAGCTGCTTCATCGATGGATATTGCCTTTCCTCGGCGACGCGCCGACCCCGGCAACATGGCCACGATTGCGCGGCGCGCAACGGGGTGGGAGCCCCTACGCGGGCGTCACACCCACGCGTTGTTCATGATCTCGCCCACGCCGCCTGCGCCGGGCACGATGTACTGGTGGTCGTCGAGGCCGCGCTCCTCGTCCCACCGGGTACCGGGAACGGTCGCCAGGACATCGGCCGCGCTGAGGCCCCGGTCGACGCGCAGCGCGTAGATCAGCGTCTCCGGGTGCGCCCGGAGCACGTTGCGCAGGTACTCGGGCGTCACGATGAGGTGCACGGTGATGCACGTCGCGGGCGTCCCCTCGAGGCGCGTCTTGTAGTGGTCGAGCGCGCTGATGAGCGACGAGCCGGTCGCGCCCATCGGGTCGGGGAAGAGGACGATGCGCCCGTCGACGTCGCGGCCGATCTTGGCGTCGTGCCACGTCGCGCCGGTGACGCGCCCGCTCGCGTCGGTCGCGCGCGACATGAAGAGGTGGTCCTGGCGGACGCATGCCGGGTCCAGTAGCTCGTTGAGCAGTTCGTAGACGATCTGCGACGGCACGGTCCCCGCCCGCGCGATGCCCACCGTCACGACGCGGGTGTGCGGGGCGATGCCCGTGGACCGCACGACGGCCTCCGGGGACGACGTCACCATGCGCGTCGGTACGTCGAGACGGGCGCGCGGGAGCTCGGCGGCCGTCACGGCGTGCGCGAGGCGGTCGTAGAGGACGCGCACCAGCCGGCCGACCTCCGGCTGCCCGGTGTCGCGGGCGCAGAGGCGCGCCAGCAGCGTCCAGGCGGCCGGGTCGTCCAGCAGGTGCACGTTCGGCCCGTAGCGGTGCTCGATCTCCGGCGGCCGGTAATGGCTCCGGAGGTAAGCCGCGTCGCTCATGAGCCGCCGCTTCTCAGGTCCAGTGCCCCGCGCGCATCGCCGCGGCGTCGATGATCTTGACCTTGGGCCCGAGCGACTCGCGGAACGAGTCCTCGTCCTCGTCGTCCATGATCGCGTCTCCGAAACCGGCCGCGATCTCCATGGCCGTCGACAGGATGCGGAGGAACTGGGCGAAGCTGGACGCCGCCAGCGTCGGGGTCCAGCGGTCCTGTCCGCTCATGGCGGTGTAGACCGGACAGTCCCCCTCGGGGTCCGGCTTGCTCACGTCGAGGAAATAGGGGTCGCCCAGCAGCGAGCTCTCGCCGATGACGACCCAGGCCGGCTTCCAGTCGGCCGGAGGCGCCCCGTTCTCGCCGGGGGTCTGCACCAGCTGCTGGGCCTTGGCCAGCTCCTCGGCAGGGATGAGCCGGATGCGCTCGACCGGGGTCACCGTCTCGAGCTTCTCGGGGTTGGCGGCCAGCAGAAAGTTACGGAATCTCGAGGGGATACGAAGCTGCTTTCGCAGCTCGTCGACGAGTGCGGGAGGCGCCTTGCCGAAGGTGCAAGGAAGCTTCCGCTTTGCGAACACAGCCTTGAGGGCCTCCACCGCGTCGGCGAGATCACTGTCCACGTGGGTCCCTCACAAAGCTGAGACGAAGTGGAGGCACGCTAGCACCGTCGGCGCGCGATTTCGAACGGAAAACCGCCCGTCCGAGGCGGGCCCGTCAGGGGGCGCCGAGAGAGCAAATCACCTGCGTTTCCATGGAGGCTGCGGTGGACTCGCCTCCCAGCCCGCGGAGAGCCTCGAGCAAGGTCCCGACGGCGTCCGCGACGAGTGCCTCGGCCGCCGGGCTGATCCGGCGTCCCCCTCCGGCGGTCGTTTCCACCCGCGCGCTGAGCCGCGAGACGTCCTGGTCGGGGGCGGTGACGGTGACCCGGATGCCGAGCGCGAGCACGTCGCCCCCGGCCACGGCGAACGCCGCTGCCGCCTGCTGCAGCGGGTGGCACAGGTCGGCCGACCCGCGGCCTCCGTCGGGGCCGAGGACCAGCCTGGCCCAGGCGCCGATGTCGACGCGCGGGCCCGTGGTGCGTCCTCCCGAGGTGACGACGACGTGGCAGCCGGCCCCGTCGGGCAAAGTCCCGGGGGGGCACCGGACGGGTGTCTCGCAGGAACCTCCCTGGCGCCGGCTCCCGCGCGGACAGGTCGCGTCCGGCGTCACGCACTCGGGCCAGGCGTCCCAGAGGGCAGGCAGCCGGCCGTCGGTGCATCCCGCCGCGGGGCGGCCTGCGACGCATGCGCCGCTGGCCAGATCGAGCTGCTCGTCGTCGCCGCAGCGCCGCAGTGCGCAACCGTCGGTGACCATCCGCGCCGCCGGGCCGCAGAAGGCGTCGCCCACCGCGGCCGGCACGCAGGCCCCGAGCAAGGGCAGGTCCCCCGCGGCGCAGGAGCAGCGTCCGTCGGCGCCCGGCGCGG
>PLYU01000200.1 GCA_003153495.1 Myxococcales bacterium
CGCGCTTGCTACGGCTGACTCTCTTGCACACGAGTGCCGCGCCGACCTCGCCGGAGGTGCGGCGCATACGGGCGCGCCTCGCCCACATGCTCCAGCTCAACGATCGGTACGAGGAGTCCGCTCGCGAGTACATCGCTGCCGCCGAGGGAGCCCCCGGCGAGCAGCGGGTGGAGTTCCGGCGGGCCGCCGCCGAGCAGCTGCTCAGCGCCGGGCGCATGGACGAGGGTGAGCAGATGCTCCGCGAAGTCCTGCGCGCGGTCGGCATGAGCGCGCCGCGCTCCGCGTTCGCGGCCTTCTTCTGGCTGCTCGTCTACCGCGTCTGGGCCTTGTTCGTCGGTCTCCGGTACAAAGATCGGGAGCCCGAGGCCGTCCCCAGGGAGGACCGCATCCGCATCGATGCGCTGTTCACGGTGGCCAACGGCTTATCGATCGTCGACGTCATCCTTGGCGCGTGCATGCAGGCGCGGCACTTCGCCGAGGCGCTCCCGAAGGGCGATCGCTTTCAGCTCGTACGCGCGGCCGGCCTCGAGCTCGGGCACCTGGGCGCGGCGGGGGCTCGCGAGACGCGGCGGGAGCTCGCCCTGGTCGAGCTGGCCACCGAAGTCGCCGAGCGCGACGGGCGGCCCGAGGTGGTCGCTTACGCCCACGGCGCTCGCGGCATCGGCCTCTGGAATCGCGGCCGGTGGCTAGAGGCGCGATCGAGGCTCGAGCGTTCCACTTCGCTGTTCGCGCGCGGCTCCGGCGGATACGCGATGACGCGCATTTTCAATGTTTACGTTCTCTACTTTCTTGGTGCATTTCAGGAGTGTAGTCGGCGGATGAAGCACCTCCTCGCCGAATCGGCAGACCGCCGCGACCTGTTCACATCCGTGAACGTGCGCACGGCTGCGGGCATCTGGCTGTCGCTCGTCGCCGACCAGCCGTCGCGCGCCAGGCGCGAGATGAGCGACGCGCTATCGCAATGGTCGTACCGAGGGTTCTCCCTTCAGCACTGGCAGGGCATGGTCTGGGGGGCGGAGATCGAGCTCTACGTCGGCGAAAGCGGTCAGGCCTATGAGCACCTGGCGCGCGACATGCCGCGGCTGAAGAAGAGCCGCCTGCTTCACGCGGGGTTCATCCGTGCGGCGACGCTCTACATGCGCGGCCGCGCGGCGATCGCGTCGATCGGGAGCCGCACCGACCGGCGGCGGCCGCGAATCGCCGAGGCGCGGCGCCTGGCGCGGCGGCTCGCTCGAGAGGCCGAGGCGTGGACTCACGCGCTGGCCTTCCTGTTGCGAGCGATCGCGGACAACGCGGCGGGCGACCGGGCTGCCGCCGTCGCGGCCCTGCGGGAGGGGGTCGATCGCGCGGAAGCCACGAGCACGATCTTGTACGCGCTGCCGGCGCGCTACCGCCTGGGTCAGCTCCTGGGCGGCGATGAAGGGGCGGCGATGGTCCGGCAGGCGGTCGAAGCGATGACGGCCGAGGGCGTCCGCAACCCGGAGCGCTGGGTGGCTTGTCACCTGCCGGGGGAATGGGGCTCGCCCGGCACCGGAGCTACCAAGTAACTTCGCCTGCCTCCCCCGGTTACTTGTCGTGATCCCCAACGTCTTGCCGCCTAAATCCGCAAAGGATTGCCTCGGCGAGATTGCGACGAAGCACGATCGGCCGCTCGTAGCACTAGCTAGGACGTGGCGCGTGACCGCAGACGGGACAGGCCGGGCGATGTGGCATCGTCAGATGGGCTTGACCTTCTCCGCCCTCGGTCCCTTCGGGCCTTGGCCTTCGGTGAACGACACGCGCTGGCCCTCCTGGAGATCCTCGAACCGTGCGCCGTCGACGGCGGACTGATGGAAGTAGAGATCCTTCCCGCCCCCGATGGTGATGACCCCGAACCCCTTGTCCGCCAGCTTCTTCTTGATGACGCCTTCAGCCATTCGATCCGTTCCGTTCTGACGAGGCAGAGCCTGTTCGTCGGCGAGCATAGCCCGAGCCGGGTCAGCGCTTCCGGGCCTTCGCCTTCTTCGTGGTCTTCTTGGCCGTGTTCTTCTTGGCCTTCGGGGGTACAGCCGCCTTCTTCGCCTTCTTGGTGCTCGTCTTCTTCTTCGCCTGCACCTTCGGCGGTGTCTTCACCGGCCCCGCCTTCATCCGCGCTGTCTTCGGCGGCGCGGTCTTCACCGGCTCGGCCATCTGCCGGGCGCACTCGGCGAGAATTGCGTCCGCGTTGTCGAGGCCCATCGTCTTGACCTCATCGAGTACGTCGGGATCGATCTGATCCTCGACCTTTTCAAACGCGGCCTCCGAGTCCTCGATGCCCACGGCCTCGCAGAACTGCGCCCAGGTCGCATAGACCTCGTTGGTCTGGTCATCGACCTCGACATGGGTGACCCGCCCTTCAGCGTCCACACGTACAGTCGCCGGGACGTCGCCGCCCGTGTCCACTTCCAGTTCGAGCATCCCGGAAGGTTATCAGGAACGTCCCTCCCCCGGTCTTCGGGCCATCGGCCCGCCGTGACCGGAGGTGTCCCCGACCTCGCCGAGCACCACTTCGGCCTTCCTCAGGGCGAGCCGTCGTTCAGTCGCCGCCGTCGAGGTCGTCGCGGTCGGCGTTCACCCGGTCCCACGCCGTCGGTCGCCGCTTCCCCTTGAGCGATCTCGGGATGACTGCTCTGATCCTGGGCCTCTTCCGTCGGGAATTTCCCGGCAGTTTCCCGGCACCGGCCTCAAAGTCCAGGGAAAACGGCCTAAATGGTGGGACTCTTAATCCGTTGGCTGATGGTTCGAGTCCATCATGGCCCACTTTCAACAGCTCCGATGACTTGGGCGAAGTCATCCCGGGCTCGAATGGTGGCGCAGAGGGCTCCGTTTGCAGGCCCATTTGCACCTCTTCCCTCGACGAAGCGACGATCAGCGCCGCGATCGCGCGGCTCACGGTCGCGCTGACCACGGCGGCCGACGACGAGATCCCCGCGCTCGTGACCGAGCGGTGCGCGCTGCGCGATGAGTTGCGGGCCCTGCGCCAGATGGAAGCGGGCGTCGTGCGCTTGGACGACCAAAGAAAGCGGCGGGGACCGAAGGGGTAGGCGCAGGCCGCCTTCTTGTAGGGAGAGTAGGGTTGTCGTCTCGAGGGCGCGCTTCCCCATGACCATCCTCGTCGTCGCCGAGAAGCCGAGCGTCGCGCGCGACATCGCGCACGTGCTGGGCGCGCGCGCGCGGTCGCGTCACGATGGGTACTTCCAGAGCGACGCGCATCTTGTCACCTGGGCGGTGGGGCACCTCGTGGCGCTGGCCGAGCCGGGCGAGATGAAGCCCGCGTGGAAGAAATGGCGCCTTGACTCCCACTGCTCCCGGACGCGTGGCCCCTCGTCGTCGCAGAGTCGACCCGCGCGCAGTTTGCAAATCCGTTACACGTGGGTTCGAATCCCATCCTCACCTCCGGGACCGGAGCTCGGCGAGCCTCTCTCCGATCCGGGGGGAGGCGAGGCTACTCGTCCGAGCACTGCAGGACGGCCGCGCCCCGCACCTCGCCGCGCGCGAGCCGGTCGAGCGCCGTGTTCGCCCCGGCTAGCGGGTGGACCTCTCGCTCGGTGCGCACGGGGATCTCCGCCGCGAGCGCCAGCATCTCGCGCGCGTCGTCGCGCGTGAAGTTGGCGACGCTCCGCAGCGAGCGCTCCCACCACAGGTCGGCGTACGGCAGCTCGGGGATCCGGTCGAGGTGGATCGCGTTGATCGCCACCGCGGCTCCGCGGTCGAGCGCGCGCAGCGCGGCGGCGACGACGCTCCCGGCGGGAGCGAACGTGATCGCCGCGTCGAGCGGCTCCGGCGGCCGCTCGTCGTAGCCGCCGGCCCACTCGGCGCCCAGCGCGAGGGCGCGCTGCCTCTCCGCCTCCGAGCGGGTGCACACGAAGACGCGGCATCCCCAGTGCCGGGCCACCTGGATGGTCAGGGTGGCCGACGCACCGAACCCGTACAGGCCGAGCCGCCCGCCTGGCCTGACGCCGCTGACCTTCAGCGACCGGTAGCCGATGACGCCCCCGCACAGGAGCGGCGCGGCCTCGAGATCGCCGAAGCCCTCGGGCAAGCGCAGCGCGAAGGCCGCCCGCGCGACCGCGTGGGTAGCGAAGCCCCCGTCCCGATCCCACCCGGTGAACTCCGCCGCGGCGCACAGGTTCTCGCGGCCGGCGCGGCAGCTCGCGCACGTCCCGTCGGTGCCCGCCAGCCAGGCGACGCCCGCCCGGTCACCGACCCGCCACCCCTCGGCCCCGCGCCCGACCGCCTCGACGCGGCCGACAAGCTGGTGCCCCGGCACGATCGGCAGGCGCCGCGCGGCCAGGTCCCCCGAGCACAGCTGGAGGTCGGTGCGGCAGACGGCGCACGCGGTCACGCGCAGGAGGAGCTCTCCGTCGCCCGCCACCGGATCCGGGCGCTCGACCGCGACGAGCGCGGGCGCCCCGGCGCGCCCCGGGGCGGCGAGCTGCATCGCGCGCATCTCAGCCCCCGCGTACCAGGCGCCGGACTCCCGCCTTCTCCGCGACGAGGACGACGTCCGCGCGCCCCACGAAGAGCCCCGTCTCCACGACCCCGGGAATGGCGCGCAGGGCGCGGTCCAGGCGCCCGGGGTCGTCGATCGGGCCCGCGGCCACGTCGTAGATCAGGTTCCCCGCGTCGGTGCGCACCGGCCCCTCGGGGCGCACGCGCAGCCGGGGCTCGCCCAGCCGCGCGAGGTGCGCGCAGGTCGTGCCGTGAGCGAAGGGGAGGACCTCGACCGGAACCGCCCAGCGCTCGCCCAGGCGCGTCGACAGCTTGCTGGCGTCGACGATCACCACGTTGCGCTTCGCGGCGAAGTTGACGATCTTCTCGCGGGCGTGCGCGGCTCCGCCGCCCTTGATGAGGTCGAGCGCGGCGCTCACCTCGTCCGCGCCGTCGACGTTCACGTCGATCTCCCACGGACCTTCGTCGTCCAATAGAGGGATGCCGGCGCGCGTCGCCAGCGCACGCGTCGACTCGGACGTGGGCACGCCCACGATGGCCAGGCCCGCGCGCACCCGCGCCCCGAGCTCCTCGACGAAGAGGTTCGCCGTCGACCCGCTGCCGAGACCGATGATCCCGCGCCCGGGCAGCTCGTCGAGGGCGGCGCGCGCGACCTTGTGTTTGGCGTCTTCCATGGCGACTGCCTCTCTAGTTCCCGGGCGGCGACGCGTCTACGGTAGGCCCCGCGGGCTCGAGGTCGGCGAGGCGCTTCTCCAGCGCCTCGCGGAGCTCCGGGTAGTGGCCCGTCAGCGGGACCCGCCGCGCGAAGGCCACGGCGTCGGCGAGCACGCGCCCCGCGCCGGCCCGGTCTCCCCGGGCGAGCAGGACGTCCGCTTCGAGCGACCACAGTCGCAGCTTGCGCGGCCCGTAGGCCCGCTCGAGGGCCCGCCCCAGAGCGGCGAGCGCGTCGTCGTAGCGCTTCATGGCGAAGTACGCTGCGCCGAGGCGGGCCGGTGGGTTGTAGTCGTCGGGGAAGTCGCGCTCGCTGCGCGCGAGCATCGGTATGGCGCGCTGCGGCTCCCCGAGCGCGACGTACGCCAGCAGGCGGTGCGAGTCGAAGACGGCCCTCGCGGCGGGGAAGGGCGCCCGCGCCGCCTCGTTCTCGAGGAAGGTCGCCCAGGTCGCGGCCACGCGCCGCGCCTCGCCCTCGCGCCCCAGCTCGCGCAGCGCGTTCACCACGTAGTCGTAGAGGTCGGAGCGATCGTCGGCGAGCACCGGGAGGGACCGGTCGGACACGACGCGCGCTGCGAGCGCCGTCAGCCCGGCGAGGCGCCCGCGCTCCGGCGCGTCCTTCGGCAGCGCCTCTGCGCACCCGAGAGCCGCACGCAGCACGTCGACCAGCGCCGTCCCCGGGGGCATCCCCGGCGCCTCGTCGGCCGCCAGGGACACGCACGGAGCGAAGTGCCTCGCCGCGCTCGCGCGCGTCACGAGCACGTCGACCGCCAGAGCGTGCCCAGGCTCCGCGCCCCCGCCGCCCGCGGCCAGCTGCGCGTCGAGAAGCTCTGCGAGCTCCGCGGCGGTCATCGAGCCGGGCCAGCCCAGCCGGACTCTCTCGGTGGCCCCGTCGATCACGAAGAGCGTGGGCAGTGCGCGCACCTCGAGGCGGGTCACGACCGGAGCGTTCTCTTCTCGCTCGGTGTCGAGCGAGAGCCAGACGAACCGATCGGCGAACCGCCGCAGGCTCGCGTCCGGAAAGACGTACTGGCGCATGCTCAGACACGTGTGGCACCACGGCGCCCACGCGTCGACGAAGAGAGGCAGGCCCCGGGCGCGCGCCTCGGCCAGCGCCCGCGGGTAGTCGTTCTCGACGAAGGTGATCGGGGCGCCGGAGGGCGGCTGCGGCCCGGGAGGCGCCGCGGGCGGCCGGGCGCACGACGCGGCCAGCGCACACGAGACGGCGCACCGGGCGGCCAGACTCCTCACGGCGGCCTAGCCTCCGACGCCGACCAGGTCGGCGATGCTCGCCACGCGCTCGCGCTCCACCAGGCGCGCGAGCTCGCGGGCGATGCGGGCCGGGGCGCCGGGGCCCTCGTAGACGAACCCGGTGTAGAGCTGGACGAGGTCCGCCCCGGCGCGCACGAGCGCCATCGCGTGCTCGGCTCGCTCCACCCCACCGACGCCCACGACCACCACCTTGCGCCCGAGCCTGGCCCGCACGCGGCCGACGACCGCCACCGCCCGCGCCCGCAGCGGCGGGCCGCTGAGGCCACCCGGGCCGATGGCCTCGACCTGCCTCGCGTCGGTGGCGAGCCCCGACCGCGAGATCGTCGTGTTCGTGGCGACGACCCCGGTCAGACCGACCTCCTCCACGACCGAGAGCAGGTCCTCGAGCTGCGCGTCGTCGAGGTCGGGCGCCATCTTCACGAGCAGCCGGCACGAGCCTCCGCCCCGGGTGGCGAGTGCCGAGAGCAACGCCAGGGCGTGAGCGCGCCCCTGCATCGCCCGCAGCCCGGCGGTGTTGGGGGACGACACGTTCACGACGACGAAGTCGGCCACGTCCTTCACGAGGTCGAACGACGTCGTGTAGTCGGCGACCACCGCCTCGAGATCGTCCACCGCGACCGGGCGCGACTTGCCGATCGAGACGCCCACGGGCACGTCGACGCCGGACTTCGCCGAGCGCAGGCGCGCTGCGACGCGCGCTGCACCTTCGTTCGGGAAGCCGAGGCGGTTGACGAGCGCGCGGTCGGCGGGCAGCCGGAACATGTTCGGCGCCGGGTTCGCGGCCTGCTCGCGCGCCGTCACCGTGCCCACCTCGAGGTGCCCGAAGCCCAGCGCCGCCAGGGCGCGCACGCGCCGGGCGTCCTTGTCGAAGCCGCCCGCGAGCCCGACGGGGGAGCGGAACCGCAGCCCCATGACGGTCGAGGCGATCCGCGCGTCGTCTCCCGGCGCCATGACGGCCCGGAGCAGCGCGCGCAGCGGCGCCACGTACTCCGCCGGCGCGAGCCCGGCGAACGCGAGCGCGTGCGCGGCGCCCGGCGGGAGCAGGAAGAGAAGCGGCCTGATGGAGGCGTACATCGGCTGCGTGGTCTGGTAGCGGCGGGCGGTCCGCGACGCAAACGAATCCCGTCTGCTAGCCTTCATGGTGAGATCCCCGTGATCATCGGCGTCCCCAGAGAGATCAAGAACCGCGAGTATCGCGTCGGGATGACGCCGGCGGGGGTGCGCAGCCTGACCTCGCGGGGCCACTCGGTGCTCGTCGAGCGCGGAGCGGGGGAGGGGAGCGGCCTGCAGGACGCCGACTACGTGGCCCAGGGGGCGACGATCGTGGCCACCGCGGCCGAGGCATGGGCGGCCGACATGGTCGTCAAGGTGAAGGAGCCCCTCGTGGCCGAGTACGGCCATCTGCGCGAGGGGCTCATCCTCTACACGTACCTGCACCTCGCCGCCGAGCCCGGGCTGACCCGGAAGCTCGCGGCCACCGGAGTGACGGCCGTGGCGTACGAGACCATCGCGCTGGCCGACGGCACCCTCCCGCTGCTGCGGCCGATGAGCGAGGTCGCCGGGCGCATGGCCGTGCAGGTCGGCGCGACGTGCCTCGAGAAGGAGCGCGGAGGCAAGGGCGTGCTCCTCGGCGGCGTGCCCGGCACGCGGCGCGGCCGCGTCGTCGTGCTGGGAGGCGGCGTCGTCGGGCGCAACGCGGCCACGGTGGCGATCGGCATGGGGGCCCAGGTGACCGTGCTCGACGTCCGCGCCGACACGATGGCTTACCTCGAGGACGTCTTCGGCGGGGCGATCGAGACCCTGTACTCGAACCCGACCAACATCGAAGAGACGGTGGCGCGTGCGGACCTCGTCGTCGGCGCGGTGCTCGTGACCGGCGCGGCGGCGCCGAGGCTGGTGACAGAAGCGCTGGTCGCCAGGATGGAGAAGGGGAGCGTCATCGTCGACGTGGCCGTCGATCAGGGCGGGTGCATCGAGACGTGCCGCCCCACCAGCCACGACCAGCCGACCTACGAGGTGCGCGGCGTCGTGCACTACTGCGTGCCGAACATGCCGGGCGCGGTTCCCAGGACGAGCACCTGGGCGCTGACGAACGCGACCATCCCGTACGCGGTCAAGATCGCCGAGAGGGGCCTCGCGGCCGCGGCGCGCGAGGACCCCGCGCTGATGCTGGGCGTGAACGTGCACGCCGGTCACGTCACGTGCAAGCCGGTCGCGAAGGCGCACGGGCTCGAGCACGTGCCGGCGGGGCGCGTCCTGGCCTGATCGAGCGAGCGGCGAGCGCGCGCGGGGCGGCGTGAAATCGAGGGGCGGCCTCCGGAAGTCGGCGGCTCGTCGCGGCGCAGACTCGAGCGCCCCATGGGCTAGCCTATCGAAATGCTACGCGCGAAGCCCGCGTGATGCTCGAGTGAGATAGGCTCGGGATCATGTGCGGAATCGTCGGCTACGTGGGCGGTAAGGACTGCGCTCCCATCCTCGTCGAAGGTCTCAGGCGCCTCGAGTACCGCGGCTACGACTCCGCCGGCCTCGCGGTTCATACCCGCGCCCCGTCGGCTCCGGGCGGGCACGGGATCGAGATCGTGCGCGCGGTCGGCAAGCTGGCCAACCTGGAGGTGGCGCTCCAGAAGCACCCTCTGGTCGGCACCACCGGCATCGGCCACACGCGCTGGGCGACGCACGGCAAGCCCAGCGAGGTGAACGCCCACCCGCACGCCGCCGGCAAGGTCGCCGTGGTCCACAACGGCATCATCGAGAACCATGCCGCGCTCCGGCGCGAGCTGCAGAGCCAGGGTGTGCGCTTCGCGAGCGACACCGACACCGAGATCGCCGCCCACCTGATCGCCGAGGCACTGCGCGACGGCGCGACCCGTCTGGCGGACGCGGTGCGCACAGCGCTCGCGCGCGTGAGAGGGGCGTACGCGCTCGCCGTCCTCTGGGCCGACTCGCCCGACGAGATCGTCGTCGCCAAGGCGGACAGCCCTCTGGTCCTCGGGCTCGGCGACGGCGAGATGCTCTGCGCCAGCGACATCCCGGCCCTCCTCGCCCACACCCGCGACGTGGTGTTCCTGCAGGACGGCGAGGTGGCGACGCTCACCCGCCGCGGCGCCGAGATCACCACGCTCGACGGCACCCCGGTGCAGCGCGCGTCCAAGCGCATCGACTGGTCGCCCACGCAGGCGGAGAAGGGCGGCTACAAGCACTTCATGCTCAAGGAGATCCACGAGCAGCCCCGCGCGGTCGAGGACACGCTGCGCGGGCGCGTGGATCTGGTCAACGGAGAGGTCTTCGGCGGGGAGATGGGCATCGACCCGGAGCTCGCGAAGAAGGTGAAGCGCATCTACCTGGTCGCCTGCGGCACGAGCTCTCACGCCGCGATGGCCGGGCGCTACTGGATCGAGCAGCTCGCGCGCATCCCGGCCGTGGTCGAGATCGGCAGCGAGGTGCGCTACCGCGACCCGGTGTTCGGCGAAGGCGATCTCGTCGTCGCCGTCAGCCAGAGCGGCGAGACGGCCGACACCCTCGCGGCCGTGAAGACGGCGAAGGCGAAGGGGGCGCGTGTCCTCGCGGTGGCCAACGTCATCGACAGCGCGATCCCGCGCGCGAGCGACGGCGCGCTCTACACGCACGCCGGCCCCGAGATCGGGGTCGCCTCGACGAAGTGCTTCACGACGCAGCTTGTCGCCCTGCTGCTCTTCGCGGTGTACCTGGGCCGCTGCCGCGGCGTCCTCTCGCAGGACGAGGCGCGGCGAATCCTCGAGGCCCTCACGCGCTGCCCCCAGCAGATGCGCGACGTGCTCGCCAGGGCGGACGACGTCCGCTTCGTGGCGAAGAAGCACCTGCGCGCGCTGCACATGCTGTTCCTCGGCCGGGGCACGGGCTTCCCCATCGCGCTGGAGGGGGCGCTGAAGCTCAAGGAGATCTCGTACATCCACGCCGAGGGCTACGCGGCGGGAGAGATGAAGCACGGCCCGATCGCGCTCATCGACGAGGACATGCCGGTGGTCATCGTCGTCCCCCGGGACTCGCACTACGAGAAGACGTTCTCGAACATGCAGGAGGTCGAGGCCCGCGCCGGGCAGATCATCGCGGTGTGCACCGAGGGCGACACCGACGTGCGGGCGCTGCTCACGCCGAAGGCGCCGACGTCGGCCCGAGGAGGGGCGCGCCGGTCGAGCATGCCGCCGCCGCAGGAAGCCGACATGCTCGAGATCCCCGACGCCGCTCCCGAGGTGCTCCCGCTCCTGACGGTGATCCCGCTGCAGCTTCTCGCCTACTACATGGCCGACTTCAAGGGGACTGACGTGGACCAGCCGCGCAATCTGGCGAAGACCGTCACCGTCGAGTAGGCGAGTCTCTGGTATACCGGTGCCCCGGGATGGCCAGTGTGATCCGCGGAGACTGGACGCACCGGCGGGGCGACGCGGGCGGCACGCGCGCGGTGCCCGCCGAGATCGACCACCCCCGCCCGGTCCTGGCGTGGTCCTGGCAGCCCGAGCACGGCGGCCGTGTCGACCAGGTGCGGCTGACCAGAACCGCGGTCGTGGTCGCCACGATGATGCCCCGCGACGAGCGCGCGCCCGGGTGGGAGCACGCGGTGCTCTACGTGCTCGACGCGGCCAGCGGTGCCGAGATCGCCCGGCGGGTCCTGCCGGACCCGGTGCCCGTGGCGGCGATGGTCCTGCACGACGAGCTCCTGCACGTCGTCGCGACCCGCAAGGGCGAGCCCATCTTCTGGTACACGCTGTCCGCCGAGCTGGAGTCGCGAGACCGCCGCACGGTCTCGATCTCCGAGCAGATGCAGCACGAAGACGTGCTCGACGCCTGGGCGACGCCCGGAGGGCTGTGGCTCGAGCTCGAGGGGACCCTCGACGGGGTGCCGGGGCGCGCGCGCGCGTACGCGTTCGCCGACCCGAGCGGCGTGCCGATGATGCCGCTGGCGAGCGACGGGCGTGGGGCGGCCGACGGGCTCCTCGAGCACGACGCCTGCGCCGGCGGTGGTGCGCTCTTCGTCCCCGTGAGCGGAGGCGCAGGCACGGGTCCCGAGCCCGCCCCGGCGGCGCTCGCCCGGCTCGAGCCGTTCTCCGGCGGCGAGGACGGCGCCGCGCCGTGGGTGCGGGCGCAGGTTTCCGGCCCGCGCGCGCAGATCCACGCGCTCTACAGCGAGGGGCTGCTCTGCGCTGTGTCCACAGCGGAGGACCCGGCGAAGCCGGAGCGCGCGCACCTCGAGGCGTTCGCGGTGGACTGCGCCACGGGCGCCGTGCGCTGGCGCACGCAGGACGAGCGCGTCGACGTGAAGCCCCGGCTGGGAGACGCGGCGCGCATCGCGCGCCGACCCAGCGGCGAGCTGCTCTTCCAGAGCCTAGCGGCGGACGGCACGCCGTCCTCGCCGCTCGTGTGCGTCCGCCCCGACGGACGCCTCGACGCGCTGCTGCTGGGCGCGCGCGGTCCGTACGTGCTCGACGCCGCGCTCGGGGACCTGGTGCTCGGGCACCGCGAGAACAAGGACGGACATGTGGAGGTCGGCGGCTTCGCGATCGACCACGAGGGGCGCCTGCTCGGGCGCCGCGCGGTCGCGAGCTGGACGATCGACGCGGGGAGCCTCGGGGGAGGCGCCACGGTGTACGCGGGCGCCGGCGCGGTGGTCGTGCGCGGGGAGAGCTCGGTGTGCGCCGTGCGTCTGTGAGGCGCACGCGGAGGAGCGGCGCGCACTCCTCCAGCTCGCGCTCGAAGAGACCGGGAGTCGCCGCCACGGGCCAGCACCTCATCGAGGGGAACCAGCTCGTTGAGCGGTAGCATCGCCGTCAAATCTAGCTCCCTTCGACGCCGGAGGCCACGTCGTCCTCTTCGGCCTCTTCTTCCAGGGCTGATCTTGCCGCACGTCGAGCAACCGCCGGCTGCGGGGCAGGCACATGCGCCAGGAGGCGGGGTGCAGGCTGCCGCGCACGCCTGCGCATGTCCCGCGCTACAGCCATGTTCCGGCGTACGCATGAAGCACGAGGCCCGTCGCGTACGATGCCCCGTTCGCGAGCGCCGACACCCCCGTCGCGCGCAGTGGACGTACACCGGGAAGCGCGACCGCATAGAGGCAAGCCTCTGCGGAGAAGGCCCACAGCTCCGAGAGCCACCTCGACTCCCGGCCCGTGAGCCCCACGATGTAAGGGAAAACGAACCATACGGCTGGATGCGTCGCGAGCTGCGCGAAGAGAGCGACGGCGGCGCGTCGCCACGGCCCGAACGCCGTGCCGCGCGTCAGCGCGACGACGATCGGGATCTCGACCGCCGCCGTGATGGCGAAGGCGCGGAGCCATTTCTCGACGAGCACGGGCTCGATTACCCGAGCATGGCCGCGACGCTCATCGCGAGCGCCTTCGCTCGAGGAGCAGCGCTGTGCAGCCGCCGATCATGAGCAATCCGGCCAGCAGCCCCCCGTCGTCGGCCTTCGACGCAGAGCACCCGCCGCTCGAGCCCCTTCCGGCAGCCGCCAGGGTGCCCGCGTCCGGGGACCGGTGGGTTCCCGCGTCGCTGAGCGCGGGTGGAGCCGCCTCGCTCGAGCCGCCGGCGTCGTCTGCCGCCCCGGCCTCCGCCGTCGACGCGCCGTCCCCGGAAGGCGCGGCGTCTTCCGGGAGGGTGGCGTCGCTCGCCGCGTCAGGAGCCGACGCGTCGACGGTGCAAGTCCCGTAGGGAAGGCCAACGCTGCCGTCGGGAGGGCCATGGCACGCGGCGACGGTGCCTTGCAACGTGTAGCCGGGCAGGCTCCGGCAGTACTGCGGCGGCGGCGTGCAAATACCCCCGTCGCCGCAAGGCTTGCCGATCTCTGCGTTATCCACGCACTGGCTGCCAGGATCTGCAACCAAAGGAGGACACTGCAAACATTTGTAGATGAAGACCGGCGCCTGGTCGCACTGCGCCTCGAGGCACGTGCCCCCCGAGGGACAGACGTTGCCCACGTCGGAGGCCGCGCAAGTCACGTCGCTGTCGAACTGGCAACACGCTGGCGTGATGTCGCCGCTCGCGGGTGAAGTGGCGAGGACGACGGCGAGCGAGCCTGCAGCCAGAAGTCGAACGCGAATGGACAATGCAGGCATCGCCCGATGCCTTACCACGGAGACCAGGGCAGGTCAGCACGCCCCTGGGTTCTCCGCAGGGAGGACATAGCCGACGTGCACCACCTTCAGCCCGACCGGCCCCGTGTGGTCACGAACGGCGTGGTTCAACTTCTTCCGTTCGGACGGGTTCATCGGGACGATGCAGCCGTCGCTGCCGTGGGTGCCGCGGCCGTGGATGAAGAAGCCGTCGCGCCCGTGCGCGATGGGCATGCTTGCGAAGAAAGAGTGAATGGCCTGGGCGGGTCATCCCGTCGAGCTTCGCTACGCCCCCGTGCGAGTCGAGTGCGCGTGCGCTCACTGCGACGCCGCGCCCGTCGAGATGGTCGCGTGGGCCGACCCCTACCAGCGACGGACCCGCCGTCTTCAACAGCGGCTCGCCGTGTCGGCCGCGTCGATGCCCGTGATGCACATCGCCGCCATTCACGGCCTGAGCTGGCTGACTGTCCGCCGCGCCGAAGGGCGGGCCATCGACGGAGCCATAGGAGAGGCTCTTTAGGCCACCCGAAACCGTTCGGTTGCGGTACGAGCGTCGAGGTGGTACCCGTGCTGCCAGCCTGGGTGAAGCAGAGCCTATTCATGCGGCCGTGCGAGTAGCTGCGGCTCGCCGAGGGAAGACGACCATTCCTCGCACTGGCCATCGGCTTTGCTGCCTCCGGACACGCCCCGTCGCTACCGCGCACCGGCTCCGTCCAAGCGGACGATCGCGCAACTGCGCCGACTTGCCCCTCGCGCTCATCGCGCGCACCACGGGCGCAGTCGCGCAATCGCCTATTGGTTCCGTCAACTGCGCCGCGCGCACGCCTTGCTCGCGCGAGGCCCCAAGGTGGTCCTGATCGCCCCCGCGTCGACTGGGCCTCGCTGCTTCGCCGCACCTTCGACGCCGATGTTCTCCGATGCGTGACCTGCGGCGGTCCGGGTTGCCGGCAGCAAGCTCGTCCCCAGGGAGCGACGGCGGCGCGCTGGATAGCGCCGCGTCGGAGTTCGCGATCCACCCAAAGCGCCACGCGATCGGAACCAAGGATGGCGATCCCGAGGGAAGTAGTGCAAGGTAATCAACCCATCCCCCACCAGGATCAAGAGCGCTGGAGACCTGTCGGTGCCGTGAGAGAGCCACGAGCTGGCGCCATGATCCTGTGAAGGCGAACGTCGCATGTGCGCGTGTGATTGCGGTGGCCATCGCCGGCGCGGTCGGTTGCAGCGCCGGGCCGCTGGGGCGCGATGCGTCGACGCCCGACGCGACCGCTGACGAGGCAGGCGGACCGAAACCGCCCGGCGCCGTGCCCACGATCGACGGCGACGCGGATTCCGCGAGCGAAGCTTCGCTGTCCACCATCGACGGCGACGCAGACTCCGCGAGCGAAGCTTCGCTTCCGGCTCCATCGAGCGGCTGTGCTCCCCACTCCACTCGGTGCTCGACTTCCCCGATCCGCTCCGACCTGAAGACGATCGAGCAGTGCAGCGCTTCGGGCGATTGGCTGACGATGACGACGTGCGCACATGTCTGCTCCGACACCACGTCGGTGAGCGCGGTGCCGTCGTGCACCTCCTGCATACCGGGCAGCACCCAGTGCGTATGTGGGGACGCCTATGTCTGCGACCCCGCCGGCGGCAGCATGGTGCGCGGCGGCGGGCCTTGCCAGGTATCGTGCGAGCCGGCGTCCCCGGATTCGGGCGTCCCGGTCACCCCGACGCTGGCTCCCTCGGTGTTCTTCCCCCCGTCGGAAGGGCTGAGCCCGGGCACCAGCATCACCATGACCGAGGCGGCACCGGCCGACTTCGGTGCCGTCGGCGGAGTCATTCTCTACACGACGGACGGCACGCTCCCGAGCCTGGGCGCGAGCTCGACCTTCGTCTACAGCGGGCCCGTGGTCCTCTGCGCCGCGACGACGTTCACCGTCGTCGCGACCGCCCCGGGCTACGCGGACTCACCGGTGCTCATCGTGCAGTACCCGCTCCTGGCCGGCAATGACCCCCTGTTCGACCGCGACGCTGGCGGGAGCTGCGAGGCGGGGGACGCCACGCCTCTGGACTCCGACGCGTCCGTCGCCCTCGACTCCTCCTCCGGCGGTTGATGGCCACGCCACTTCCCGGCGGGTCCTGACGCGACCCTGCTAGCCTCGGCCCCGATGCCGCTGCACTGGGACGCCGGCGCCGCGGTGGGGGCGACGCTCTGGCTCGGCATCGGGTGACGTCCAGAGGTCGCTAGAAGATGAACACCCCGCAGACGATCACGGTGGACTACCGCCCCTACGGGCGCCGCACACGGTCACTGTCGCGCTCGTGGCTCTCCGGCGACGCGCCCCCCTTCGCCCCATGCGCACCGCCGAGCACCGCCCACCCGCCGCTCGCGTCTCCGCTACGCCTCGCCACGACCCGGTCGACCCCGGCGCGACAACCGCCACCGCCTTCTTGCCCATAGCGCCCGCGGCTCCCTCCGGACGCGCCCCGTCGCTGCCGCGCACCGGCTCCGTCCAAACGGACGATTGCGCAACTGCGCCGACTTGCCCCGGCGCTCATCGCGAACGCAGCGGGCGCAGTCGCGCAATCGCCTACTGGATTAGAGGACCTTCGCGGCTTCCGCTCGGACTAGCAGGCTGCTGAAATAGCCTGACAGAGAGGGAGAGTCGCCAAGCCGCGAAGGCGTGCTGGTCCGCAGGCTGGCGAACAGGTCGAAGATCGCCGCGTTCTCGCCCCACGACATGAGGAGAACCTTCATCGGCGACATGCTCGACGCCGGGGCCGACATCGCTACGGCCCAGCAGCTCGCCGGTCACGCGAGCCCGACGACGACCTCGCGGTACGACCGGCGCGGGGACCGGGCTCGGAAGCGGGCGGCGGAGCTGCTGCATGTGCCGTTCGTGAGGCGGTGACCCCTTGCTCCGATCAGGCGGACCGACCGTACGTCGCCATCGAGCGTGCCACGAGCTTCCCGTCGAAGAGGAATGTCTCGCAGACGAGCTTCCTCCCGACGCTGCGGTAGAAGATCGACACGCTCTCGATCCCCGCGAACACTTCGATGATCTCGAAGCGGAGCGGAGGCTGCGACGCGAGCCCGGCCGTCCAGTACGGTCGTATCGCGTCCTTCCCCCGCAGCTTGCCAGTCGGGGAGAATCCGCGCTCGATGATGACCGGCGAGGAGAACTCGAAGGCGTCCGTGTAGTGCGAGAAGATGCGCGTGAGGTCGTGCGCATTCCATGCCGCGAGCCACTCTTGGGCGAAGGTGTTCGCAAACGCGAGGTCAATCATGGCTCGTGCAATCCTACCGGGGGGGTAGGTAACGCTTGGTACCGCGGTCGAGCAAGAGCCGGGGAGTTCACGTAAGAGACGTTAGGGGATTCTGAGGGGATTCTATCGGCTTCCGCTCGGACTGGAAGGGTGGTCCATTTGGCAGTGCGAGTAGCACGACGGCACGTCGCTTGCGCTAGCGCAGGATCGAACGCTTGATCCGGGAGACGATCGCGGTCACGGCGGGGCGATAGCCGTAGAGTGGATCCCCCGCGCCCTGCTCGGTCACGTGGATGGGGCAGAGGCTCGAGACGATGCCCTGCGCGCCCATCTTGTGCGCGATGACCATCTCCCGCACCGAGGGGTACGCCTTGCCGTTGATCTGGATGGTGGAGTACGTCCCGCCGTTACTCTGGCAGAGCGCCGTGCTCTGGGCGTAATTCCCCACGCCGCAGTCGCAGTACGTCCCCGCGGGGACCTGGCTGCAGTCCCGGGGCTGCGCGAGCTGGAAGATGCACGCGTACTGCAGGTCGCCCTTCTTCGTGTCCCACTCGCGCCCGTTCGCCGGGTCGCACCCGTCCGCCGACCCGGGTGGGCAGCTCGAGCTATTGACCACGCCCGGCGGGAGGTTGGCCGACGTGCGCGGCAGCTCCGACTCGATCATGTGGAAATCGGCGCCCGTGAAGTCGTAGTGCTCCGGATCGGCCCCCGTGATCTTCTGCCAGTCGGCCTCGCTCAGGACGCCCTTCTGCGGGCTGTTCGGGTCGGACGGGTTCACCTGCAAGAGCTGGTGGGGGACGCCCGCGATGGCCGCGTAGTAGACGAGGTCCGTCGTGCGGCTCCCGGGCTGCAGGTGGCAGAGCTCGTCGGTGGGCTTCGCCGGCAGCGCAGCCGCGAAGAGCGGGTTGACGCAGTCCGCGTTCGCCGGCTGATCGCCGACGTAGTTGGACTTCGCGTCGTGCTCGTGAGTCGAATCGGGCACCACCGCGGACGTCAGCCCCATGACGTAGCGCGAGATCGGATACCCGACGAAGACGCCGAAGCGCCGCTTCTGGGCAAAGAAGCGGACGTTGAGCTGGTCGTCGGTGGGCGCGAGCTGGCCGTTGTTGGGGCACCGAGCGGCGTACCCCGGGTCGGTGGAGCTCACGAACGCGCATGACGTGCAGTTCGGATCGTAGGGCCCGGTCGTCGTCGCATTGGCCGGATCGACGGGATTGCTGCACTCCTTCGTACCCTCGGGCGCGGTGCCCGTGCTCGACGGAAAGCGCTGGTTCTCGAACAGCCAGCCCTGCGCGTTGAGCGCCAGCGGGTCGGCCACTTCTTCGTTCTCGTCGGTCAGGACGACGACGGCGACGAGCGAGTCAGGGCGCAGGAAGTCGTGGCGCTGCTGGAGAATGGTCCCGTCGACGCCCACGAGCGACGCCTTCTGGGCGCCGCCGACGGTGCTCAGCTGGATGTGATCGAACGGGTCGGGCTGGACAAGGAAGCGATACCAGGCCTCGTTCTGCGCCTCGAACCCGCAGCCGGTCTCGTGGACGGCGCCGATCAATCCGGTGAAATCGCCGATGAGCGTTCCGGGTGCGCTGGCGCTTCCGACCGTCTGGATGGCGGTCTCGGGGCTCGGGTTCGTCGTGCCCTGGTTGGACGGCACGCCCTTCGGGAACCACGCGAGGAGGTTGTCCGGCAGGGCGTCGGCGAGGCTGCTCGGGTTGATGAGCTCCCCGCGGTCGTCGTTGCGGGGGTTCGTGGTCGGCGAGCACTCGTCGCCCCCCCGCCCTCCCAGCGAGGAATCGACCACGGCGATGTGCATGTCGGAGACCGGCTGAAACTCGGCCGCGCTGCCGGCCGGGCAGGCGCCGCTCGGATCGGCCGTCTGCCCGGTGGGCTGGCCACTGGCGTCGAGGCAGCTCGGCCTCACCAGACGATTGACCAGGTCCGGAACCGCCGCCGCGAGGAGGGCCTGCTTGTCGCCCATCGACGCCGAGTTGTCGATCATGAAGAGGAGGTCGACCTTGCCGGCGAACTGAAGGATCGGCGGGAGAAACGCGGCGTCGCCCCCCTGGAACGACGCGGAGTCGCCGCCCCCGCCGCCGGAGGCGTCGGGCTCCGGGGCGCCGACGTCCGCGCCGACCTGCGCGACGGCGTCTGGCCCGGCGCCCCCGTCGGTCGCCGCGAGCGGCGGCGTGGAGCTACATGCGGCGATGAACGCGACCGCGGCCAGACCTGCCAGACCGGTCGAACTGTGATGACGCAGCATTCGGATCCCCTCCTCGCACGAGCCTATGGCCATTCGACGGGAGAGCCGTCACTTCTCATTCCAGTCGGGGAATCCGCGGGAGCGAGGGTGCCGATCTTGACTACGGTCGTCGCGGCGGCCTGGGAGTAGGTAGCGCTTGGTACCGCGGTCGAGCAAGGCACGTCGAGTTGACGGAAAAGACCATGGACCTTCGCGGCTTCCGCTCGGACTGGAAGGGTGGTCCATTTGACCGCGTCCAAGGCAGGCGGGGGCCCGCACCGCGTGCAGCGGCGTGGCGGTCAGGTCAGTCCGCGTCGCCCAGAAGCGCGGTGGGGTCGCGCGCGCGTGCCGCCGTGGGCGCTTCGGTCGGCAGTCCGAGGCGCTCGAGCGCGAGGCGCACTGCGGCCGGCTCGGTGAGCTCGCCGACAACGCGCAGGCGGCCGCCGCAGCCGACGCATCGCAGGACGTCGACGTCGAACGTGCGGCGGAGGAGCGACGCCCAGTCGATGCGGGGCGAGGCGGCGTACAGGGCGCCGCCGAGCAGGCGAGCCCAGTGCTGCACGCTCAGGACGTTCGGTGCGAGAAGCATGGCTCCGGGCAGGAGGGGCCCCGGTCGGGACGGGAGCACGGGCACCGGCGGGGGCGTCGTGGCCGTCGACGCGGGAGGCTGGGCGAGAAGCGGTGTGTCTGGGGTGTGCTCGCGTGACAGCCTCGCCTCCGGTGGAGCACCGCAGATAGCCGCGGAGCTCCTCCTCTACGTAGCGGGGCAGGGGAGCGTCGTAGCTATCGCGCGCGTACGCGAGGAACTTCTCGAGGTGCTCGCGCACGACGCCGTAGAGAACGATCGGGCGGCGCGGGCGGTACGCGGGGGCCAGGGCAGACACGGCCCTGCGCGACAGTCCCAGGGCCGTGCCGGAGCGGTGTCAGGGGTCTCGCTCGGTTGACGGGCGCGGCGCTGTCCAGGACGGGCGCGCACCTGACCGTGGACAAGGAGGGAGGGTCGACAAGAGTCCAGGGCGGACGCTGCGGCTGCGGCCCGCCGGGAGGTCGACGTCGAGGGCGATCTCCCCCACGCGGGCACCCGTCGGGTCGATGCGCGCGCGCATGTCTCGCATGCGGGCCCGCATCGACTCGATACCCACGGGTATGTCGCGCATGCGAGCACGCATCGACTCGACGCGCGTGGGTATGCCGTCGATGGGTGCCCGGCTCGCGAGGAGCGACGCCCGCACCGGCGCGAGCGATCGGGTCCTCGAGCCCATGCGCCCGGCTCTCTTCGCTTTTCTTGCCTCGTAACCTCTCGATATCCTTCGCATCCCGAAAATAGCTGGTCCCCTCGGCGGCAAATCCGGGGTCCACGCGAGCTTAAGGGAGTGAAGGCAGTCGAAGGGCACGCCGGGCAACACGGTCCGGCGCTCCTCGGCCATCCCGGCCACGGGGGTGACGGCGTGACAGGCGTCGATCGTGTCGATGCGCCTTCGGAAAGGAGAATCGAGTCATGGTTACAAACGAGACTCCGTCGAAAGGCACGGTGGTCGCCCTCGCGAAGACGTTGATCGCAGGGACGAACAAGCACTTCGGGCCACGCAAGTGACGCTCTCGGTGGGCTCGTTCACGAGCGGCGGAGATCACGAGCAAGCTGAATCAGCTCGTGAATCTTCGCTCCGACGTGGATGCCTCCAAGGCCTCGACCCAGGCAAAGCTCGCTGCCGAGAAGACCGGCACGCCGGCACTGCGCACCTTCATGGGTGCGCTAGTGGCGAGTGCATCAAGAGAGGACAGGAGAAGCCCGAGGAGCAAGCGCGCGTCCTGGGCTGCGCGATCGAAGAGATCCACGCGGCGCGCAAGCGTCGAAGGCGCGTGCTGACAAAGATCCTCGCGGACATCGACCGCGAGGCAGAGCCCGGGGGCTGTCCGGCCGGAAGCCCGAAGACGTCCTGAGAGTCCTGCAGGAGCAGGCCCTGGAGGACGACATGAACGAGGTCGCCGCGCTGAGCGACGAGGACCTGGACCGCGAGCTGGCCGCCGCCGGGCTCGACCCGGAAGCCGAGCGCGCGTGGGGACGCGCCGTCGCCGAGCGCGCCGTGCGAGCGCCCGACGAGGCAGTGGCCGATGGCGGCGCCGTGTGGGCGTCGGTGGTCCCGATCGCTCCGCCGAAGGCGACGACCCCGCGGTGGGTGCTGCTGCTGGTCGCGGCGATCGCGCTGGCGGTGCCCGGGGGAGAGGGAGCGTACGTCGCCGCGCACTGGA
>PLYU01000243.1 GCA_003153495.1 Myxococcales bacterium
CCGCTCCGTCGGCCGCGCCGGCCGCCACCGCCGAGGCGCCGCCCCCCGCTCCCCCCGTGCAGCTCGCCGAGGGCGCCGCGAGCCCCGATCCGCCCGCGCCGACGCCGACGGTCAAGGTCGTGGCCCCGGCGGCCGAGCAGGTCATCCCGGCGGCCAAGGCGGCCGACTTCGAGGTGAAGCTCGACGTCAAGAACTGGAAGACGGCCAAGGGCGACGCCCACGTGCACCTGATCCTCGACAATAGACCGTACAAGCCCATCTACGACACCAAGGCGCCCGTGAAGCTGTTGGAGCTGACCGGCGGCGATCCGCTCGCCGAGGGGCAGCATGTCCTGGTCGCGTTTCCGAGCCGCGCCAACCACGAGAGCGTCAAGACGCCGGGCGCCCTGACGGTCGTCGAGTTCTGGGTGGGCAAGAAGGGCGAGAAGCCGGTGGACGTGAAGAAGCCGATGCTGGTCTACAGCCGCCCCAAGGGCGAGTACAAGGGCGACATGGCCCATCACGTGCTGCTCGACTTTCAGCTCGTGAACGACGCCCTCTCCGCCGACAAGGACCACGTCCACCTGAGCGTGAGCGGCCCCGGCATCGAGGGGGAGAAGAGCGCCGACGCGACCAAGCTCGGCACCCCGTTCTACCTGGACGGCCTCCAGGACGGCTCCTACTCGATCAAGCTCGAGCTCGTCGGCGCCGACGGCAAGGCCCTGCCGGGGCCGTGGAACTCGACATCGCGGGCGATCACCATCGCTCACTGAGCGCAAACTGCCCTGGAGCCGGGGGCGACGACGCCGTAGCTTACCACCGTGGATCCGTTCGCGACCGTCCTCGCCGCGGCGGCAGCGATCGAGCTCTTCGCGGCGCTGCTGTTCGCGCTGGCGTTTCTGCGTCGGACCGCGGACCGGGAGTGCGGTCCCGCGATCCTGGTGTGCCTCGGCGGAGCGGCTCACGCCGCGAGCTCCCTGGTCTCGGTGCACGCGCCGGGGGCAGCCGCTGCGAGCCTGACGTCTCGGCTGGGGCTCCTCCTCGCCTTGTCGTCCGCCGTTCACTTCGCGGTCGTCTATCGAACCTCGCGCCCGGCGTGGGGAAGGACGGCGCCGGCTTACGCTGTGGCGGCGGCGATGATCGCCGCCCGCGTCTCGCACGGGAGCGCGAATGTCGCCCATGGCGTCCCCACGTACGTGGTCGCGGTGATCGCGGCGACGTGGATCGCCGTCGAGGTGGCGCGGGCCTGCGTCGCCGATCGCCGCGGCTCTCTCCCCGTCCTGCTGGGCAGCGCCGTCTTGCTCGTCACCCTCGTCAGCGACCTCGGCCTGGCCAGCGGTACCTTCGTGACCGTCCCGCTGACGGACATGGGTCTCGCCTCGTTCGCCATGGCCCTGGCCAGCACGTCGAGCGCCCGGTACGCGACCGTGACGCAGGAGCTCGAGCGACGCACCGAGGAGCTGCGCAACCGGACGCACGAGCTCAGAGGCTCGTACGAGGACCTGCGCGCGGCCCAGGAGGAGCTGGTCAAGAAGGAGCAGCTCGCCATGGTCGGGGAGCTCGCGGCGGTCATCGCCCACGAGGTCAGAAACCCCCTGGCGATCATCGCCAACGCCGTCTCCGGGCTGCGCAAGCAGGCCATCTCGCGCGAGGACCACGAGACCCTCCTGGGGATTCTCGACGAGGAGACGAGCCGCCTCAACCGCCTCGTGACGGACCTGCTCCGCTACGCGCGTCCGGTGAACGTGCAGCGCTCGCACGTGTCGATCGAAGACCTCCTCGAGCGCGCGCTGACGCTGGCGAATCCGGGCCAGAAGAACATCCGCACCGAGCTCGAGATGCTGGCGCACGAGGGGCGGTTGTGGGGAGACGCCAACCTGCTGCGCCAGGTGTTCGACAACCTGATCGACAACGCCGTGCAGGCGATGACGGCGGGGGGGACGCTGACCGTGCAGGTGCGCGCGGCCAGCGTGGACGGCGTGGACGGCGTGGACGTCGCCATCATCGACACGGGAGAGGGAATGGACACCATCGTCTGCTCGCGCGCGCTCGACCCGTTCTTCACCACGCGCCCGAGCGGCACCGGGCTCGGGCTCGCCATCGTCGATCGCATCGTCGACGCGCACGGCGGTCGCCTGGTCCTCGACAGCCGCTCCGGCGAGGGAACCACAGTGACCGTGTTCTTGCCTCACGGCTCGCCGGGCGAGCCCCCGGGGCGCGGCCACGCGCGCCCGACCTCCCCGTCCCGGCGGACGGCGCGCGAGGCGACCTAATGGCTTCGATGGACCGAGCGGAGATCGTCCGCCTCGACAGGGCGCACGTCTGGCACCCGTACACCCCGATGGACGAGTGGGCGCACGCCGACCCCATCGTCGTCGCCCGCGCCCAGGGCGCCTGGCTCGAGGACGTGGACGGCCGCAGGTACCTCGACGGCAACTCGTCGTGGTGGGTCGCCACCCTCGGGCACGGCCACCCCCGGCTGCTGCGCGCGCTCTCCGAGCAGGCCGCCGTCCTCGCCCACTGCGCGCTCGGCGGGATCGCCCACGAGCCTGCAGCGCGGCTCGCCCGGGAGCTCGTGGCCCTGGCGCCGCCGGGGCTGACGCGAGTCTTCTTCGTCGACGACGGGTCCACCGCCGTGGACGCCGCCGTGAAGATCTGCGTCCAGGGGTGGCGCCAGCTCGGCGCGACGGACAAGACGCGCTTCGTGGCCCTCGAGGGCGCCTTTCACGGCGACACCGTCGCGGCGACGAGCCTCGGCGGGGTCGACGTCTTCCGCCGGCAGTTCGCGGGCGTGACGTTCGAGTGCGTGCACGCCCCGTTTCCGGAAGCCGACGCGTACGACCGCGCGCTTTCGGCCATGGCCCGCCTGCTGCGCGAGGGAGAGGGCAAGATCGCCGGCGTGTTCGTCGAGCCCGTCGTGCAGGGGACGGCCGGGATGCGCGTGTACGCGCCGGAGGTCCTGCGCGAGCTCCGTGCGCTCTGCGATCGGCACGACGCGTGGCTCGTCGCCGACGAGGTGTTCACCGGATACGGACGCACCGGACCGATGTGGGCGTGCGAGCACGCGGGCATCGCCCCCGACCTGATGTGCGTCGGCAAGGCCTTCTCGGCGATCGTGCCGATGGGGGCGGTGCTGGCGAGCGAACCGGTGGTCGCCGCGTTCCGGGGCGGGCGGGACAGGGCCTTCTTGCACGGGCACACCTTCTGCGGCAACCCGATCGGCGCCGCTCTGGCGCTCGAGGTGCTCGCCATCTACAGGGAGGAGGACGTGCTCGCGCAGGTCGCGCGCAAGGCGCCGGTCATCGAGCGCGCGTTCTCCCGGCTCGCCCGGGTTCCCGGGGTCGAGCGCGTCCGGTCGATCGGGATGATCGGCGCGGCCGACCTCCAGGACGCCAGCGCTGGTTACCTTGGAGGCATCGGCTGGCGAGTCTACGAGGAGGCGCGAAAGCGCGGCGCCTACCTGCGCCCGCTCGGGAGCACCGTCTACGTCTGCCCGCCGCTGGTCATTCCCAATGACGAGCTCGAGACGCTCCTTTCGATCCTCTCCGAAAGCGTGGGCGAAGCGCTCCGCGCTCGTTGACAAGGACACGTCAGCGGAGTCTGCTCGTCACAGAATCGTCACGTTCGCTCGATACAGCAGAGAAGAGCCATGGCGCGCATCTTGGTCGTCGAGGACGAGGCCGACATCCAGGAGATCCTCGCGTACAACCTCAAGCGCGACGGACACGACGTGGTCGTCGCGTCGACGTCCAAGGACGGCCTCCGTCTCGCCAGAGAGCGGCGGCCGGATCTGGTGCTCCTCGACCTGATGCTCCCGGACGGTTCGGGCACCGACCTCTGCAAGTCGCTGCGGAGAGACTCCGTCACCAGGGGCGTGCGGGTCATCATGCTCACGGCCAAGGGCGAAGAGATCGACCGTGTGCTCGGCTTCGAGCTCGGCGCCGACGACTACATCGTCAAGCCGTTCAGCGTGCGCGAGCTGCTGCTGCGCGTGCAGGCGGTCCTGCGCCGCGCGGCGACCGAGGACGCCGCCGAGACGACCCAGTTCGGCCTGCTGCGCGTCGACCGGGGCGCGCACCGGGTCTGGGTCGAGGGGCAGGAAGTGGAGCTCACGGCGCTGGAGTTCAAGCTGCTCATCACGCTGCACGACCGCCGGAATCGCGTGCAGAGCCGCGACAGCCTCCTCAGCGACGTATGGAAGATCGACGCCGACGTGACGACGCGCACGGTCGACACGCACGTGAAGCGGCTGCGGGAAAAGCTCGGCGCGGCGGGCGCGTACATCGAGACGGTGCGCGGCGTGGGCTACCGGTTCGCCGAAGGGCCGGGCGGGCTCATTTGACGAGGAGCTGCCCCTTGAACATCCCCATGCCGCACTGGAACGTGAGGGTGCGGGCGGCGCCGGTGGGGACGTCGATCGACACGATCTGATTGAGCGGAAGGTCGCGCTTCACGTCGAGGTCGGGGAAAACTACCTCGGTCGCGCACGTGTCGTCGGTCGTGCGGACGAAGGTGACCGCGACCTTCGACCCCGGCGCGCCGGCCGGAAGGGCGAGCGAGCCCGGCGAGAACCCGTGCTCGCTCGCGACGACGCGGAGCTGACCGGGCGCGGAGACGGGAACGGAGGAGACGGGCATGGGCGCGCTGGCGTCCGACTTCTTGTCACACGCGGACGACGCGAGGGCCAGGCAGCCGAGGAACACGGCAAGAGCGAACCGGCGGTTCATGTCGAGATCGAACTAGCGCGCGCGCGTGGGTCCTGCAATGACGGTCCCCTTCGGGCTATTCATCGTCTTCCGGGCCTTCCCACGTGCTCCCTTCCCCCGATCGCCGTCTCCTCACCGTCGCCGGGGCGCCCGCGCGGCTGCTCGTCGTCGGGGTCGTCGCGCGCATCGTGCTGGCGTCCGTGCCGGCGAACGCCCAGGCCGTGCCTCCGGCCGGCCACGAAGACGCCGCGTTCGACGTCATGAACCTCCTGTCCCACGAGGGCCTGCACGACATCCACGACGAGAGCTGGAACGCCTACGGACAGTTCACGCTCATCACTAGCTACAAGCCGCCGTTTCATGCCCCGCACACCAACTTCAACGGCAGCGTCAATTCCCTCGTGCCCGACGCCGAAACGAGCTTCACGGGCACCTTCACGCTCTTCTTCGGCCTGCGGCTCTGGCAGGGGGGCGAGGCCTATTTCGTTCCCGAGGTGATCGGGGAGCGGCCGCTGTCGCAGCTCCACGGGATCGGCGGCGCGATCCAGAACTTCGAGCTCCAGAAGCAGGGAACCGAGACCCCCCAGCTCTATCGGTCGCGCACCTACCTCCGGCAGACGATCGGCTTGGGCGGCGAGCGCGTCGAGAAGGCGTCGGACCCGATGCAGCTCGCGACGGTGGTCGACGCCCGGCGGCTCGTCCTGACCGCGGGCAACTTCACGATCCTCGACGTCTTCGACAGGAACTCCGTCACGTGGGATCCCCGCCAGACGTTCCTGAACATGGCCTTCATGACGTACGCCTCCTGGGACTTCCCGTCGGACGCGCGCGGCTACTCGTGGGGCGGCACCGCGGAGCTCTACTGGGACGACTGGGCGCTGCGGGTCGGCCGCATCACGCCGCCGCAGGATCCGAACAGCCTCCCGGTGGATTTCGAGATCTGGGAGCACTACGGCGACCAGGTCGAGGTGGAGCACGACCACGTGCTGCTCGGCCAGCCCGGCGCCGTACGCCTGCTCGGCTATCGAAACCGCGTCGTGACCGGGCGCTTCGACGACGCCATCGCCGCGTTTCAGGCCGATCCGGGCAAGAACGCCGCGGCCTGCACGACCTACAACTTCTACAACTACGGATCGGGAAACAGCACCGCCCCAGACCTCTGCTACGTGCGCCGGCCGAACGTGAAGGTCGGCGTCGGGATCAACCTCGAGCAGCACTTCACCGACGATGTCGGGGTGTTCTTCCGGGCGATGTACTCCGACGGACTGACCGAGGTCGACGCCTACAATCCGGCCGACCGATCCGTCTCCCTGGGAGCGGTCGCCAAGGGCTCGGCCTGGCGCCGCCCCTTCGACGTCACCGGCCTCGGCTTCGGCATGAGCTGGATCTCGGACGTGCACGCCCGGTACCTGGCCATGGGAGGAGTCGACGGCTTCGTCGGAGACGGCTACCTGCATCAGGCCCCCGAGGGCGTCGTCGATGCTTTCTACAGCGTGAACCTCCTCACGGCGCTCTGGCTCACGGCCGACTACGAGCTCCTCTGGAACCCGGGGTTCAACGCGGACCGCGGGCCGGTGAACCTCCTCGGCGGGAGGGTCCATGCCGAGTTCTAGTCGCGGCCGTCGCGCGCGCGTCCTCGTCGCCGTGCTGAGCGCGAGCGCCATGTCGTCGCGCGCGCGAGCGCAGCAGCAGCCCCAGCAGCCCCAGGGCTTCGCCGTCGAGCGCTTCTACTCGTCGGCGCCGGGCGGTGGATGGTTCGTCATGGACGATCTCACCATGCGCGGCGACCTGGGCGGCGCGATGGCGTTGACGGCCGGCTACGCGCGCAACCCGCTGCGTGTGACCGACGGTTCGAGCAACCTGGCCGTGGTCTCCGACCAGGCGTTCACCGACTTCGGCTTCGCCGTCGCGCGCGACCGCTGGCGTCTCTATCTCAACATCGACATGCCGATCGTCATCAAGGGCCACGGCGGTACGGTGGGCGACTACCGGCTCACGGCCCCGTCGGTGGCCCTGGGCTCCAACCCGGACACGCTCTCGGACGCGCGCATCGGGGCGGACGTGCGCGTTCTCGGCGACGCCGCGAGCCCTTTCCGCCTCGGCGCGGGCGCGCAGCTCATCGTCCCGAACGGCAATCCCTCCCACGTCGACTACGACACCGACGGCACCTACCGCGCCATGGCGCGCGTCCTCTTCGCCGGCGACATGGGGATGCTCACGTACGCGGGACACGTCGGCGTACACGTTCGCCCGCTCGACGACTCGCCGGCGCCCGGCAGCCCCGAGGGCAGCGAGCTGCTGTTCGGCGTGGCCGCCGGGCCGAGGCTCGCTCTCGACGCGAGCAACGTCGCGGTCGTCGGACCGGAGGTCTACGGGGAGACGGCGTTTCGCTCGTTCCTGAGCTCGGGCTCGGCCGGCCTCGAGGCGCTCCTGACCGCGCGGGTCGAGGGGACGCGCGACGACGGACCGCAGCTGCGCGTCAAGGTAGGTGCCGGCGGCGGCATCAGCCCGCATTTCGGGGCGCCCGAGTGGCGCGCCGTCGTCGGTCTCGAGGTGTTCGACTACGCCACCCACCACGACAACGTGGGCAACCGTAGCGCCCCCTGAGGCCCTGCCTGCCCCGACCCGGCTGGGGGTACTACCGGCCACGAGGAACGTGGCACACATGAACAGCGCGTCCAGGACTCGCGCGAGGCGGCTCTTGGCCGCCCTCGCCGGTGCGATGACTCTCGTCTGGCCCCTCGCCGCGCTGGCCGGCGGGGGCGGGTCGGACACCGGCGCCTTCCAGCGCGCACTCTCGCACGGAGCGCTCGTCGCGCTCGGCGCGAGCTACGTCTTCGGGCTCGCCACGAGCCTGACGCCCTGCGTCTACCCGATGATCGCCATCACGGTCTCGGTCTTCGGAGCGAGGGAGGCCCGGAGCCGCGTCCAGGGCGCCTTGCTCTCGCTGACGTTCGTCGTCGGCATCGTCTGCCTCTTCGCCCCGATGGGCGTGGCCTCCGCGCTGACCGGGAAGGGATTCGGCAGCGCGCTCGGAAACCCGTGGGTCGTCGCCGGCATCGCCGCCGTGTTCCTGTCCCTCGCTGCTTCGCTCTTCGGCGCGTTCGAGATCGCCGTCCCCCAGAGCCTGAACAACCGACTCTCGACGGTCGGCGGCGCCGGCTACCGCGGCGCGTTCCTGCTCGGCCTCGTCTGCGGAGTCGTCGCCGCCCCTTGCGTCGGACCCTTTCTCTTCGGCCTGCTCGGCTGGATCGCGACGACGCACAACGTCGCCCTCGGCTCCGCCGCGATGGCCCTGTACGGGCTCGGGCTCGGGACGCTGTTCTTCGTCGTCGGCACCTTCGCCGTGAGCCTTCCAAAGGCGGGCGCATGGATGATGGGCATCAAGTGGGTCGGCGGCGTCGCCCTGGCGTACATGGCGCTCGCCTACGTGCGCGACGCTCTCCCCAGGAGCGTGCTCCACCGGCTGGCGAGCCCGGACCAGCTTTATGCAGCGGCCGGGGCTTGCGTGCTCACGGTCGGCCTCGGCCTCGCGGGCGTACACATGGCGGCCGAGCGACGCCGCTCCCCGCTCGCGCGCTGGTCCAGGCCGGCCAGGCTCGCGTCCATCGTCCCCGCCATCGCGGGGCTCTGGATGGTGGTGACCTGGCACCAGCTGCCCGCGAGCAGCGGCCTCTCCGGCGCGCCGGCCGCCGGGCTCGCCTGGGAGTCGGACGAAGCCAGGGCGATCGCCCGCGCCGACGCCGAGCGCAAGCCGCTGCTCGTCGATTTCGGCGCCAGCTGGTGCGGCGCCTGCAAGGAGCTCGAGGAGAAGACCTTCCCCGACCCCCGCGTCCAGGCCGAAGCGTCCCGCTTCGTCGCCCTCCACGTCGACAGCTCGAACGACGACGATCCCGACGTCGCGCGCATCCGGCAGAAGTACGGCGCCACCGAGGGCCTCCCCGTCGTGCTCTTGCTCGAAAACGGAGGCCGCGAGGCCTTCCGCTTCACCGAGTTCGTCACGCCCGACCGCCTCGCCGAGGCGCTGGCGAAAGTGCAGTAGCTCTCCCTCCCCTCCCGAAGAAAGGCTCGCAGCTCATGAGAACCGACGCCGCAAACGGACCTTTTCGCGCAGCGCTCGCCGCGGCGGCGCTGTCACTCGTGGCCTGCGGCGCGGCCGAGGTGGGGGGAGCCGAGTCCGCCGCCGACAAGGGGGGCCTGATCGGAGCGCCGGCGCCCGACTTCAGCGTGAAGCCGATCGGCAAGGCCAGGGGCGAGGTGTCTCTGAGCGGCCTGCGCGGTCACGTGGTGGTGGTCGACTTCTGGGGCACGTTCTGCGAGCCCTGCAAGAAGTCGTTCCCCAAGCTCGAGGACCTCCGCGCCAAGTACGCCGCGAGCGGCCTGCGCGTCATCGGGGTGAGCGAGGACGAAGCCGACGACAGGGACAAGATCCCCGGCTTCGCCGACGCCTACGGCGGCGCGAAGTTCACGCTCGCGTGGGACGAGGACAAATCGATCGCGCGGCACTACAAGCCGGAGACGATGCCCTCGTCGTTCATCGTCGACAAGGCGGGCGTCGTCCGCTTCGCGCACGTGGGGTACCACGACGGCGAAGAGGCGGAGATCGAGAAGCAAATCAAAGAGCTGCTCGATCAGTGAGCGGTCTCTCCCCGGAGAGCGCTCACGGAAGCATGATGCGACCCGGCGCGCCGCTGGCGCCCGACTGAGTGTGGCACGAGTTGCAGTCGCCCACGGTCTGCGGCGTCCTCATCGCCAGGGTCCCGCCGGCGTAGACGACCTTCGCCTGGTACGGGAGGGCGACGGGCTGCGTGGACATGAAGTTCCCCGCGGCGTTGACCGCGAGCGTGAGCGTCGCGCCGTTGGCGCCGCTGATGACGACCGTGGCGCCCGACACGCTCACCCCGTTGCAGTTGGTCGGCTCGTGAGCCGTCTTGTAGACCGTCCCCGCGATCGTGAATGGGTTGGCGTCGCTGCCGCTCTTGTGGCACGAGGCGCACGACGAACCCGGCTGCATCAGCGCGGTCTGGCCGGTGGTCCCCGTCTGCCCGCTCGAGCACTGCGGCGGCGTGCCGTACGGATTGCCTCCGCCGCCATCCACCACGCTCGCAGCGTCCGGCGCCCCGCCACCGCCGGAGTCACCGCTCGACACGTTGCCCGCGTCGTCCAGCGGGACGACGACGCTCCCCGAGTCGGCCACGACCCCGCTCGGAGTGACCTCCGAGACGCCGTTTCCAGCGTCGGCGCCGCTCCCCGGTGAGGGGGCGCCCGCGCCGCTGCTGCTCCCGCCGCCTGCCCGAGCGCCGCCCGCGCCCGAGTCCGGGGGAGCCGGAGCTTCGCCCCCCGTCGCCCAGTACTGCGGGTTGATCCCGGTGCCGCAGCCCGATGCGAGCAGCAGGAACAAGGTCCAGTGCTTGGACATGCGCGCCATCCTTTCCGGCCTCCGGGCATCTCAGTACCCGGCTCGCACCAGAATCAGGCAGGGCGCAGGTGCCTCCTCCCCGGGGTCAACGCGATACGCACGCGTGCGGCCAGCTCGACGTGTCGCAGACCTGCCCTGCGCCAGCGCAGTTCGCGCAGATCTGCCCGGTGCTCCCGCACCGGTCGTCGGAGTCACCGGCCACGCACTCCCCCGCCGGCGTGCAGCAGTGGTAGTTGCACGCCTTGAAAGCGCACGGGCTGAAGCAGACCTGGCCGTCGGGGTTGCGAGGGTCCGGACTGCACACGTCAACCGCCGGATCGCACCCGACGCAGGCGCGCCCTGCCTCGCCGCACGCGGCCACGGCGGTCCCCGGCTGGCAGGCTCCGTCGCCGTCGCAGCAACCGGCGCACGTCGAGGGGCCGCAGGCCGTGGGCGCCTGCACGGACGGCGCGGTCGCGGGCCGCTCCGCGGGGAAAGGGTCGAGCCCCGTCCGGCTCCCGCAGGCCGCTGCCAGTGCCACGAGGGTGAACGGGGCAGTACGTTTCAACGGCCAGACTGTACCCGAGCCGGCCTCCACGTGGCCGCTCGAAGAGCCCGACGAGGAGCCGGACGATCCGGAGGAGCTTCCCGACGAGGAGCCCGAAGAGCCCGACGGCCCGAGCGAGTCGCTCGATCCGCCGCACGGGGAGATCTCTCGTGACTAGCTCAAGGCATCTATGGACAGCTTCGACGCTGGCGAGCATCCGTCGAGGATCCCGGGCAACTGGCGGGCGACGGCGACGGGTCACTTTCGTAACCCAGCGCCGTCTCCACCCTTTCCGTTTCTTCGTCGGGGCGAGAGGATTCGAACCTCCGACTCCTCGGTCCCGAACCGAGTGCGCTACCAGGCTGCGCTACGCCCCGATTCCGCCGAGCACGGTCGCGCTCCGGCGAACGCGCGCGGCGGGCCCGCCCTTATGGCGGGCGCGGGCCTGTTCGTCAACGCGATTCAAAAGGCCGCCCCGACCCGAGGCTCGAGCTGGGCCCCAGGAGCCATTCCGCCTACGCTGCAATCATGCTATTCACTCGTAATTGCTGCAACAATTGCGTCTCATCCCTTCCCGCCTACGGCGGAGCGTGTTAAGCGTGACTGTAACGTCCGCTCGCGGATTCCAGAGCGGACGGATCAGGAGACGCCCATGCCGCCGCCGGAGCTCCCCGCCGTTAGGATCCTCATCGTCGACGACGACAAGGCCATCTGCGAGTACATGCAGACCCTCCTGGAGCGCGACGGCTTCCAGGTGAAGACCCTCAGCGACCCGACGGGGGTCGAGGAGGAGGTCCGCCACGGGGGCTATCACCTCATCATCCTCGACCTGATGATGCCGAAGCTCGACGGGATCGAGGTCCTGCGGCGCGTCCGCAAGCTCGACACCGACATCGCGGTCGTCATCTTCACGGGGTTCCCGAACCTCGAGAGCGCGGTCGCTTCGATGAAGCTCGACGCCGTCGACTACATCAAGAAGCCCTTCAACGTGGACGAGTTCCGCGAGGTCATCTCCCGGGTGATGCGCAAGAAGGGCCTCGCGCGGACGCCCGAGGAGCTCCTGCACAAGGTCATCGGCGAGACGATCAGAAACCTCCGCAAGGAGAAGGACCTGACCCTCAAGCAGATGGCGCGACGCACGGGGCTCAGCGTGTCGCTCCTTTCGCAGATCGAGCGGGCCGAGTCGAGCGCGTCGATCTCGTCGCTCTACAAGATCGCCATCGCGCTCGAGTCGAGGATCCAGGATCTGTTCGGCGAGTACTAGCCCTACTTTCGCAAAGAGGCGCCGAGTCTACGCACGCAAGGCCGTAATTTAGGGTGCGCCACGACGTCGCGCGCCTAGCGGAAAGAAGGCACCCTGGGCCTCGCAGCCCCCCAACCCGGCCTTCCCCCCGCCGGAGCGGGGGGAAGGAGGAGAAGGCGCACGCGAAAAGGAGCGCGCGGGCACGCTGCCAA
>PLYU01000302.1 GCA_003153495.1 Myxococcales bacterium
TCGGCGCCTGCGTCCGGGGCCGCCGTCGCGTGGGGGCCCGTGGACTGCCCGCAGGCGGGAAGCGCCGCGGCCGCGAGCAGGAGGGCGACGTGAAGGGCTGCGGTCGCGCGCACTAGGCGCCGACCTCCACTGGCGTCCGGGGGAAGCCTTCGCTCTGCGACACGTCCGCCTCGATCGCGCGCATCGCGGCGAGGACGACGGGGTCGTGCCACGGGCGCCCGACGACCTGAACGCCGACCGGGAGCCCCGCCGCTTGCGCCTCGACCCGGGCGGCGTGGCGCTCGACCCAGTCCTTGCTGGCGACGCGCGCGGTCTCGTCGTCGCGCACGCGCGTGACGGGGACGACGCCCGCGGGCAGCTGCGCCGCGTTGAAGAGGATCGCGTAGCTCGACGCGAGCGTGAAGTTCTTCGACTCCCCGTGAGGGAGCGCCGCGGTGGCGAAGGGCGGGCAGAGCAGCACGTCGACGCCCTGGCGATCCATCGCCTCGAGCAGCGCGGCACGATGAGCGCGCAGGCGGTCGGTCAGCTGCCAGAGCTGCGCGACCGTCTTCTCCGCCATCGACTCGAGCATGAGCGCGAAGTTCGGCTGTCCGAGCGCACGGGCCGCGCGCGCGGCGACGAGGCGCACCGAGCCGGGGACCGGCGCGAGCCTCCTCATGGGCTCGAGCACGGGGTCCACCTCGCCGCCGGCGAGCGCCGCGAGCAGAGCCGCGCCCCCGTCGGCGCTGAGGGCACCCAGGTACATGGAGAGCAGTCCGCGCACGTCGGGCGGTTCGAACGGGACCACCTCGCACCCGCGCGCCCGCAGCGCGGAGGCCGCGCGGTCGACCCCTCGCGCGACGGCGCGCGAGGCGGCCAGCACCCCGTCGTCGACGTACGTGCCCACGCGGAGCTTCTCGACCGCGACGGCGGCTGGCTCCTCCCAGAGGAGCGGCGGCACGCGGGGATCGAGCGCGGCCATGCGCTCGGGGCTCAGGGAGCGGAAGAAGAGGGCCAGGTCGTCGACCGTGCGCGCCATCGGGCCGCCCATCCCCCGCACGGCCTCCTGGCCGACGAGCACCGCGCGGTAGCCGCGCATGGGAAGGCGGTCGAGCGTCGGCTTGATCCCGCAGACGCCGCAGAAGTGAGCCGGGGTCCGGATGCTCCCGCCGATGTCGGTCCCGATGCCGAGCGGCGACATGCCGGCCGCGAGGGCGGCCCCCTCGCCACCGGACGATCCCCCCGGCGTGTGGGCGAGCGACCAGGGGTTGGACGTCCGCCCGAACAGAGGGTTACTCGCCTCGACATAGAGCATCGTCTGCGACAGGTTGGTGCGCCCGAGGACGACCGCGCCGGACTCGCGCAGCAGCTCGACGAGCGCCGCGTCTCGCTGCGCGACGCGCCCCCGCCACGACGGCAGCCCGAGCGTCGTGGCGCGTCCGGCGAGGTCGAAGCACTCCTTGACGGTGACCGGTAGCCCGTCGAGAGGCCCGCGGGCCTCTCCCCGCTTGCGGCGCGCGTCGGACGCGTCGGCGCCAGCCAGCGCCTCGTCGCGCAGCACCTCGGTGAAGGCGTGGATGCGGGGCTCGACCTGCTCGATGCGATCGAGCAGGGAGCGGACGACGTCGCGGGCGCTCACCTCGCGACAGGCGAGCATCGACGAGAGCGTGGCTGCGGAGCACCGCCAGAGAGCCATCCGCGTTACTGTAGCCGTTCACGATGCACAAAGTGGGTTCCACCTGGCTCGCGCTCGTTCCGGCGGCTCTCTGCGCTTGCGCGGCGGCGCACGGACCGGCGAACGGGGCGGGCGCGGCCGCGGGCGAACCGTCCGTCGCCAGCGCGCCTCCCCCTCCCCCGGCCCCGGGACCGCTCGACGACGGGCGGCTGCCCCTCACGGCCACGCCGCGCCGCTACTCGCTCGTCCTGAAGATCGACCCGACCCAGCCCCGCTTCTCCGGGGTGACCACGATCGAGATCGACGTTCCGGGGCCCACCTCGTATGTCGTGCTGCACGCGCGTGACATGAACGTGGCGCGCGCCGTGGCGCGCGCGAACGGGGTCGAGCGGGTGGCCAGGGCCGCGGCGCGACTCGCCAGGGGCGGCGTCGCCCCGGAGGAGCTCGTGCTCTCGTTCGACCGCCCCCTGCAGGCGGGCCCCGCCCAGCTCGAGATCGCCTATGACGCGCCGTTCGCCCCCGACCTGGCGGGTCTCTATCGCGTCCAGGAGGACGGGCGCTGGTACGCGTACACGCAGTTCGAGGCGAACGACGCTCGCCGCGCCTTTCCGTGCTTCGACGAGCCGGGCTTCAAGGCCGCCTACGACGTGACCATCGTGTCACCCCGCGGGACGACGGCGCTGGCCAATGCCCCCGAGGTCTCCCAGACGGACGGCGCCGACGGGATGGTGGCGCATCGCTTCCAGACGTCCCTTCCCCTGCCGAGCTACCTCGTAGCGTTCGCCGTCGGCGAGTTCGACGTCGCCGAGGGGCAGAGAGAGCCGTTCCCCATCCGGGTCGTGACCACCAAGGGGCGCGCCGGGCCGACCCGCCTCGCCCTGGACGTCGCGACGGCGCTCGTCGCCAAGCTCGGCGAGTACTTCGACGTGCGCTATCCGTTCCCGAAGCTCGACCTCGTGGCCGTGCCCGACTTCGGCCCCGGGGCGATGGAGAACCCGGGGCTCGTGACGTTCCGCGACGTGCTCCTGCTGGTCGACCCGCAGAGCGCGACCACGTCGCTCAGGCGGACGCAGATAGCCGTCATCGCCCACGAGCTCGCGCACCAGTGGCTGGGCGACCTGGTGACGATGCAGTGGTGGGACGACCTGTGGCTCAACGAGGGCTTCGCCACCTGGGCCGAGGCGAAGGTGGTCGACGCGTGGAGACCGAGCTTCGGCGCCACCATCGACCAGATCGCGGAGACCCAGGGGGTGATGGACGTCGACGCTCTGAAGAGCGCGCGCGCCGTCCGCGAACCGGTCCGCTCGACCGGGGAAGCGATGGAGGCGTTCGACGGCATCACGTACGCGAAGGCCGCCGCCGTCCTGCGCATGATCGAGAGCTGGCTCGGCGCCGACACGTTCCGCCGCGGCGTCCAGCGCTACCTCCAGGAGTTCGCCTGGAAGAACGCCCGCGCCGAGGACCTGTTCGCCTCGCTCGACTACGTGTCCGGGCAGCAGGTGGGGCGGCTGGCGGCCGACTTCCTCGACCACTCCGGGGTGCCCCAGGTCCTGGCGACCTCGACGTGCTCGGGCGCGGGCGCGGGCAAGCTCGAGCTCCGCGAGTCGGAGTGGCGGCCGCTCGGCGCAGGCGGCGACCCGCCGCGGACCTGGACTGTGCCGGTGTGCATCGCCAGCGACGTGCAGAAGACCAAGAGCTGCTTCACGCTCGGGGCAGAGCCCATCGCGCGCGATCTGGGACCGCGCTGCCCGGCGTGGATCCATCCGAACGCCGACCTCGCCGGCTACTACCGCTTCCTGCTCGACCGCCCGCAGCTGGTTGCCCTCGCGCGCGGCGTGCGACAGCTGGGGGTCGCCGATCGTCTCGGATTCGTATCCAACGCGTGGGCCGGCGTGAGGCAGGGGACCGCGCCCGGCCCGCTGCTGGACGCGCTCGGGGCGTTCGACGGCGAGACCAGCCGGCAGGTCGTCGATCAGGTGATCTCGGTGCTGCGGGGCGTGGAGCACTCGCTGGTCGAAGAGGGCGCGCGCCCGGCCTTCCGCAGGTACGTCGCCGCGCGGCTGGCCGGCGCGAAGCGGCGCCTGGGCTGGGAGCCGGGCCGGGGCGCCGCCACGAAGGATCAGGATGACGAGGCGCTCGAGCGCCGCAGCGTGCTGTGGACGATGGGCGAGCTCGCCGGCGACGACGCGACCCTCCGCGAGGCCGAGGTCTACGCGGCCCGCTGGCTGAAAGACCCCGCGAGCGTTCCCCCGGACACCGCGGCGGTGGCCCTGCCCCTGGCGTCGATGCGCGCCGGCGAGGCCCGCCTCGGCGAGCTGCGAGCGGCCACGAAGACGGCCAGAACGCCCGAGGCTCGCATCCTGGCCATCCGCGCCATGGGGTGTTTCGACGACCCGGCGGTGCTGCGGCAGGCGCTGGACCTGGCTTTCACTGACGAGCTCAAGCTCTCGGAGCTGCGCCATCTCTTTGGAAGCGCAGCCGGTCACCGCGCCGCCCGGCCTGTGCTCTATGCGTGGGAGAAGGAGAACTGGCCGAGGCTACGCGCCCGTCTGCCCGGCTCGCTCGCCCGCGAGCTGATGGAGGTGGCAGGGACCATGTGCTCCACCGCTGGCCGCGACGACGCGCAGGCCTTCTTCGTCCCGGCGACGCGCGACGTGGAGGGCGCCAGGCGCCCTCTCGACGAGGCGCTCGAGCAGGCGGGCCTCTGCGCCGCGCTGCGGGAGCACGGCGAGGCACAGGTCACGGCGTACCTGCACGGCCAGTGACGTCGGACCTTCGCAGTTCCGTCGCGAGAGAGCGCACGCGCGCGGAGGGTGAGCATCTCCTCGGGGGCTCGGACGGCGCGTGCTGTCCGGTCGGTCCAGTCGGGGCGCTACGAGCTCGCCCCCTTCGGAGATGCTCACCCTCCGCGCGCTCGACTCGGGAGGGCGATAGAGGCGTCGGCTACGAATGTCAGCGCCGCCACCCCACCGCCCCCGCCCCCCGGAACGCCCGCCTTGCCGACCTGGGCCACGCTCTTCCTCGCGGCCGGATTCGTTGCGGTCGCGGGATGAAGCATGCGGAGACGCGGTGTTGCCTCCGCGGTCTGCGTCTGATGGTTGAGGTCAGCGACGACGGCGCTCTGCGCCCGGTGCGCCAGCACGGTGAGCAAGGTGCGCCAGAAAGGCGGTCGTCGCTCGGTGGCGGGACCGCGTGATTCAGGGGGCCGCGCAGCCGCCGCGCGCCGCGCGGGATTGGGTCGATTCTGACGCGGGCGGGTAGACGGTCGTAGGCCCATTCGGGGCGCAAGCGTGCGGCACGCTCGGTTCCTGTCACGTGCCCGTCGGTGTGTGACAAGCTGCGGTCCTGATTGAGCGACGCTGAATGCGACGACCGAGTGCACGGCTGGACCGTACGACGGAGGCTTCGACTGAGCCATGCGGCCCGGCGCGGCCCCCGTCGGTCACCAGCCAAATCAGACCACGTTCCAGTACGGCTGCACCGTGCCAAAAGGGTTCCTTTGCTGGCCGTCCCCCCTCGCGATTCAACCCCCCGCGTCTTTCAGGCGGTCGGAGGCGCGGAGTTCACACGGACGAAGACGCCGGCGACCTCCTCGTACGAGATTCCCTTGTCCAGGACGTGGACGACGTACGGGTAGAAGCCGTCGTGACGGCATGCGCACGGGGATCGAGGAACCGGTGCCGACGCGGGTAGCGACTCGGTCGCGGGAGGTGGCACCGGTGTAGTCGACGGAGCCATTTCCGCAGGCGTGGGCGCGCCGGGAGCCGGAGGCGGCGCAGTAGCGGAAGACGCTGGCCGGGCGGGCAACGAAGGCGTGGGCTCGGCCTGCGCGAACGCTGGCGCGGGTAGGACTGCGAGGACGATCGCGGCAGTCCAGCGGGGAGTCGGTGAGAGCCGCATGCGTCGTCGCTCGACGGCGCGCACGATCGCACGCGGAGGTCGCTCGGTAAAGTCGGCTGAAGGGCGGCGCCGACCTCAAGGAGATGGAATCCGAGCCGATTCAGGTAGCATCCGCATGGTCCGACGTAGGGTCGTGCGCTACACTGCCCACGTGACCATCATCGACTGGAACGGCGCTGACGTCCCGTCGGAGTTGCGCGGCCTACCCGCCGGCAAGTACATCATCCAGCGCGCTGACGACACGCTCACGCCGGAAGAGGAGCAGGGTCTAGTCATCGCGCTCGAGTCTGTCCGTACCGGCAGGGGCGTCTCACACGATGCGGCTCGCGAACGTCTCCTTCAGCGCGCCCGACGTTGAGCATCATCTGGTCACCGGAGGCGCTCGCCGATATCGAGGCGGTGCTCGACTACCTCGTCACCCGCAACTCTCCGGCCGGGGAGAAACTCGCGACCGGCATCGTGAGTCTTGTCGAGCGCCTCGCCGCGGAGCCACTCGAGGGACCCGAGCACGTCCTCGGCAACGGAGAACGCGTGCGTGGCTGGCCCTTCCCTCCGTTTCGCGTCTACTACCAACGAACACCGGACGGCCTGCTCGTTGTGCGCGTCTACAATCAGCGACGCGAGCCCATCACGCGGTAGGCGCGGGCTGGGCGAGGAACTTCGACGAGAAGGACGAGCCCACGCCCGGTTAGGCGCCCGGTCCATATTGTCGCTTCCATGCCGGAGTTCGCGACGCTGAAATCCAGGCGTTTTTCGCTCCTTCGGAGTCGTTAATTTCGACCGGACGCCTTACCGCCTGAAAGACAGCCTGGACCACAAGCCCGTGAGCCTGTGGTCCAGCCAGAGTTGCGCAGGCCTGCAACTGATCAAGGGGTTGCGGACGTGTGGGTGCCGTTCGAGGGATCGATTGCGGTCGGGTGGGGGTGAGCGCGCAGCGGTCCCGCCCACGGCCGCCACCACCTGCGGCTCCGCGTTATCCGGCCCCCGCCGCGCTACACTACCGCCATGACCAGCTCCGCTCGTCGCCTCCTGGAGGACGTGCTCGCGTTGCCAGAGGCGGAACGCCTCGAGCTTGCATCGGAGATCATCGCGAGCGTGGATGGCCCGCGCGACGCGGACTGGGAAGCGGCGTGGCTCGCGGAGCTCGATCGCCGCGTTGAGGCGGCCAATGCCCGCGAAGAGCCGGCGGCGGACTGGAACGATGCGCGTGCTCGCATCCTGAGGCGACTCGGCGGCACGTGAAGTCGCTGCGGGTTCTGCCGGAGGTCGAGGAGGAACTCGCTCAGGCAGCCGAATGGTACGAAGCCAAGCGAACTGGACTGGGCGTTGAACTGGTTGCCGCCGTCGATCGCGCGTTCGGGGCGCTCGCTAGCTACCCCTACCGCCCGGGTCGCCGCTCCTCGCGCCCCATCCCCTCCAACCGCCGGCTTCACAGCCGTCCCCGGTCCCTTGACCGCTCTCCCCGCCGGGTAAGCCAGTCCCCCCTCGCCTCCCCTCCGCCCGGGCCTCCGGGTACGCCCCTTCCCTCCGCTTCCCGACCGCCCGGCCCGCGCGGCAAGCCGCTTCCCGCCAGCCCCCCGAGCGCCTTCCCCGCGGGATCGCCCGCTTCACACCCGCCACCCGTCCCCGCCGGTGGCCGGCCCGAGCACCTCCCACGCGCTCCCGCCCGCTTCCCCCCCGCGCCCCGCCCGCTCCCCTCGCGCCCCCGAGCACCTCTCGGCCCCGCCCGGCCGGTCCCTCCGCTAGCTTCACCGCATTGTTCGCGCGCCCCTTTGCCCCCCTCCTCCTCCTGACCGCCTCGGCCTGCGACCGGGGCACGCCCCTGCGTGATCACCCGGCGCCATACGCAGATCCCGCCCTCCTCCCTCCGCCACCCGTCCCCTCGGCCGCGGCACCCGTCGCCTCCATTCCCGACGCGGCCCTCGTCCCTCCCGATTCCGACGCGTCCCCTCGCGCACCCCGCGGCTCCCCTCTCTCCCCCGACGACCTCGCCCGCGTCGTGCGCAGGCGATTCCACCGACCCACCTTCCTGCGTCCCGAGCCCGACGGCTTCACCCTCGTCACCGTCGACTCCACACCGCTGCTCGATCTGGCCGACCGCCTGATCCACCAGGCGGTCGCCGCGCACCACGCGGGCCGCTTCGCAAGGGACCCGGTCCGTCCGGTGACCCTGCGGCTCTTCTCGTCGCGGGGAGACTACGACTCGTGGACCCGCGAGCGTTACGGCCTGAGCGGAGCGGACCTCTCCGGCTTCGATCACCCCGGGCGGCGCGAGGTCGTCGTCGACGGCTCGGGGGGAGCGGCTTCCTGCCGACCCTGACGCACGAGATCGTGCACCCATCGTCGAGTCCGACTTCCCCGACGCCCCGAAGTGGCTGGACGAGGGCCTGGGCACGCTCTTCGGCATGACGGACGCCGGACGCGTGCGCCTCGCTAGCGTCCCTCGCGGTACGCTTTGATGGCGTTGGCGATCGCGTCCGCCAGGAGCTGCCGGTACCGGGCGGTTCCCAGGCGCTGCTCCTCCACGACGTTCGAGACGTAGCTCGTTTCGAACAGGACGCTCGGCATCCGCGCGCCCACGAGGACGTAGAACCCCGCAGGGTGCACCCCGCCTTCGACCGCGTCTTCGTACTTCATGCGCAGCGCGGCCATCGCCGAGCGCTCGAGCAGGCGCGCGAAGCGGTCCGACAGCCGCGCCTGCTCCGCGAGGCGCATGCCCCCGAGGATCGCCCCGAGCTCCGCGCTCGCAGCCTGGGTGGTCGCGTTCTCGCGCGCGGCGACGCGCGCGGCGATCTCGTCGCGCGTCGTGTCGAGGACGTACGTCTCGACGCCGCGCCGCCACTTGCTCTCGCTGGCGTTGCAGTGGATGGACACGAAGAGGTCCGCAGAGAAGGAGTTCGCGCGCGCGGTGCGCTCCTCGAGCGAGACGAACCGGTCGTCGTCGCGCGTGGACATGACCTGGATTCCCTGGGCCACGAGAACTGGCGCGAGGCGGCGGGCGATGTCCAGCGTGACGTCCTTCTCTCTCACACCTTCCGGTCCGGCGGCGCCGGTGTCCTTGCCCCCGTGCCCCGGGTCGAGCACGACGCGTGACAGGGAGCGCGGACCGTGCCCGGCGGTGCCGGGCGGCTGGCGAGCCACGTCCACCACGATCCTGTACGGTTCGTCGAGGTAGAAGACCCGGCGCCACGCATGGCCATCGAGGTCGAGGAGCACGCGCGAGCCCGTGCTGGTGCTCTCCGCCCGGACGCGCGTGACGATCCCCGGCTGCGGCATGTCTCTGGAGACGCGACCGAGGTCGACGCCGTCCAGGTCGAGAAACGTGTGGGGCGTCGGATCGCCGGCGAACACCTCGTCGCCCACCCTGTACGACGCCGCCCGATCGAGCACCACCACCACGCGCGCGGCGCCGGGACCCGGCCAGGAGTCGATCCGCACGACCTGGGGCGGCTTGACCGGAACGAGGGCCCCGGCGTCGATGGCGCCGGGCACCGCGTGCGCGAGGGAGCCCTCGCCCTGCAGGCTGTCGTCGATCGCCTCGAGCACCCGCTGAGACGGGCGGAACGCCGCGAGGACGGCGAGCGCGTCCTCGGCCTGGCGCAGGCACGTCGCCGTCGAGCCTGCCGACGCGGGCGGGGCTCGCTCGGCCCCGGCGTCGACCTCGCGCGTCGCGGCGAACCGGCGGAGCACCCGGTAGATCTCCGTGTACTCGATCGACGCGTCGTGCCCGACGTCGGCCGCCAGTCGCGCCGCGCTCATGGCGGCATCGCAGGCCCCCGGCGTGTCCGCCTCGCGCGACGCCGATCGGTAGAGCTCCAGCGCTTCGACGGCGTCCCGCTCCCTTCCCTCCGCTCGCCAGACTCGCTCGACGAGCTGCCCGGCGGTCGCATGGAGGTCCACGGCGCGGGCGCCCGCCCCTTCGCGCACGGCCTGCGCCTCGACCGCTTCGGCGAGCGCGAGCACCTCTGCCCGGCCCGGCAAGGGCACCCCCTTCTCCGTCAGGGCCCGGGCGCGCGCCATGTCGGCGGTGCCTGCCGCGGCGTCGGGAGGTCCCGCCGGGCCGCGTTCCCCGCACGCCGGAGCGGCCAGCCCTGCCAGCACGACGGCGACGCCCGCGAGGCTTGGGCGGCGGGCGAAAAGGCGGTTAACCTCCGGTCGCGGGTGAGCCAAGTGTCCGAGCCCCAGCTGACGATACAACCGATCTACGCAGACCGCGCCGTCCCCCGTCTCGTTGTTGACCCCAGCGTCAAATGTTAGGCTTGGGACGCGATGGCTTATCCTACTATTCCGCCTACTTCGTCCAGCGGGGAGGGGGGGGCATTCGGCGCCGCCAAGCTCACCGCGGACGACCTCGAGAGACTGGCTTCGGCGTTCCGCCCCTCGTGGGAGCTCGACGACGCGCCGTTCGCCGCCTCCCCTGCGCTCTCCCCGGCTGACGTCCGCGCGCTCCAGGGCGGCGGGACTCACGCCGACGTACGCGCATGGTCCCCGACGTCGAACGGGCTGCACTCTCCTCCGAGGGTGTCGACCGCGCCCGAGCCGGAGAGCTCGGTGATCGTGAACGCCGGCATCGCAGCCACGCAGGTCCCTGCACCGACTCCCGTGTCGGTGCGCCCGGCGCTGATCGCGCCGCAGGCGCCGTCACCCTTCGTCGCTCAGGTCCGCCCCGCCGCCGTGATCTCGGCGCCCCTGGCGCCCAGGCCACCCGCCGCGTCGGTCGATCTCGAGGAGGCCTTCGGTCGCCGGTCGAAGAAGCCGCTGTGGATCGGGCTGGGGCTCGCCGCAGCAGTCGTTCTGACCGCCGTGGGCATATGGGCGGGCTCCAGCTCCGCGCCGACGCCCCCCGCGCCAGCAGCGACGGCCCAGCGGCGCGTGGAGGACAACGCCCCGGCCATCCCTCCACCCCCTCCCCCGGAGGCGACGACGGCCGCGCAGGCAGCCGAGCCCCCGCCCCCCGCCCCGACGCCGGCGCCCGCAGCACCTCCACCGACCCCGCCGGTGGCCGTCGCTGCGCCCGTCCGGCCCCAGCCTGTGGCCGCCCCGCCCCCGCCCCCGCCCCACGTTGCGGCGGCGGCGGCTCCTCCCGCCCGTCCTACATATGCCCCTGCCCCGAAGCCGGCGGCCCGACCGAAGAGCGGGAACACGACGATCGTTCGTGACGTGCCGTTCTGAACGCGCTTTACACGAAGCCATAGCCGCGTTCAGGATTCGCGCGCGAGCCGAGCCCATGAGAACCCGCCCCATTGCAGCCGCCTTGTTTCTTGCCTTCGCCCCCATGGCGTTCGCCGCGCCGTCGCGCGGACAGACCGCCGCCGAAGACCCGACGACCGCGATGGCGCGGGCCCGGTTCAAGGAGGGGGTCGATTTCTACGACAAGGGTGAGTTCGATCAGGCGCGCGTGTCGTTCCTCCAGGCCTATGCCCTGAAGAAACACCCGGCGGTGCTGCTGAACCTCGCCTGGAGCTGCCTCAAGAGCGGTCACGCTCTGGAGGGGGAGCGCTACTTCAAGCAGTTCCTCAGCGAGGGCAAGGACATCACCGACAAGCAGCGCGCAGACGCGAGCGACGGGCTCGCGCAGACACACGCCAAGCTGGGCCGCGTCGACGTCATCGCCCCGCCCGGGACCGAGGTGACGATCGACGGCGACAAGGTCGGGACGACCCCGCTGGCCGAGCCCGTGTCGGTCGAGGCCGGCGCGCACACGGTGAAGTTCAAGGCGTCCGACGGGACGACGGACACGGAGAGCGTCAGCGTCCTGGGGGGCGAGAAGGCCGCGGCGCGCTTCGCCCGGCCGGCCGCGGCGGGGCCGTTCCCACCGCCCGCGCCTGCGCAGACGAGCGAAGCCGAGCCCGCGAGCCCGCCTCCGGTCGCGGAGGCGCCGCGCGAGGCCACCGAGCCGCCCCCGAAGAAGGAGGCGGCCGCCAGCGTGTCGAAGAAGAGCATCTTCGCGGCGCCGGACAACATGGCGCCGATCTACGTGGGTGGAGTGCTGACTCTCGCCGGGGCGGGCGTCGCGATCGGCATGTCGGTGGCGAAGGGCCAGGCGCAGAACAGGGCCGACAGCACCGCGGCGCTCATCCGGTCGAACGGCGGTCGGAGGTGCAGCCCGCCCACTTACGACCCGTCGGTCATTGCTCACCCGACGGGTGCCCAGCAGAATAGCCTGGCGGCCGCGTGCGCGGCGTTCACCAGCGACAACAACGACGTCGACACCGACGCGCTCATGGGCAACATCGCGGTGGGCGTGGGCGCCGCCGCCCTGCTGGGCACGGTGATCTACTGGCTGGCCTCCAGCAAGGGCGACGACTCGCGTCACTCCTCTGCCAGCACGACGGTCCTCGTGCCGGTGATCGGCCGGTCCACCGGGGGCTTCTCGCTCTCCGGCACGTTCTGAGCCCGGGCGGCTGATCTTCAGGGATAACGGAGGACGACGATCCGGCCGGGGGTCGTCCCGTCGGCGTCCGGAGCGCGCACGAGCGCAGCCGCGAAGCAGCCGGTATCGTCGCAGCCGCCGTCGACGAGGGCGTCCGCGCGGACGTCGATGCGGCTGGCGGTTGCGCCGTCCGGGCGCACCGCGCGCAGCTCGAGGGCGCCGATGGGGGCGGCACCCCGCGAGACCTGCGCCCCTCGCTCCACCCACGCGACGACCGGCGCGCCGGGGGCGGCCGCGATCCAGAAGGGCCCTTTGGCCACGTCGCAGCTCGCGGGGGCGAGGTCGAGCAACGCCTCGCCCCCCGTGCCGCGGTCGACCCGGAGCGCCCGCACGCGCTCGGCCGTCGCCCCGCCCCCGCCGCACGCGTCCGCCGCCTCGTGCGTGAAGACGACGAGGGTCGCCTGGGCGACGCCGTCGACTGCGACGATGTCGTCCTCCGGCGACAGGCGGTGCTTCAGCTTTCGCCACGCCGTGAGGCCGCCGCCGTGGGGAAGCTCGCGCATCGCCACCGACCCGGAGGCCCCCACGCGCACCACGCCGAGGTCGTCGGACGTCGTGTACGTCTCGTGCTCGCGCTCCTCGTCGTCGCCGAAATCGTCGTCGCGGATGGCCCGCACGGTGGGCCGCGGCGTAGCGTCGCCCGGGGTGAAGCTCACCGACGTGAGGTCGTCGTCCCCGTCGCCGAGCGCGAAGACGGCGCGGTCCCCGCAGACGAGCGACGCCGTCCGGTCGGGCGCGACCGCGACGGCGTCGCGCACCGCCGGGTCCGCCCAGCGGCGCGCCCGTACGCGCGCGGGCTGACTCTCCCGCGGGTCGATCCATGCGAGGCCGTCGGTGGTCGTGCAGAGGGTACCTCCCGCCGCGAAGGGCTCGCCGCGCCGCTCGCCGCGGGGACCGAGCGGCACGACCGTGACGCCGTTCTTCCCCCGGAGAATGCCGCGCCACACGAGCGCCAGCCCGCCGTCCACGGCCTGCAGCCGCAGGTCGGCGTCCGGGCTCCACGCGACTCCGGTCAAGGCGTCGACCATCCAGGAGTCCTGTCCGGTACCGAGCCCGGCGACGCGGAGGACCCCCTCCGCGGCCACGAGGCCCGCGACCACCATGCCGTGACCGACGCGAGCGGCAGCGATGGGGGCGGAGAACACGGCGTCCGACGCCGGGAGCTCCGCCGGCGCCGCGGAAGCGGCCGGGGCGGGTGCGGGTGCGGCGGTCTCTACCGCGTCCGCCTTCCGTTTCGCGGGGCAGGCACTGCTCACGACGACCGTGAGCAGCAGAAGCGGCGCCGCCCCGGCGAGCCGTGTCATGCGGCTCGTCACACTATCAGATCCGCTCGACGCACGCCGTCAGGAGCTTGCGGAACGAGGTGCGCGGCATCCCGGCGGCGCGCGCCGCCGCGCTCAGGTTGCCGGAGTTCTCGCGCAGCAGCGCCCTGGCGCGCTCCGGGGTCGGACACTTGGCGAGAGCAGGCGCGTCGCGGCGAAGGGCCCGCTCGACGTCCTCCGCGTCGATCCGGGCTGCGGGCGCCGTCGCGTCGGCCGCCCGGCACAGCACGTTGCGTAGCTCCCGCACGTTGCCCGGCCATTCGTGCGCGCTCAGGCGCGAGAGCGCGGCGGTCGTCAGGCTGCGAGGGCCGACGTCCCGCGCGAGCTGGCCGAGGAGCTCGCGCGCGATGGCGCCGATGTCCCCGCGGCGCTCGCGCAGCGGCGGGACGGCGACGACGAAGCACTCCAGGCGATGAAAGAGGTCGCGACGGAACTCGCCGCCCTTCACGCGCTGCTCGAGCGACGCGTGCGTCGCGGCGACGACGCGCACGTCGGGGCGCCTCCGCGCACCCGCCCCGCCCACGCGCCGGACCTCGTATCCGTCGAGCGCGCGGAGCAGCTTCGGCTGGGCTTCCAGGGGGAAATCCCCGATCTCGTCGAGGAACAGCGTGCCCCCCTCGGCCTCGGTGAACGCGCCCTCCCGCCGGGCGTGCGCGCCGGTGAACGCTCCCCGCTCGTGCCCGAACAGCTCGCTCTCGACCAGCTCTCGCGGCACGGCGGTCACGTTGATCGCCACGAACGGCCGCGACGCCCTCGGGCCCTCGCTGTGCAGCGCGCGCGCGACGAGCTCCTTGCCGGTCCCGCTCTCGCCCGAGACGAGCACCGGCAGCGAATGCCGCGCCAGCCGGCGCACCTGATCGGCGAGCCTCCGCATCGCGAGGGACACCCCTGCGACCCCGGGCAGCGGCTCGCCTGGCGGCACCTCGGGCTCGTCCACTTCCACCGGCACCACGACGAGCGTGGAGCGGCCGATCGCGACGGCGGTACCGGCGCGCCCCCAGGCTTCCCGGATGCGTCCCCCGCCGAGGTACGTGCCGTTCTTGGAGCCGAGGTCCTCGATGACGACGCCACCGCCGTGCACAAGGAGCGCGCAGTGCCTGCCGCTCACCGTCGGGTCGTGGACCACGAGATCCGCCGACGACGACGTGCCGACGATCAGCTTGCCGTCCGAGAGCGGCGCCCTCCGCGCCCCGAGCTCATCTTGAAGCTCCACGACCCACGCCCGGGGAGCGACCGTCGGCGCCATCTCGAGGGTGATCGCCGAAGAACAAGACTCTTCGATGGAAGACGGCAGAGGTGGCCTCCTTTCGCCCTGCATGACCACTCGTCGGCCACGGGGCGAAGAAGGTTGCTCGAAAACGGGTCAGCCGACGGCGATTCCCAGAGTCTTGCGCAGCGCGAAGTACTGCTCGCTGACCGAGAAGATGAGAAGCTCCTTCATCTTGTCGGCCGGCGGCAGGTCGCCGGGGAGCTGGGGCTCGGCTGCCACGATCTTCTTGGCGATCTCGAGGTCGGCGCAGAGGACGAGGCCGGCACGGCAGGCGGTGATCTCGATCGCCTGCATCCAGCGCTTGAGATCTGCCTTGGCCCCGTCTTCCATCCACTTCTGCACGACGAGCTTGAGCGACTCTCGCTGCACGGGCTGCATGTACTTGATCAGCTCGGAGGCCGTCGCGTTGACGGCCTGCGCCATCTCGCCGGCCACGGCGAAGTCCGGCATGACAATCTTCACGCCGGCGAAGAGCATGACCTTCAGCTCGTTGAGCGTCGGGAACAGGTTCTTCATGTAATGCTCGCCGCGGTAGCTCGACAGGTGCTTGCCAACGATGAAGGTCAGCTCCTGCGGCGTGAACCCGGTGAGCACCGTCTGACCGGCGACGCTCGCGGGCGGAACCGACGGCACGGCCATCAAGGCCCCGGGGACGTCGTTGCGGACGTACAGCTCGGGCATCTGGACGCCCAGGACCTGCGCCGCCCACCCGAAGGTCTTCGCGAACGTGACGGTGCTCGTCGCCGGGTCCTGCCGGAACCTGCGGTCCAGGACCGGGAGCTTCTTCTGAGCCTTGAGCTGGTTGGTCTTCGCGACGATCGCCGCCGGCGTGAGCATCTCGAAGATCTTGCCGATGTAGAGGTTCTCGTCCTTGTGGAAGAGACCCCTCACCCACGCCTCGTTGTCCAGGCGGCTCTTGACCTGGATCATCCCCCGCGGCCGGTAATCCTCGAAGAAACGCTGCTCCTCTTCGTCGGTCTTGCGCAAGAACGCGAGGGCCGCGCACATGCACCAGGCCCGATCGTATTCGTGGATGCGCAGGTACAGCTTGTACAGGCTCCGGTACGGGTCGACCCGCATCGGATCCTTCTGCAGCACGAGCGCGTGCTCTCCGACCGCGGCCTCCGTCTGGTCGGTGGCCTCGTAGAGCTCCGCCAGGATCTGGCGCTCGACGGCCTCGTCGGGCTTGAAGCGCGTCGCCATCTTGAAGGCCTCGATGGCGCTCGTCATGTCCTTCAGCCGGTCGCGGTAGATGAGACCGAGGTTGTGCCAGAGGTTGAACTCGAGCTCGGGGTCCGACAGGTTGGCCGTCGACATCCGGCGAAGCATCTTCCTGAACGCCCGCTCGAGCGTCTTCCAGTCCTTCTTCGCAGTGAGGATCTTGTTGATGCGCTCGAAGGCCTCCAGGTACCCCGGGTTCAGGTCGAGCGCCTCGCCGAACAGCTCCACGGCCTTGTCCTGGTCGCTCTCCTTGTCCCGGTACAGCTGGGCCATCGTGTAGAGAAACTTGCTCTTGCGGGTCGTGTCCTTCTCGTTGTCCGCGATCGTCTGGAGCGTATCGATCATCTTCGTCCAGTTCTCGGTCGCCTGATAGAGCGCGATGAGCTTGTGGAGCAGCCCCGAGTTCAGCGGCTGCAGCTCGCGCGCCTCCTCGAGGGCCTCGATCGCCCTGAGCCGGTTCTTGTCTTGCTCGTTCCAGACGTCCGCGATCTCACCCAGCATGCGGAAGCGCTCGTCCTCTTCGAAGACGTTGTCGAGAATTTGGCGCTTGTAGGCGACGACCTGCTTCCAGTCCTTCAGCTGCGCGTACAGCGCGACCAGCGCGTCGAGGGTGGCTCGGTGGGTGGCGTCGACCGAGAGGGCCTTCTCGAAGTTGTTGATGGCCTGCTTGGCCTGGCCCTGCTCACGCTTGATGCAGCCGAGCCTGTAGTACACGTCGGCGCGCGCGGCCGTCTCGTCCTCGCCGAGGGCCGTCAGGACCTTCTGGTAGTTCGTGAGCGCGGCGCCCCAGTCCTTCATACGGAAGGAGACCTCGGCGAGGCCGCGGATCGTGGTCTGGTCGGTCAGGTCGAGCTGGTGCGCAGCCGTGTAGGCCTTGAGCGCCTTCTCGTCCTTCTCGAGGGCAGCGCACACCCGGCCGAGCTTGTTCTGGAGCGCGTGCTGCTCGCCGCGCTCGCGTTTTCCGCTCTTGCGCGCCAGCAGGTCGAGGAGCGGCTCGGCCTTGGCCCAATCCTCTCGCGCGATGTACTCGTCCGCGAGCGGCATCGCCGCGTCTTCGTTCTCCGGGTCGGCCTCGTACGCCGCCTCCCACGCCTGGACCGCGTTCGCGTGCTCCCCGAGCGTCTGGTCTCGCAGCTTCCCGAGCTCCACGAGAAGGCGCGCGCGCTGACGCGGCGACTGCGTGTGGGTCTGCTCCTGGTCGAGGTACCGCGCCGCCTTGTCGTAGTCGGCAGAGTCGATGGCAATCTGGCGCAGGGCCGCGAGCGTAGGCAGGTGCGCGGGGTCGAGGTCGAGCGCAGTCTCGTAGCGCCCCTGCGCCCCGAGCCGGTCGCCGAGCTTCTCGTCGAGAGCCTTGCCGATCCTGTAGAAGGCGTCCACGCGCTGCTTGGTGTCGGCCGTCAGGTCGGCGACGCGCGTCATGTACTCGATGGACTGGGCGGCCTCGCCCATCCTCTCGTGGAGCTTCGACAGCGCCTCGAGCGCCGGAACGTTCGCATCGTCGAGGTCGACGATGTTCTTGTACGCGTCAATCGCGCGCGGCGCGTCCTCGACCTCGTCGGAGAAGACCTGCCCGATGGCGCCGTAGAGCTCGACCTTCGTGCTCCGCTCGGCCGCCGCCGCGATGTGACGCTCGTAGGTATTGATGAGATCGAGCCACTGTCGCAGCTTGCGGTAGCTTCGCTCCAGCTTGAAGTAGGCGCCCTCGTTGTTCGCGTCGATCTCGAGGACCTGCTCGAGGCGCTGCGCCGCGAGGTCGGCCTTCAGGAAATGCTCCTCGTGCATCGTCGCGAGGTGCATCAGCACTTCGATCTTCTCGCGCTCCGTCGTGACCACCTCGAGCTGCTTCTCGAGGACGAGGACGAGGTCCGCCCACTGCTCGAGCGCCTCGTGGCATCGCGCCAGACCCCGGAGCGCCTGCAAGTTGCCGGCATCGGCGTCCACGATCTCGCGATACACCTGCGCCGCTCGCTGCTTGTCGCCGAGGCTCGACTCGTAAAGCTGGGCGATGCGAAGCTTCGTGGCCGCCATCTCGCCCGGGTCGGTGAGTGCGGGCACCTTGCGCGACATCACGTCCACGAGCTCGCGGTTCTGCCCGCGCGCCGCATAGATGCGCTCGAGGTTCTCGAGCGCCGGAACGAAGTGCGAGTCCACTTCGAGCGCGCGCTGGAAGTAGGAGATCGCCTGGTCGGTCTGCTGCATGTGTAGATCGAGCAACTCGCCGAGATCGCTGAGGACCTCCTTGCGGTCCATGTCCGAAGTCGCGACCTCCAGGGCGCGAGTGAGCGTCGCCCCCATCTGCTGCCAGTTCGCCGCCTTCTTGTGGAGGCTCGCGAGCTGGCGCATCGCGCTGACGTTCTGCGGATCGAGCTGGATGATCTGGGCGTAGTACGGCTGCGCGTACTCGGGCCGGCCGAGGTCGTCGCCGTACCACTTGGCCAGGTGCAGGCAGAGCCGGATCTGCTCCGCCGGCTCGGTCTGCTGCTTGAGCCACTCGCTCACCGTCTGGATCACTTCGGCCCACCGCCCGGTCGCCTGAGCCATTCGCTCGAGGTACCGAGCCGTGTCGCGATCGTGAAAATCCATCGCGAGAGCATTGACGAGCGCTTCCAGCGCCTGGTTCTTGTCGTCGAGCCTCTCCTCGAAGACCCGGGCGATCTTGCGCAGGAGATCGGTCTTCTGCGCCGTCGCCTCTTCGCTCTCGAGGCGCGCGAGGTAGAGCTCCACGAGCGGCTCCCAGCGCGCGGCCGCCTGATGGAGCTTCTCGAGCTCGACGAATGCCTCACGGTGCGATGGATCGATCTCGAGGATCCGCTCGTAGGCGGCTCGGGCCCCGTCGGGGTCCCCGGCTTTGTCGCGCCAGAGGGCGGCCACGCTGCGGAACTCTTCGATCCGGTCGGCGGGCTCGGCGAGCGCCTCGGCCCGCTGCATCTTGACGTCGATGACGTCGGTCCACTTCTCTTCGCTGCGGTAGATGGCCTCGAGCGCGTCGATGGCCTCGAAGTCCGCCCCGACGTCCAGCAGCTTGCGCCAGGCGTCCGCAGCATCGTACGGCTGCTGGAGCTGCTCGCCGTACGTCTTGCCCAGCTCGCGGAAGGTGGCTCTCAGCTCCTCGCCACCCAGCAGCGCAGCCGCTCGGTCGACAAGCTGGTTCAGCGCGCCGACGAGCTCGTTCGCGTCGCCCTGCGCGCGGCGGATCTCCGCGATCGCGCGCAGCGCCGCGAGGTTGGCGTAGTCGATCTCGAGCGCGCGGTTCCAGTCCTCGAGCGCGGAGTCGTCGCGCCCGAGCTTGCCGCTCATGATGCGGGCCCGGCGCGTGAGGGTGCTCACGCGCTCCTCGTCGCTGGGTGCGATGTCGAGCTCGCGCTCCAGGATTTCCACCAGCTTGGCCCACTCCCCCTGCGCCTCGTACAGGTCCGCCAGCGCGTGAAGCGCCTCGGCGTCCTCTCCGCGCAGGTCGAGCACCACCTTCCACGTCTCGATGGCCCTGTCCGGCCGGCCGAGCCGCTCCGAGGCCAGACGGGCGCTCTTCGCGCGAATCTCCGCCTCGGCGGAGTCGCCGGACGCGTTCTCCAGCTCGCGCTCGTAGACGGCCTCGAGCTCCTGCCAGGCGCCCTGCTGCTCGTAGATACGCGCGAGGGCGGCCACGGCGCCCTCGTGGGCCTTGTCGAGCTCGTCGAAGATGGCTCGATAGGCCCGCACGGCGTTCGCCACGTCGCCGAGCCGGGTCTCGTAGAGCTCACCCATGCGCGCATACAGCTCGACGAGATCGAGAGGATCCCGCGTCGCCTTCACGCGCATCTCGAGGATCCCCGACAGGTCCTGCCAGGCATCCTGAGACGCGTAGATGCGGTCGAGGTTCGCCAGCGCATCCGCGTCGGTCGCGTCCACGCCGAGGACGTACTTGTACGTCTCCTCGGCCTTGGACACGTCTCCCAGCTCGAGCTCGAAGGTCCGCGCGAGACGCTGGCCCACGGACCGCTGGACGATCGGGTCGGTGTGCAGACCGACCACGTCGGCGTAGGCGTTCGCCAGCATCTCCCACCCGCCGTCGACCGAGCCCGCCAGACGGGGGGCCTCTTCGCCCACCTTCTCGTCGAGCGGATACTCCTTCAGCATGCGAATGTAGACGAGCAGCGTCTTGGCGGGGTCCAGAAGCTTGTCTTCGCTCAGCTCGGCCAGCCGGTGGTAAGCGGCGATCCGTTCCTCGTCGCCCTTGGTGTGGGCGAGCTGCGCCTCGTAGACGAGCGACAGCTTTTCCCAGTCCCCCATCGAGCGATACAGAGGCTCGAGGATCGCACCGACCTCCGCCTGCTTCACGCCCTCGGCGAAGAGCGACTCCAGCGCCGCGAGCGTCTCCGGATGCTCCGGCGCCTCTTCCATGACGTCGCGGTACGCGGCCAGCGCGCCGTCGACGTCCCCGAGCTTGATCTGCCGGATCTGTCCCAGGCGGTACCTGAGCCCGAGTGCCTCGTCCGGCGAGTCTGCCAGCTCGGCCTCCCGCGAGAGGATCCCGGCCAGGTCGGCCCACCGCTCGGCCTGCGCGTACAGGCGATCGAGCGCGCGAATGGCGGCGACGTTCTCCGGATCCGCCTCCGCGACGCGACGGTAGCGCGTGATGGCTTGCTCCACGTCCTCCAGCTGCACCTCGAACAGCTGCGCGCAGCGCAGGCCGAGCTCGACGAAGCGCTCCTTGTTGTCCTCCGCGGCGAGCTCGTCCAGCCGCGCGTCGTAGAGCCGCGCGACCTCCGGCCACCGGTTCACGACCATCGCGAGCCGCTCGAGACCGGCGCGCTGCTCGCTGCCGTCATCGACGGCGAGCGCGCGCGCGTACGTGTCGAACGCCGCCGCGTGATCGCCCAGCGAGTCCTCGTACAGACGGGCGATGCGATGCAGGAGCTCCACCTTCTCGAACGGGTCCGACGCGCGCTGGACCTGGGCCTCGTGAACGCGAATGAGCTTAGGCCAGTTGCTCGCCGCCTCGTACACGGCCTCGAGCACGGTCGCCGCCCCCAGAGCGTCCTGGTCTCCGTCCTTGAGGGCCTCGAGCGCCTGAAGGGTGGGCTCGTGGTCCGGCTGGCGCTGGAGGATCTCGCGGTAGAGCTCGATGGCCCGCGCGACGTCCTCGAGGTGCTTCTCGTAGAGCGACGCGATCCTGTACTCGAAGCCGACCGCCTCGTTCGGGTCTCCCGTCATCTCGCCTTCGCGAGTCAGGACGGAGAGGAGCTCGGGCCAGTTCTCGGCCCGCTCGTAGAGGACGTCCAGCCGCGACAGCGCCTGTAGGTCATCCGGGTCGAGCTCGAGGATCTTGGTGTACGTGTCGATCGCCCGCGGGACGTCACCGAGCTCGCGCTCGTACACCGCACCGACCTGGTAGTAGATGCCCTTCTTCTCCTGGACGTCGGCGACGAGATCCGCCTTCTTCGCGTACAGGGAGAGCAGGTCGGGCCAGCGCGACAGGTCGAGCGAGCGTCGGATGAGCGCGTCGATCGCCCGCAGGTCGTCCGAGTCGATCTCGAGGATCTTGCCGTAGACCGCGATTGCGGCCTCCGGCCGGTTGAGCACGTCCTCCTCGATGGCAGCGGCCTGGAAGAGCGCGTTCTTCTTGTCCGCGGGCTCCTCGAGAATCTCCGATTTGCGCTGCAGGACGAGGGAAAGGTCCTGGTACTGCTCGGACGCGCGGAACAACCGCTCGAGCGCGTCGGTGGCCGTGAGGCTCAGCGGATCGGTCTCGAGAACCTTCCGGTACAGCGACACGGCCGCCGAAGCGTTGCCCAGGTCTTCCTCCTGCACCTGGGCGCTCTTGACGTAGAGCGCGCTGGCGAGCATCGCGTCGTCGATGCCGGGAGCCAGCTGCTCGAACACGCTCGCCAGATCGGCGAAGCGACCGGTGGCGCGTGCGACTCGGTCGAGCTGCTGCTGCGTCGACTCGTTGGCCGGGTCCTCCTTGAGCGCCCGGGCGAGGGTCCCGAACGACGCGCCGAGATCGGCCCCGGCGTCCTCGTAGAGCTGCGCGATCTGGTGCAGTAGCTCGACGCGACGGACCACGTCCTCGCTCCGACGCACCTGAACTTCGTGAACGCCGATGAGGTTCTGCCAGTCCCCCGCGTTGCGATAGAGAGGCTCGAGCAGGTCGGCGATCGTGAGCTCGTAGGTGGCATCCTTCCCGATGCGCTCGAGCGCGGCCAGAGCCGCCTCGCTCGTGGGCGCGCGCTCGAGGATCTGTCGATATCCTTCGATCGCAGAGTCGACCGAGGCCATCTCCGTCTCTCGAAGACCGGCGAGGCGGAGCATCAGGGCGAGCTGGGCGTCCTCCGTCCGGGCGAAGGAGAGCTGCGCCTCGAGGTTCTCCGCGAGCTCGCTCCACATCGTCTGGCGGGTGAAGAGGCCATCCAGGGCGCGAAGCGCGAGGTCGCTCGCCGGATCCAGCTCGAGCACCTTCCTGTACGCTGCGATGGCGTCTTCCGGCCGACCGAGGCGCTCGTCGCAGATCTGCGCCATCGTGGCGTAGAGGCCCTCCTTGACCTGAGCGTCGTCGGTCGACTCGACCCGACGCTCGACCACGCCGATGAGGTCCTTCCAGCGCTGGGTGCGCGTGAAGAGGTTCTCGAGCGCGGCCAGGGCTTCGGGATCTGCGGGGTCGAGCGCGAGCACCTTGTAGAAGGCGGCCGCGGCCTCATCGACGTCACCGAGCCGGTCGTCGATCCCGGCGATGCGCATCCAGTAGTCGCGGGCGAGCACCTCGTCGGCGGCGCCCTCGGCCAGCTCCGCGTACAGCGCGACGAGCTCGCGCTGCGCGCCCGAGCCTGCGGCGACACGCTCGATCTCGTCACGTGTGTCGGCGAGCGTCGGCTCGTCCTTCAGGGCCGACGCGAGCAGCGCAAACGCCCGTTTCGCGTCTCCGACGCGCTCGGCACCAATCCTCGCGCCCTTGCGCTTGAGCGCAACTCTCTTCTCGACGTCCCCCTCGACGGCGCTCAGGATCTCGAGCGTGCGGATGAGCTGCGACCAGTCGCCGCGCTCCTCGTAGATCGACTCGAGAATCGTGGCCGCCTCGGCCCGGCCATCCCCCTCGAGCATCGCCTCGAGCGCTTCCCGGGCCCCCAAATGCTGCGGCTCGACGAAGAGGATCTCGCGGTAGTTCTCCAGCGCGCCCGAGGGGTCTCCCAGGTGCTTCTCGAGCACCTGTCCGAGACGGAACTCGAGGTCGATGAGCTCTCGCTCGCCGACGTCCAGCCCGATTCTGCGCCGGAGAACCTCCGCGTACGGCTCCCAGCGGGCGAGACGGCCGTAGAGGACGTCGAGCGCGGCGAGCGCGCGAGCGTCGCTGGGCTCGTCCTCCAAGATCTGCGCGTACGTCTCGATGGCCCGGTCGACGTCCTCGAGCTCGTTCTCGTACAGCTTGGCGATCTCGTAGCTGTTCGCCTTCTTCTCGTCGGGCGTCGCGGCGAGGTCGCGCTTCTTCTCGTAGATGTCGAGCAGGTCGGGGAACCGCGACGCCTGCCGGTAGAGGCGCTCGAGTGCCTCGATGGCCTCGGCGTTCGCACCGTCGGCCTCGTAGACGGCGCGATACGCGTCGAGGGCCTCGTCGACCTTCTGGAGGCTCGCGGCCAGCACGCGCCCGAGCCGCAGCCGCAGCATCACTGCGGTGTCCCAGTCGCCGCTCGCATCGGCGGCCGCGATCGAGCGACGGAAGGCCGCCACGAGCTCGTCCCATCGCCCCGTGACTCCGGCGACGCGCTCGACGTCGTCGCTGGTCTGCTCGCCGCCCGCGACCAGCTCGAACGCCCCCAGGTAGCGGTCGAACGCCTTCTGCGGGTCCTTCAGCTTGCCCTCGTAGAGGGCGGCGGCCTCGCGATAGAGGTCGAGCTTGGCCGCCCGGTCTTCCTCGTGAGCCAGCTTGATCTCGATCGCGTTGGCGAGCGCCTTCGGGTTGTTTGCGGCCGCGTAGATGGGCACGAGGGCGCGCGCGGCCGCAAGGTTGTCCGGCTGCAGCTCGAGGACCTTCTCGTACGCCTTCGACGCGCGGTCGAGTCGCTGCTTCTTGTCCGCCCACAGCTGCGCGATCTTGAAGAGGAGCGACATCTTCGCCGGGACGTTCGCCTCTTTCGTCTCCTGCTGCTCCAGGATGCGGATCAGCTCGTCCCACTTGCCGCTCTCGGCGTAGAAGACGTCGAGCTCGTCCCACCGGCCCAGCGCGAGGTACTTCTTCTTGAGGGCGTCCTGCGCGCGCCGATCGTTCGGGTCGAGCGTGAGCAACGCGTGCCACGCCCTCACCGCCCCGTCGTCGTCGTTCAGGCGCTCGCCGCAAATCGTGCCGAGCTTGGTGTAGATCTGGATCTTCGCGGGCGCGTCGAAGGTGACGTCGGCCTGACGCTCGAGGACGCTCGCTAGCTTCCCGAAGTCCTTCGCACGCTCGTAGAGGCCGGCGAGCGCGCCCAGCGCCTCGGCGTTGGACAGGTCGCCGTGCAGGACCTCTTGCCAGAGATCGATGCACACCTCGGGCTTCTTCACGCGCTCGGTGGCGAGCTTGGCAATCTCGAGAAACTTCGCGGCACGCTCTGGGCCGGACGGCAATCTCTCGGCCTCGCGGCGCTGGAGACCGAGGAGCTTCTCCCAGTCGCGGCGCTTCTCGTACATCTGCCGCAGGTATTCGACGGCCTGGCCGTTGTCGGGATCGATGCCCAGGACAGCCTCGTAGGCCTTCACGGCCTCCGCCTGGTTGGCGAACTTGGACACGTAGAGGTCGGCCGCCCTCGTGTGGAGGGCCACCTTCTCGGCCAGGTCCGGAACGAGCGTGGCCAGCTGCGACAGCGTCTTGACGAGCTCGTTGTAGCGCTTGGCCGTCTCCTGCTTCTCCGCTTGCTGCTTGAGCTCCCCGATCTTCGCCTCGTCGACGGGAGCGGCCGCGACAGGGGGAGGCGGAGCGGCGGGGGCCGCTTGCTCTTCTGCGGAAGCTGCGGCGGGGGCCGGGCTCGCACCCCCGCCGTCGGTCTGATGGGAGGCGTGCAGAGGCTTCAGGGCTTCGCCGATCTGGGCCTCGAAGGCCCGCAGTTGCGGATGGTCAGGCGCGATTGCGCTCAGCCGCTCGAAAGACACGCGCGCGCGTACCAGGTTACCGAGCTGACGCCAGGCGATGGTCCCAGCGTGCGCGAGGAGAAACGCCGCGTCGACGTCGCGTCCCCCGGTCGCCGCTTCTTCGGCGATCGTGAGAATGCGCTCCCATCCGCCTTCCTTCTTCCCGTACGCGTCGCTCAGAAAGAGAAACGCCCCCTCGTTCGCGGAGTCGAGCTTGACCGCCTCCTCGAGGAAGCGCGCTCCGACGTCGACCTTCTGGTGCCTCTGGACCCAGCGCGTCCCGAAGGCGAGCGCGAGCTGGCCTCGAGCCCGGCGGTCCTGCGCTTGCCGGAGCGCTTGCTCCTGCGTCTGGGCGAGGGCGTCCAGTCGCCCCTCGTCGCCGAGCAACCTCTCGTACAGGGCAGCGACCTGCTTGTTCGCAGGATCCGCTGTGTACGCGCGCGCCAACATCCCCTCGGACTCCTCCGGAGCGAAGCGGCGAGCGACGCGCGACGCGCGAAGGAAGGCGCGCGCTTTGGCCCTCGCATCGCTCGTCTCGTTCGCGCTGCGGAGCAGCGGCGCCAGGTGGTCTTGCCACCCAGACGGCTCGAGCTGAACGTCTTCGAGCCGCGCTCTGGCCTCGAGATCCTTGCCGCCGCTCGCGGCGAGAGCCCGGGCGTAGGCCGCAGCCGCCTTCTCCCACTCACCCTCGTCGCAGAGCACGTCGCCGAGCTCCGAGAGCAGCGCGGCGGCACGGGCGCCCTCCGCGCCGGCCTTCAGCTCGAGCTCGAGGAGCTTCTGCACCATGTTCAGCTTGCCGAGGTTCCAGTAGACGCCCCTCGCTGCCTCGACGCTCTCGATCAGCGAAGAATCCAGCTTGTACGCATCCTGGAAGTGCTTGAGCGCCTTGACCGCCGCGAGAAACTTGGACTCGAGCACTCGGCCAAGCCTCAGATGGAGCCGCGCTTTGACCGGGTTCTCGGCCCCAGACGCGATCCCACTCTCGAGCTCGTCGACGAGGCTTTGCCAGTCGCCGATATTCTCCAGGTACGAAAGACGCTCCTCTAGCTCCATCGATTGCCTCGGTTGGTTCGACCGCTCAGGGCATCCCGGCCGACAATATACGCCGAAGAGGCCGCAGCCCCTGCCGATTTTTCGAGCGCCGGAACAAAGACGGCCGCCCGCCCGCCACGCGCCGCGCTCGGCGGCGACGGCTCGCCTGCAGGGGGCCTCGCAACCGGGTGAGACTTACTGGAGGGATCCACCCATGCGCCGCACGATTTCCTGCGACTGGGCGCACTGATCGGCGAACTTGACCGCACTCGCCCCCTTGCAGGTGATCTTCCAGAACGACTGCAGCTGCTGGATGGCCTCGTTCTTCTTCGGCGGGCTGAGCTCCGCGTAGGCGGACCCGAGGTAGAAGTACGCCTCTTTGTGATCGTTGCACCGGTTGCTGTCGCACGACTTCTTCGCCGACTCATACTCGCTCACGGCACGGGAGAAGTCGCCCTTCGTCTCGTACACGTCGCCCAGCAGGGTGTGCATGTTGAACAGGTGCTTGTCGTCCGGCTTGGCGAACGACAGGCCTTCCCGGAGTACTTGCTCCTCCTGGTCGTAGAACATCAGCCGGCGGTACAGGTCGGCGAGCATCTCGTAGTACTGCGACTCGTCCGGCTTGGTCTGGAGCGCCTTCGTCCAGTTCTGCATGGCGCCCGCTTCGTCGTCGAGATGAAGGAGGACCCAGGCAAGCTCGCCGTAAGCGGTCGCGTAGTTCGGGTCCAGCTGGATGGCCGTCTGCAGCGGCGCCTTCACGTCCGCCCAGGCGCCCTGGCCGGCCTCGGCGAGCTGCTCGAGCGCGTAGCCGTGACGGAAGTAGTAGTCGGCGTGCGCCTTCGTCTTCTCCACGCGGGAGGCCGCCTCCTCGGCGCCTACGCACGCGCTGGCCATTTTCTGCCAGTCTTCCTTCTTCTCGTACGCAAGGACGAGCTTCCACCAGATGCGGGCGTTATCCGGATCGAGCTTCGTCGCCTGGTCGTACTTGGAAATCGCCTCGTCGACGTTGGAGGACTTCGCTTGATCCCCCTCGTTGGCGAGGTTGACCGCTTCGATGTTGTTCCGGCTGCACGCGGCGGCGAGCACGCCCGCCGCGGCAACGACCAGGATCTTGGCTGCGCTCATCAGGCCGGGCAGTCTACGAGAATGGTTTCGCACGCGTCTACCATCAGTCGCCAGGGTTGAAGATGATCGGGTAGACGACCGTGACCATCCCCCCCTCGGGCTGGGGGAAGGACAGGTTGCCGAACCCGCGCACCACGCACTGCACCACGGCCTGATCCGGCATATCGCTCCCGCCGTCAGCCGTCATGCCCACTGCACCGCTCCGGTCGATGACGAACTTGACGGTCACGCGACCCTGAAGGTTCGGATTGTTCCGCATCCCGTTCTCGTAGCAGAGCCGGAAGCGGCCGAAGTTCTGGCGCACGATGCGCTGGATGACCTCCGGCGGCAGACGCCCGTTGACGCTCGTCGCGCCTTCGCGGATGCGCGGCGACTTGACCTGGTGGCCGCCGCCGAGCCTGCCGCGACCGCTACCAATTCCCTGCCCCGTGCCCGTCCCCGCACCGTGACCGAGGCCGCCGAAGTTGCCCAGGCCGATGCCTTCGCCGCGCCCTCCGCCACCCTCGCCGACACCCGACAGGCCGAGCCCACCCGCGCCGAACGAATCGCCGATGGTGTCGCCGAACATGTTGCCGCGCGCGCTCTTCTCGTCGGCGCCCGACGACTCCTCGCGGCCCCACGGAGCAGTCGGTGCATTCGGATCACCGCCACCCATCGTCGAGATGAGCCCGATCATTCCGAACTGGGCCGCCTCCTGGAGGGCGGCCTGCTTGGCGAGGTGCGGATCGGGGTTGTCCTTCGGACCCTGGACACCGTACTTGTGCCCGCTGTCCTTGGTATTGGGGTTCCCCATCGACCCCTCTTCGCCCTTCGCCCGGGTGCCTGTCCCGCCCTCTTTCTGGTCCTGGGCGGTCTCGGTGACCTCTTGATCCTTGCGCTCTTCCTGCTCACGATCGGCCGCAGCGTTGAGCAGCTTCTGCATCATCAGGATCTGGTCGCGGTCGATGTCCTCGCTGTCGTCGCCCCGCATGTTGGGCATGAAGAAGGCGAAGACGGCGACCAGACCCATGTGCAAGAGAAACGAGAGGCCGGTGAACAGGAACGCCGCTGGCTCCATCGTCGCCAGGAAGCCGACGGGGACCTTCTTGCCCGCGTTGACCGCGCTCACCTGGAACGCGAGCGCGCTGCCTTCGAGCTCCATTCGAGCCTTGGCGCCGGGCGGCAGCTCGTACTCGTATGCCCCGCTCATCTCGGACGACGGACGCGCCCGACCCGACCCGACGAGATCTGCCAGGCTGACCTTGCCGTGACCGGGGATGTCGACGTACCCGCGTGACCGCGGCAGGATGACGAGCGCCGCTCCGATGCCCCGCGACACGACCACCGGGGCCCGCGTCGTCCCGAGGGTCTCGCTGGGGATGAAGTAATCGCAACCGCTCTTCTTGTCGCCGAGCTCCTCGCCCACGTAGAACGAACGCGGCGGGGTGAGATGGGAGACGTGCAGGACGTTCGAGTCCCAGAGAACCATCACCTCGATGGCCGAAACGTGAGCGACCTCGACCTCATCCGGGTTGACGTCCGGACCGCTCTTGACCATCGAATAGCCGGGACCACCCCCGGAGCCGTCCGTGGGGGGTTCGAGGCCCAGACCTGGGCCCGCAGCCATCGTCGGAATTGGTCCGGCGTAAGGCGCCGCCGCCGCCGCAAAAGGCGCCGACGGAGTAGCGAACGGTGCTGCGACCGTCGAGGCTCCCGCCGCGAACGGATTGGCTCCTCCGAACGGATTCGCAGCCGCCGCCGGGGCGCCCGCGAACGGGTTCGCTCCGGCGAACGGATTGGCGGGCACCCCGGCCGGGACGCCCGGAGCCGAGGGTGCCGCAGCCGGCGCGGCGAACGGAGCCGGCGCGGGTGCACCGAACGGCGACGCCGCCGTGGCGGCCGTGGCGGGCTCGGCGTTCTCCAGGACGATCAGCGTCGAGCCGATCTGGATCTGGTCTCCCGGCCGGACCTTGCACTTGTTGACTCGCTGGCCGTTGACCAGCGTGCCGGGCTCGTTGCCCAGGTCGATGAGCGTGATGTCCTCGGGCGACGCCACCTCGATGACTGCGTGCATCCGGGAGGCGAGCTCGTCGTCCACGCGCAGATGACTGCGTGGATCCTTGCCGACCTTTACGATGTCCTGCGCAATGACATCGCGGCGTACGAGCTGATCTCCTTGATACAGCGCGAACGTGAGCGCGACCTTCGCCTTGTCCTGGCTGTCCATCGATAAACCTCTATCCCGCGCATTCGCGCGCGTCGTGACGCTCGCCCCCGCTCAAACTCAGATGTTCTCTACGGACTTAAGCATCTCAGGAACGAACGAAGTGCGCGGCCGAATCAGTGTCGTGCGCACCGGGCCGGGACGCACCCGGATCGTCGCGTCCGAGGGACCGAAGCCGCCCGCAGCGAGGGGGTCGTCTTCGAACTTGTACCCGTAGTCTCCGCCGGCACCACCACCACCGCCGCCGGCCCCACCCGCTCCGCCGCCCGCGGGCGGCGCGTCCTGCGCGAACGACTGCGCCGAGACGAAGACGAGCGCCACGGCCACGAGCCCACCCAGCAACCACCGATTCGACTGCTTCATGACCTTATCTAGCTCCGGGATTCTTCGCAGGGGTCGAGGCGACCGCCAGTCGCGGTCAATCCAGCAGCAGCGCAAATGTTCGCTGGAATTACAGTATAAGTGTACGTGCCAGCAGCCTCTAGGTCAACGCGATTCGTCGTCACCGCTGCGTCTCGCAGTGGCTCCGGAGTACAGACATGATCCGCGTCGCGCATGTTCCCGTCATTTCTTGGGCGAAGCGGAGGCCGGGGCAGCCGCAGGAGCCGCGGAAGATCCGGGAGCGGCGCCGGCCGCGGGGGAGGCCGAGCCGGCGGCTGCCGGTGCTCCCGGCGCTGCCGCCGGTGCGTTGCTGTCGGCCGGCGAACCGGCCGGAGCAGCAGGCGCGGCAGGAGGAGGATTCGGGGGACCCCCTGCCTGGAGGAAGGTCACCGTGTCGTCGATGTCCTGCATCCGTTCCTTGGCCTTCTTGACGGCGCCGTCGTACTCCGACTTGCTGTAGGCCTTCTCCATGAAGGCCTGGAAGATCTGCTTGGCCTGCTGATAGACGGCGACGGCCTTGTCGGTGCCGCCGGCGCCCTTCGCCTTGTACTCCTGGGTGAGGATGCCCTCGTTGAAGAAGGCATCCGGCCTCGCCGAGTCGATCTTCTTGCAGGCTTCCAGCTCTCCCTGCACGGCGGCGACCTGCTTGTCGTAGTTGGTGTCATCGATCTGGCCGCGGAGGGCCAGGGCGAGCCCGAGGTGCGCGTCGTAGTCGTTCGAGTGCATCTCGAGCGCCTTGCGGTACGAGGCCTCTGCCTTGTCGAACCCTCGGAAGCTCAGGTTGATCGCCGCCAGGTTCATCTGCGCTTCGAAGAAGTGCGGATCGAGCTGCGCAGCGGCCTGGAACTCCTTCACGGCAGTGTTCACCTGCCCGAGCTCGTTCAGGATTAGCCCGGAGGTGTTGTGAATGGGGGCGTACGACTGGCTCTTGTGGACTGCCTGCGAACAGACCAGCGCGGCCAGCTCGAGCTGCTGGATGTCGCCGCGCTTGGCGAGCGCCGCGTTCGTCGCGATGGTCCGCCCGAACTTGCGCCCTGCCCCGCCCGCCTTCTTCTTCGCGCTGCCGAAATAGTAGAGCGCAAGCTGATTGAAGGCGGGCATGTAGCCGTCGTCGATCGCCAGCGCGCGCTGCAGGTTGAGCTTGGCACAGTCGAAATCGGCCAGGTCGACGTCCCTGCCGCCCGCCTTGGAGTGGCAGTTGGCGCCGACGGTGTCGGAGTCACGGAGCATCTGGAACATGGCGAGGTCGACGAGCGCCGGCACGTTCTGGAAGTTCGCGTCGGTGACCGCCTGCTCGAGCGAGGCGATCGCGGCGTCGGCGTTGCCGTCGGCCTTGAACTGATAGAGAGCGAGCTGGGCGCGGGCGAAGTGGAACTTCGGCTCGTCCGCGAGTGCCTGCTGGAAGCGGGACTTCGCGTCCTTGTCGTTCCCGCACCGCTGGTACGCGAGACCCGCGTCGTACGTGGCCTCGGGGAACTTGCCCGAAGCCTGCGCCGACGCCGCCGCCTCGAACGCCTTGGCACTCTCCGCGCACGTCTGGTCGTTCCAGTCGTTCGCCTTGTCGTGCCCGTTGAGAACGTCGAGGGCGGCGTTGAACCTCTCGATCGCCGCCTTCTGGACGACGACCGGTGCGGGACCGCCGTGCCCGCCCGACGTCGCCTCGACGGCGCCCTCGGCTTCCTTGTGCCCACCGCCGCAACCCAGTCCAAAGGCGCCGACGAGCATGCCGACGGCCAAAACGCTTCCGGTGTTCTTCATGGCGCCCCGGCTCACTTTCTCTTCTTGCCGCCCGCTGCGGGCTTCTTCTTGGAATCGTCGCCGCCGCCGCCGCTGCCCGAGTCGACCATCTCGGCCTTCTCGGTCGCCGGGCCCGACGCGGCAGGGTGCCAGAGCTGACCCCCGATGATGAGGGGCGGCGGGTGGTCGTCGAGGCCGCCGTTGGACAGCGTCGGCGCGCCGCGCAGCTCGTCGACCACGTGGTATTCGGTCTTGTAGTTCTTCGCGAGCCACTTCTCGCAGTCGCGTGAGTACTCGTCGAAGTACTGGTACTTCACCGAGTCGTCGAGGCAGCGTTTGAGCGCCGGCTTGGCCTTGTCGCGTTTGATCGGCTCGGAGGCCTCGTCGAGGTGCTCGAGGTAGTTGGCCCTGACCTCCGACCAGGAGAGGGTGTCTCCCGTGCCAGGCACGAAGCCCTTCTTGTCCCAGTCCTTGGGGTACGGTGCGCGGCGGAAGTCGTCGACGAAGTCACCCCACAGGAGCCCCGCGCGCGACGCGGCCGCGATGACCCACCGAGGCGGCGGGACGGGCTGGAGCTCGGTGATCTTCTGGTACTCCTTGTCGACCCCTTCGATCGCCTCTTGCTTCTTCGCCACCCAGGGCTTGACCGATTTGTCCATGTACTTCAGGACTTCTTCCTTCGTGCCCTTGCCCTTGTAGACGGGGAACGGAAGCGAATCGACCTTCTCCTTCTTCTTGTCCTCGGACGCGAAGAAGAGTGCCTCACCCACGGCGTCGAGCGCCTTGCCCAGCCGGTGCGCGCGCTGGTCCTCGCCCTCGGCCTTGTAGGCGTCGGCGATCCCCTTCTGCATGCCGGTCCCGTCGCCCCAGAGCTTGCGCACCTTCTCGTACTCACCCTTGGCCTGCGCCTGCGCCTTGAGGTGCATGAGCGCGCGAGCCAGCGTCGCGTGAGCCTGCGCCTGGATGTCCGGCGGCGCCTTGTCGAGCGTGCCCATCGACCCTTGCATCGCCTTGCGCGTGCTCTCCCAGTCTTCCTTGTCCGCGTAGTGGGCACCGATCGCGAACGCGATCTGCGCCGTCTCGACGGAGTTCGATGACCCGAAGTCCTTCTGGTACTCCTTGACGCCCGCGACCGCCTGGTCCTCCTGCCCGAGACCGAGCCGCAGCACGATCGCGTCGGAGAGCGCCTTGTCGGCGTTCTTGCGGTGCGGATTGTCCTTCGCGTAGCGCTCGTACCAGTCGGCGGCCTGGTCGTAGACCGCGATCGCCTGCCAGTTCCCGCCGATCTTGAACATCGCGTCCTTGGCGAGCTCGGTCTTGTCCATCTTGTAAGTGGGGTTCAAGAGGACCATGCGAGCCCGGATCGCGCTCGCCACGAGGTGGCCCGCCTGGAAAGCGCGCGCCGAGTTCTCGACGATCTCGTCGAGCTTCTCGCACTGCGGAGCCTTGTTGTCGCGCAGGGGCGTGGCGCCGTACTTCTCCCAGAGCTCGAAGTATGCCTTGCCGCCCTTCTCGAAGAGCTCGAGCGCGTTGTTCCCGCCCTTGTCTGCGTCCTCGACGATCCGCTGCGCGCGCAGGCGCTGGATGTCGCACTGGACCTTGGTGAGCACCGTACAGGTGTCCTCGTTCTTCGAGGCCTTGTCGCCGGCGCAGAACAGATCGATGAACTTGGGAACGTCCGTGATCATGTCGTCCAGGCACGACGTCCGGTTGGGCGCGCCGTGGAACGCGAGAACGTTGATGCTCTCGAGGTACAGCTGCGCGGCGTATACCGCCGAGTCGCTGTCGGGGTCGGCGTAGGCGATGTCCTTGAAGCAGGCGGCCGCCTCTTCCCAGTTCTGCGCCTCGAAGTAGAGCCGGCAGCGCGCGTACTTGACCTCGGCGAGCTGCTTGGTCCCCTCGGCGTCGGCCTTGTCGGGGTGGATGTAACAGACGTACCGGTTGAAGGCAGAGACCATCGTCTTCTGCCCATCGGTCATCTCCTTCTTCCGGTACTTGTCGTCGGAATCCTGCTTGATGTCCTTGCCGACGCCAGGCAGGTTCCCGCTCCCTTTCTTGTCCGACCCCTTCTGGTGCTGGGCCAGGTAGATGTTCTGGTAGCAGAGCACCGCCGCATAGGCGGCCTCGGCCGCCTCGGGGGCCTGCGGGTCCTCCTGGACCACCGAGTCGAACGCCGGCCCGCACTCCGCCCACCGCTCGCGGAAGTAGAGCAGGTCGGCCATGTTGTACTTGATCTTGTAGATGGTGGGCCAGTCTTCCTTGACCAGGCGCGGGAACTCGAACTTCGAGAACTCGTCGTTCTTCCAGGTCTCCGCGACCTTCTTGTAGATGATGGACGCCAGGTCCATCGTCTTCGGGTCGCCCGTGCCGCGCTGCCCCTGGGAGCCGACGGCCTCCAGGTGCCACGCCATCGCCGTCTCCGCGGCCATCGACGCCGTGTGGTTCGCGCACTTCTGCTGCGCGTCGGCGGGGTGGTTCTCCGCCTTGTAGGCGGCGTAGCGCTTGAACTGGTTGTTCAGCTCCGCGACGATGCCAGCCTTGTCGCCGGACTTCATCGCCATCGTCGCCTCGGTGATGTGCGACTGGTACTCGCACCCCTTGTCGCTCCCGTTGTCGCGGACCGACAGATCCTTGTAGAGCGCGATGGCCTCCGGGTAATGGCCCGTGTCCAGGTAGTTCTGGCCGAGATCGTCCATCATCTTGAACGTCTTGGCCGTGGAGCCGGCCGGGTCGCCGCTCAGGTTCTTGAAGAAGTTGTAGGACTCGCTCGGGCTGCCCGCGAGCGCGTACACGGGCACGACGTCCTTGCGCCCGCTCTCGGCGAGCTTGGTCGCGTTGGGCAGCTGGGCGAACTGGACGCCGAAGTCGATCGTCTTCTTGAAGGCGTCGAGCGCGTGGGGCAAATCGCCCATGTTCCAGAAGACGTAGGCGAGCTTGTACCAAGCGTAGCCGTACACCTTGTTCTCGGGCGGCGGCTTGGCGATGACCTTCTGGTAAGCCTGCTTCGCCGGCTCCCACTTGCTGGGGTCCTGCAGGGCTTCGTTGAAGAACAGCTCGCCAAACGCCAGGTAGGCGTTCTGGATGTACTTCGAGTTCGGCGTCTTCGTGATGAGGTCGAGGTACACGCGGCGAGCGTTCGACAGGTCGCCGGACTGCTCGTACTCGTAGGCGAGGTAGTAGTAGACCTCGTCGAGCACGGGGTACGCCGGCGGAGGGTTCTGCGGGAACCGCGTGGAAGGCTGGCCGGAGTAGTCGGTGACGAGAATCGAGTAGTAGTTGATGGCCGCCTTGCGAGCGCGGTCCATCGTCGTCTTGCGGGCGTTCGCCACGGCCTGCTGCTTGCCGGCCTCGCGCGGGTTCGACTTCTTCGCTTCGTCGCGCTTGACCTCGGCGACCGTCTTCTCGCGGAAGGCGGCGTTCTCGAGCTCGACGTAGTCCTCGGCGAGCCGGCGGAGGAGCTGGATGCGGTCCTTCGAGCGGACCTCGGTCGACCGGAGCAGATCCTCGAGCTGCTGGATCTCGGTGACGAGGAGCGCGAGGGCGCGCTGCTTGAGCGCCGTCTGACGCGCGTCGCGGATGCCCGCGAGCATCGAGACGTCCGCGCTGCCGACCCCGATCGTCTTGTCGCCCTTCTTGATGTCCTCCACCTTGGAGTGGAACGACATCTGCGGGGTCTTGCCGTGCGCCCCGACGTTGAAAGACGTCGGCCCGTTGTTCGGGCAGACGTCGAGGTTCTTCTTCGCCTGGTCCGTCACGCACGCAGGACCGGAGCTCGTGCTCGAAGCCGGGGTCGTGGTCGTGGTCGGAAAGTCGTCCTTCGAGGACGACGACGAGGCACCCGCCGCGCGCGCTGCGCCAGCTCCGCCCGTGACCAACGCGATGACGACGACCCACTGAGATAGAACGCGATTCATCAGTTACCTCCCGCACTTCGACGTGATCGTCTGGCGGTAGAATCCGAGCTCGTCACGCCAGTACTCGCCGTTGAAAGGCCAGATGACGTGCTCTTCGTCGGGCTTGACGATGTTGGCCTTCGACTCTTCGACCGTCACCTGGGCACCCTGGATGGCCTGATCCAGCTGGTTGCGCTGGGCGGCCGTGATGTCGATGAGGATCTTCTGTCCGTTGCGCATCTGCTCGTTGAGGTCCGCGAGGTTTCGCTCGTAGCGAGCGCGGGCCAGGTCGCCGGCATTGCGCACCGCGAGCTCGCGCGCGTCGTGCACCGAGTCCTTGACCAAGTCGGCTACCTTCGCATCCTTGAAGCTGCCCGGGGCCTTCTTGAACCGGTTCTCCTCCTCGTCGAGGAGACGAACGTACTCGAGATTGCGCAGGAGCTGCCGGTCGGAGAGCGACGACTTGACGATCGGGGCGACCCTGGAATCGATCTGCGCCTTGTCGTCGCGAACGTCCTTCAAAAACTTGTAGAACTCCTGCTCCTGGTTGCTCCCCTTCTTGAACTTGTCGAGGGTCTTCGTCAGCTCGGCGCGGATCGGCTCGTACCGCGACCGGAACTTGGCCACGATGGTGAGCGCGTCGTCGTACTGGCAGTTCGAGAAATAGATCACCGCCTTGAGGACGTCCGCCTCGGGATAATAAGACTGCGGGAAATACGGCGACTGGATCGTGTGAATGTTCCCGAGGGCGTGGCTGTAGTCGCCCGCCATGAAGTACGCCCACGACTCCTCGAAGAGGGCGTCGAGCCAGTACTCGCTCGCGACGTCGACCATGTTCCAGTACTTCACCGCAGCGCTCAGGTGCGTCTGGTCGACGGTCGGCGCGTTCGTGTTCTCGTCGAGCTTGATGCTGGCCGAGTAGAACGTGCGGGCCATCGAGAGGTACGCGAGGTCACGCATGCGCGCCTCGTCCTCGACCTCGACGTCGCCCTCCTCGATCGCCCCCAGGATGCGCTGGAACGCCTGCACCGCAGGCTTGCTCTGCCGCATCTGCACGTTCGAGACGCCGCCGAAGAACTGCGCCTGGACGTAGTACTTGCTGCGCCGGTCGACCTTCTCGAAGAGCGACAGCGCCTCGGGGAACGCGCCGTTGCGGTACTTGTACCGACCCAGCAGGTAGTTGAGCTGCCAGTAGAGATCCTGCTGCTCGTGGTTGTTGAACTTCGCCACGTGCTCCTGGTTGTACTTGCCGACTCGCTCGATGACGTCCGCCGGCTCGGGCAGATCGGTCGCGAGCTTCGCGAGCCACAGCAGCGTCTCGTTGTATTTCAGGTGATTCGGCTTGTCGGTGATCTCGCTGAAGATCGAATAGGCGCCCTGGTAGAACTTGAGCTTGTAGAGGGCCTTCGCGAGATTGAACTGGGCAATCTGCTTGTTGCCCTCGTCGTCTCCCGTCTCTCCGGTGGAGACCCGATACAGCGCCTTCGCGGCGTCCCACCACTTCTCGCTCTCGTACAGGCGCTTCGCCTGCGCGGCGGCCTCGGTCGGCTGCCCCGCGGGCGACGCCGGAGAGTTGTCGACCACCTTGCCGGGCTTGCCCGATTTCGCCGGAGCCGCCTGCGATTGATCCGCGTCCATGTCGACGGGAGCGGGCTTGCTCGCGGCCGCGGGCTGGCCGGCGGCGGGCGCCGCGGGCTTCTTGGGCCGCCGCTGACCGTACGCCGACGCGCCCGTCAAACCGGTGGCCGCCACCAAGGTCGTCACCCAAACATTGCGCATCAACCGTCTACGCATCGTCGTGCTCCTCATCCTCAATTCGAGTCGAGCCGTGGCCTTCGTATCGAGCTATGCCGCGCCAGCAGAGAATCCGTTGCCCAATCGCTCGCGTCGACGCTCACTACGTGGCAACCCTTGAAGCGGTCCCTGGCATCGCCAAAAACCTGAGCGATGTTCGCAAGATACTCTCTTCGAGAGGCAGCGATGGTACGGAGCCCGATCCGCCGTTGTCAAGGCGAAAAACCCCCAGGGCGCTGCGTCACGAGGCTCCTCCTTAGCGCGCCTGGGGAGCCGTCGTCCCGCGCGTCGTCAATTGCGACGCTCTTGCGACGCGACGCGCCGATTCCGGCGTGGTCAACAATGTCCACCGCGAGCGTGACGGCGCGTGACGGCACGGGCTTCTGCCGGCCATCATGAGATGAGAGCGAGCGAGAGCACCGCTCGCGCCCCGCCCAAAGCGGCTTGACGCGTTTCACCGCATTCGACTAGGTTTCTCGCCGTCGTCCACCGCCCGTTCACGCCTGCGACGACCCCCTTGCGCCTTCTCCGCCTCGCCGTCCCACTGGAGAGCCGACACCCGATGACCCGATCGATTCTGGCCGGATTGGCCATCGCCGCCGCCGTTGCAGTCTTGTCGGGCACCGGTTGCCAGTCCACCGGCGTCGGCGATCCGTGCACCCCGGAGCAGGAGTACGACAAGTCGTTTCTCGGCTTCAGCAAGGACGAGGTCAACGTCGAGTCGAAGAGCTTCCAGTGCCAGACGCGACTGTGCCTGGTGAATCACTTCCGGGGCCGGGTGTCCTGCCCGTACGGGCAGAACGCGGACGGCAGCGAGCCCGCCGGCGCCGGTTCGTGCGCCTCTGGACAGAACTGGGGCTGCTGCACCCCCGGAGTCGGCCAGCACGTCGACGGCATCGACGCCCAGGGCAAACCTGTGAACCCGACCGCCCAGGGGACGGTCGACCCGCAGTGCCCGGATCGCAAGGCGGACAAGACCGTCTACTGCTCGTGCCGCTGCGCCAACGCCGACGGCAACACGAACGACGGCGCCAACTACTGCACGTGCCCCGACGGGTTCGCGTGCGCGCAGCTCGTGAGCCCCATCAGCGAAGCGGACCAGGGGCTGACCGGCGCCTACTGCGTCAAGAACGGGACGCAGTACGATGCGAACGTCGGAGGGTGCGCGTCCAAGTGCGACCCGGCGCTGAAGAACTGCGGTCCGGTGCTGTGACGCGCGCGGAGCTCGGCCGGAGAGCCGAGCTCGCTGTGGCTGACTATTTGTTCGCCGGCGGGTTCTCGATCCTCGCGCGAAATCTCAGGCTCGGGCGGCTCGAGCTCGACGTCGTCGCGCGCGACGGCGACCTCGTCGTGGTCGTCGAGGTCCGTACGCGCGGGCGCGGCTCGTTCGTCGGCCCCTTCGAGAGCGTGACCCGCGCCAAGCGCGCGCGCCTCGCGCGGGCCGTCGAGCGGCTCTGGACCGAGCGCCTCGCCCGCACGCCCGGCGTCGAGCGCGTCCGCGTCGACGTCGCGGCCGTGAAGTTCGCCGGTCGCGAGACGTGGATCGACTACGCCCGCAGCGTCTCGCTCTCGTAGACGGTTACGGCTCGACTGCGCGCTTCATCCCGTCGCGCAGGCGGCCCAGGGTCGCGGCTGCTTCTTCGTTGCCTCCGCGGTCCAGCGCCGTGAGCGCAATCTCGACCTCTCGCAGTTGACCCGCCTCGATGTCGCGCAGCTGCGACACCATCCGCGTGAACGCGTCGAAGAACGCCTGGAGCTCGTCCTTGCGCCGCAGCTGCTCGTCGATGCGAAGGTTCCCCTCGCCGACGCTCTTGAGGAGCCGCTTCATCTTGTGCACCGGCCCGGCCACCTTGTGCGTGAAGTAGATGCCGAACAGGCCGATGGCGACCACCATCAGCGCGAGCCCGCCGACCAGCGATTCGAGCATCCACTTCTGGCGCTGGATGAGCGACCTCTGCTGATCGGCGATCGAGCGGTCGTGAGCATCGGCCTCGCGGTTGAACTCCGCCAGGAGCCCGGGGCTGTCGCCCGCGAGGTCCTTGACGTTCATCCGGCTCACCTCCGAGACCTTCTTGCTCTCCTCCACCAGCGCGGAGCTCCCCCCGACGACCGCCCGGGTGCTCAGGTACAGCACGCACCCCATGACACCGGCGATGCCGACCGCGACCACCACCAGGAAGCCCGCGTACTTGAGCTGGAAGCGTGAGTCGAGCAGGTAGTTCCGGAGCCGGCGCTTGTATCCTGCGGCCTGGGGCGGGGAGCTCATTGCGGTCGTCATCGTGGTCGGCCCTTCACCTGAAGTTCTGCGCGAAGAGCTCCGCCGCCCGTGCGGCGACGACGCTCATGAGCTGGTCTTCGGCCCCCGTGTCACCCGGCCTCGCCCCGGGCAAGGTCGCTCCGGCGGGGACCTCGCCTCGCAGATCCCTCCCCGGGTAGGAGAATACCGCGATCTTGACCCTGACGCGGAGATTGCCGTCCGAGTAGTCGAGCTTGTCGACGCTGACCGACAGGTAGTACCCCTTGAGCTTTCGCCGGCCGATCGCAGCCTTCGCCGCGTCGTTCGTCTCGCCAGGGGGCGCGATCTGGTAGCCGCCGAGCTCGGCGAGCTTCGAGGTGATCGCCTCGCGCACGACGCGATCGACGTCCGCAGGGGGCCGCGACGTGCCGTTCATCACGTGCGAGACCGACACGTAGAACCTGGCGTCCGACACGTACGGGGCGGCGGACGGGGAGGCGGAGCCCGCCGACGACGCGCCGAGCGAATCGATCGCCATCTGGATCTGCTGCTTCACGGCCGCGTTCGTCTCGACACCCGCCCGGCGACGCAGATACTGGAGCGACGACGCCCGCGCGAGACGCTTGATGGCCACGGCGACCGCCTGCCGGACGATCTCGCTGGGATCTTCGAGCGCGTCGCAGAGGGGCGAGACGGCGGAGTCGTCGTTCGTGGCCCCGAGGGCCAGCGCGGCGTTCGTGCGCACGCGGAAATCGTCGGTGTGGCCCGAGCTGGGCGGGAACTTCAGGCGCGAGGCCAGAAACTCGACGCGGCTGTCCGCCCACACCGGAGGCGCGAAGAGGAGCACCACCAGCGCGACGAGGGCGCGGAGCGCGTGGTCTGGCGTCGTCTCCGAACGCACACTCATGCGAGCGTCCAGAATATCACGGCGGGCGGCATCATTCTCTGTGGCACGAGGAACCCTACCGTTGACGGACGTCCGCCCGGGTCCATATAGTCACGCGCCGCCGCGACACGGCGATCCGCCCATGACCACCGTCGCCATCGTCCTCGCGCTCCTCGTCGCCGCGGTCGTCGCCTTCGTCGTCCTGACGCGAGGCAAGGCCGAGCCCCAGCTGAAGGCGCCGCCGGGGACCCCCACCCCGAAGCCGTCGGCACGGCCGCGGCCCGCACCCCGGCGCGTCGACGGCGGCAGCGCCGCCCCGGTCGCAGAGTCGCTGCCCCCGGGTGAAGTCGTAGTAGAGGAGGAGGCGGCGAGACCCGCTGGCCCGCCGAAGCCGCCTCCGCCTCCCGCGCCGGCCATCTCGGCGAAGGACGTCGCCGGGTTCCGGAAGGGGCTCGCGGCCACCCGGGGCGGGTTGGTCGCCAAGCTCGCGGCGATCCTCAAGGGCAAGAAAGAGATCGATCCGGCCATTGTGCAGGAAGTGGAAGAGGTCCTGCTCTCGAGCGACGTCGGGCCGAAGACGACACAGGCGATCCTGGCCCGTCTGCGCGACTCGCTCGACAAGAACGAGCTGCGCGACGAAGGCGCCGTGTGGGATGCCCTGCGCAGCGAGGCGACGCGCATCCTGTCGCTGCCCGGCGGCCCCCTGCGCCTCTCGCAGAAGCCGACCGTCGTCCTGCTGGTGGGCGTCAACGGGGCGGGCAAGACGACCACCATCGGCAAGCTGGCCACGCGCTACGGCGCGGAGGGCAAGCGCGTGGTCATGGCCGCGGGAGACACGTTCCGCGCCGCGGCCGTGCAGCAGCTCGAGGTGTGGGGCAAGCGCGTGGGGGCTGACGTCGTCCGCGGCAAGGACGGTGCCGATCCTGGCGCCGTCGCGTTCGACGCGACCGGCAAGGCGAAGGAGAGCGGCGCCGATCTGCTCCTGATCGATACGGCGGGACGCCTTCACACGAAGGTGCCCTTGATGGACGAGATCAGGAAGGTCAGAAAGACGATCGCCAAGGCGATGGACGGGGCGCCGCACGAGACACTGCTCGTGCTCGACGCGACCACCGGCCAGAACGCCCTCCAGCAAGCGCTCCTCTTCAAGGACGCGCTGGACCTCACCGGCATCGTCCTGACCAAGCTCGACGGCACGGCGAAGGGTGGCATCGTCCTAGGGATCTGCGACGAGCTCCGCGTGCCCGTCCGCTACGTGGGGCTCGGCGAGCGCGCCGAGGACCTGAGAGAGTTTCACGCCGACGCTTTCGTCGAGGCCTTGTTCGGAAAAGCAGAGGAAGAAGGCGTCGCCGCGTGAACCGCCGCTTCGTGGGATGCGTGTGAGACGCTTAACTCATTGCTCACCCGAAATTGCGCTGATATAGTCGCGCTCACTTTCGCTGTAAGCCTGATTCCCCAGTAGTTCTCAGATGTTAGACGCGACGCGTCGGTCGACAACACTTCGAAGGATGCGAGAAGGGGTAGCGATGAGGCAGGCTGGCAGGTGGCTTCTACTCGCGGCGGCGATGGTACTCGTGCCGCAGGCCGCATATGCGCAGAAGAAGAAGCCCCACAAGGGTGCCAACGCCGGCGCGGCCGCCGCTCCGGCGCCGACTCCCGTCGACGCGGACGCCGATCAAGCGGCTGCGCCTGCTGCGCCGCCCCCGTCGGCCGATCAGCCGGCCGCAGGGGCAGCAGGGGACACGAGCGGCGCGAGCGCTCCGGCTGCAGGCGACACCGGAGCCACCGGCGGCGACACCGGCGGGATGGATATCTGCCAGATCACTCCCGACGCCCCTCAGTGCGCGGCTGCAAAGGAGTTCGATCTCGGCGCCGAGGCCAAGAAGACGGTACGGGCGGAAATCTACGCGGTCCAGCAAGAGTACGTCATCAAGTCTGGGCGCTTCGAGATCATGCCGTATTTCGCGTTGACGCTGAACGACCAGTTCGTCAGTCACGACGCGCCGGGCCTCGCGCTCAACTACTATTTGACTCAGGTGCTCGCGGTCGGCGTCAACGGAAACTGGTACCAGGGGTTGAATGCCGATTCGGACTTCAACTTCCAGAACCGCCGGGCTGCCCGTATCGCCGTCCCCCTGAACGAGTATCAGTTCAGCGGTGACCTGAACTTCACCTACGTCCCGATGTACGGCAAGTTCGCCGGCTTCGGCGACTTCATCTTCCACTACGACGCGTACGTCGACGGCGGCGTGGGCGTCATCCGGACGCGGCCCATCCCGGTCATCGACCCGGACAACCGCAGCTTCCAGTGGTCGACTCTCGTCAACTTCGACGTCGGCATCGGATTCCGCATCTTCTTCAACCGGTGGCTCGCAGCAGTCCTCGAGGTGCGTGACTTGATGTACTTCGAGAAGATCGAGAATCTGAAGGTCGCCACGGGAGCCGGGGCGCAGGACAAGACGACCTGGTACGATCCGGACACGCACTTCACCAACGACGTCCAGATGCAAGTCGGCCTGTCGCTCTTTCTGCCGACTTCCTTCGATTACCGGTTGCCCAAGTGAGAACGGAGACGAGGACGGCGATGAAGCGGCGTTTCGTCAGAACGGTCTTGGCATCGGTCCTAGCGGCCGGGGCGCTATCGACGGCGAGCGCCGCCGAGGCTCAGGAGATTCAGCTCACCGGTCCACTGAAGGGGGCTCCGGCCGCGCGTCACATGCGCCTCTACCGTGAGGGCCGCTTCGAGATCGCTCCGTCGATCTCGTTCACTCTGCTCGACGAGTACCGGCGGACCATCCTCGCCGGGGCCCGGCTCAACTACAACGTCACCGACTGGCTGGCTGTCGGCGTCTGGGGCGCGGCAGGCGCCGTCAGCTCGACGACCGACCTGACCGACCGGATCAACGTCACGGCTCCGCGCGATCCCCTGACGGCGATCAACGTGAACCATGCCGCGGCCCCGTACGGAAACGGAAACGCGCCTCAGCCCAGCTTCGGCGACCAGACGGCCAAGATCTCGTACGTCATCGCGCCGCAGCTCACGTTCATTCCCTTCCGGGGCAAGCTCGCCATCTTCAACAAGATCTTCGTCGACACCGACCTGTACGTGGCCGGCGGCGTGGGCTTCGTCGGCATCCAGGAGCGCCAGGACTGCGGCGGCACGGGGCAGAACCTGCACCCCTGCAGCGACCCGAGGACGTTCGCGCTCCAATCCACCTCGAAGATCGCCCCCACGGGCGGCGTCGGGCTGACGTTCTATCCCGGCAAGTGGTTCTCGATCGGCGTCGAGTACCGCGCGCTGCCGTTCTCGTGGAACCGCGCAGGCTTCGACTCGCGCGGCGCGGGCACGAACGGGAACTTCCCCGATCAGAAGGTCGACAGCAACGACGAGACGTTCAAGTTCAACCAGCTGGTCACGATCGCGTTGGGCTTCTCGCTGCCCACGACGCCGAAGCTGAGCGAATAGAACCCTATCCGCGCTTGACGACGCGGCCGCCCGCGTCGACCGAGAAGCCCGGGGGCACGGCCTTGCGGACGCCCTCGCGCTGGTCCTCCGGAACGGCCCATGCTCGAGACGCGAGCCCCTCGGCCACCTTGGTCCGCACGCGCATGCTTTCCTCGTCGGCGAGCATCGCAGCGATGGCAGACACGGCGCCGGCGTCGTCCTGCGCCAGCAGCGTCGACGCGGCGTGGAACCGCACGGCCTCGTTCACGTCCTGCAGGAAGCGCTCGACGTCCTCGCGGATGCGCGGGTGACGGTGGTCCTCCAGGGCGGTCAGGATCTGCAGCTTCGGGTCGATGAACTTGGCGTACTCGGTGTCCCAGCGCGTGAGCCAGCGCAGCAGCTCCTCGACGTACTCGTCTTGCCCGACGAGCTCCTTGATGATCTTCATCGGCCAGGCGAGGCTTTCGGCCCTGGCGGCGAACGCCCGCACGGGCTCGATGGCTTCCTTGCCGGCGCGCAGGATGCCGCGGAAGGCGGCGTCCTTCTCCTCCTGGTCGGTGATCGACGGGTCCATGTGGAAGGTGAAGCGCCTCAGCAAAGCCTCGACCGCGTCCGCGCTTCCGAGCTCCGACAGCGCCTCGATGGCCTCCTGGCGGTCGTAGTTCTGGGCGCGCTTCTCGATGCGATCCACCCACTTGGCGGCCGGGCTGCTCTTCGAGCGCCCCTTGTCGTCCGCCTTCGCGCCACCCTTGAATCGATCGAACAGACCCATGTCCCTTGCCTCGACCCCGGCATGAATGCCGGGGCATCCTCCCCGACCGTCGAAGCCCGCCGAAGGCGGGCTTTGCGAGACAAGAAGTTGCCCCGGCATTTATGCCGGGGTCCGGCGGTTGTCTAGGGGAGCGGCACGGCAAGGAGAACGACCTCGCGGCCGCGGGCCTGCACCTGGTAGCGCACCGGCCGGCCGTACTTCCGCGCGGCGTCCGCCTCCATGTTCTGCATGCGCGTCGCGAACGCCTGCTCCGTGACGTGATCGGTGGCCTCTCCGATGGCCCGCTTGGCCGCCACGTACTCCCGGTACAGGCGCTGGTAGTACTGGGCGGGCGGCTCGGCCGCCAGGCGCCGGATCGACTCGGGGTCCATGGTGCCCTCGCCGGGCGCCTGGTGCATGCGCTTCGGGTCGACCTCGAGGGCGTCGGTGAACGTCGACGGGCCGGCGGGCACCGAGACTCGCCCTTCGGCGTCCGTCGTGTCCTCCTCGACGCCCATCAGCTGGTTGAGCAGCTGATCGATGCGGAACGCCAGGCCCCCGAGCTCGGCGTGCTCGAGCTCGAACCGCTTGTCGGTCTGCCCGTTGAGGATGGCCAGCAGCCCCTCCTCCAGCATGTCGATCGGGCGCGTCACGTAGTTGCCGAGCAGCCAGCCGGCCAGCACCACCAGCACGAGCCCAAGCGCCATCGCGCCGAAGATCGGCATGAGCGCCACCGCGGTCGGGTCCTGGATCAGCGACGCGGGCGAGGCCGCCACGAGCAGCGCCCGCCTCCCGTCCTCGAGCGCGGAGAGCGGCGCAGCCGTGACGAGCAGGTCCCCGTCCCTGACGACGTCGGTCTGCTGGTGCGACAGCGCGTTGAGGAGCATCCCCTTGGCTGCCTGCCCGATGCTGTCGTCGAGTGCCTGGACCTGCTGGGCGGAGTGCGCGACGACGTCGAAGCCGCCGGCCTTGTTCGGCACCGCCACCACGAGCGGCCGCCCGGTCATCGCCCCGCTCACGCGCGACAAGGTGTCGTTGAGGGGCCGCCCGATGACCAGGGCGCCGATGATCTTGCCCTGGTCGTCGTGCACGGCGGCGTACGACGCCAGGTAACGGTCGTGCTCGTACCAGACGTCCGAGCCGGACTGCCCCGTCGCGAGGGTCGACTTGACGCCCGCGTAGGTCCCCGCGAGATCCTCGCCGCGGCTGAGGTTCGAGTTGTTGCGGCCGACGATGCGGCCGCTCGTGTCGACCAGGCCCACCAGCGTCGGCACGTTGCGCTCGAAGAGGGCCGCGTTCTTCATCCGGCTCACCAGATCGTCGCAGCGCTTGGTCGCGGCGTCGCCGCGCGCGACCGCGGTCGCCTTCGTGAGCGCATCGACCGTCGCCCCCTCGTTGGCGGCCGTGGTGATCCAGCGCTCGGTGCGCAGGCCGTCGAGCTGAAGCTGGGCGGCCGCACCGTTGACGCCGGCCTCGGCCTCGGCGCTCAGCTGGTCCTTGTCGCCGGCGGCCGTTCCGAGAGCGGAGCGGACGAGCAAGAAGGACAGCACGCCGACCACAAGGACGATCAGAGCGTTGACCGCGATGATCTTGATTCGCATGGGCTCTCGGATCCTCCCCTACGGCCGCGCCTTTTCGCCGAGAACGCTATCATCCGCTCGGAGAGCGCGGCAACATGCGCGTTATGGCAGGAAACGGGGCCGCCGGGGGAAAGCTCGCGCCGCCGACGCCGCGCGCCCTCCTCGTCGACGATCCTCGCTTCGACCTCCACAGGCCTCCCGGGCATCATCCGGAGAGGCCGGAGCGCCTCACCGCAGCGCGTCAGGCGATCGCGGCGTACGGGGAGGCCTGCTTCGAGCGCGTAGCGACCCGCGAAGCCGCCGACGACGAGCTGGCCCGGGTGCACGACCCGCGCTTCGTCGAGCGCCTCTCACGGCTGCGCGGCGAGGAAGGCTACCTCGACGCCGACACCTACGTGTCGAGGGAGAGCGTGGACGCCGCACGGCTCGCAGCCGGCTCGCTCGTCGCCATGATCGACGCCATGGTGCGCGGGCCGGTACGCAAGGGCGTCGCGCTGGTGCGTCCTCCGGGGCACCACGCCCGCCCGTCGCAGGCGATGGGGTTCTGCTTGCTCAACAACGTGGCCATCGCTGCGGCGCACGCGCGCGCGGCCGGGCTCGGGCGCGTCGCGATCGTCGACTGGGACGTGCACCACGGCAACGGCACCCAGGAGATGTTCTGGCGCGAGCCTGGAGTGCTCTACGTCTCGACGCACCAGTTTCCCTTCTACCCGGGGACAGGCGCGCTCGACGAGGTCGGAGAGGAAGACGGAGCGGGCTACACCGTCAACGTTCCGCTCGGAGCCGGGGGGGGCGACGGCGTGTACGCCTCGGCGTTCGAGCGCGTGATCTTGCCGCTGCTCGAGGAGTACGCGCCCGAGCTCGTGCTCGTCAGCGCGGGATTCGACGCCTCGGCGCGCGACCCGCTCGCGCAGATGCGGCTCTCTCCCGGCGCGTTCGGGTGGATGGCGCGCTCGCTGGCGAGAGTGGCCGAGCGCTCGGCCGGAGGGCGGATCGCTCTCGTTCTCGAAGGCGGATACGACCTGGCGTCGCTCGAGGGGGGGCTGACGAGCGCCCTGCGCGGGATGCTCGACGGACACGCGCCCGAGCTGCCTCGAGCCGACGGGGAGGACGTCGAGCGCGCGGCCCTGCAGGCCCGCCGGGCGTGGGCCGTCGTCACGTGAACCGGCGGGGGCCGGTCAGGCCCCGGAGGCGTCGGACGTCGCCGGCACGCGCTGGGAGCGGATGCGGCGAGACACGAAGGCCCGGAGAGCGTGCGCGTCGATCGGCTTCTCGAGGCACGTGTTCGACACGCGATCGAGGAAATCGCGCACCTCGGGAAGCAAGGCGCAGCCCGTGACGAACACGATGCGCGCGGCTTCCTGGGGAGCGATCTGCGCCATTCGCTCGTGGAGCTGGGCGCCGGTCATGACCGGCATCATGACGTCGCACAGGATGACGTCGAATCGCTCGCCGCCGGCCACGCGCGAGAGAGCGTCGGCCGGGTCGGTCACGGTCGTCACGTCGTGCTCGTCACCGAGAATCAGAGCGATCACGCGGGCCACCGCGGCATCGTCATCGACCACGAGCACCCGGCCGGGTCGCACCTGGGTGCCTGAGCCTCGCTTCGGGGAGTCGAATCCGGTCACTCGTCTATTGCCAGCACCCATCGTGCCAGTCCTTTCCATGAGAGCTTACCTAAGGAAGGCGCCGATACCCGGCGTTCCCGGTGTGGCATCTTGCCACGGTGTGACGGTTCGTCGTGGCAAAGCTCTACTGCTGAGGCTCCCAGCCAGGGCGGGTGTAGGCGAGCTAGAGTGGTCCTGCCTCGGCCTCGCCCGCCGAGGAGCACGCTCTGGCCTCCCCTCTCGAGCTTCGTCTCGGATGCCTCCCCGCTCCTCGCCAACCCCCTACCCCTCCGTCGCCCTCACGGGCCCGGGCCGCATGGTCACGAGCCTGCGGCTGGGGGAGCGAGTGCTCGTTCGCTCGAACGACGGGCCTCTCGCGGCCGAATACGCCGTGTTCGAGGCCAGCGACATCGTGCTCCAGGCGACCGACCCGCTGACCGTGCGCGAGGCCGGCTACACGACCACCGCCCGCCGGGCTCTCGATCGCCTGGCCCGGGCGGGCGTGACGCCCGATCTCGCCTCGGACGCCGCGAGCTCGCTGGATCCGCTCGTCACCGAGTCGTTCGCGCGGGGCCGCTCGGCGCGCGCCGTCGCCTCGCAGCTGCGAGCGCACGAGCTCTTCGACGGGGCGCTCTACGACTCGCTCGGGAGCCGCTACGAGGGCGCCTGGCTCGACCTTCGCGCCTTGACGACGGCGCTCGGCATCGACCACGCGCCGGTGCTCCTCCAGGCGCTGCACCTCGCCGCGGCGCTCGGCGAGGTGGACCCTTCGACCCCCGTTCACCTGTCGACGGCGGCCATCACCAGAGACCGCAGGCCCGGCGAGCGGACGCACGTCCCGGTGGCTCTGGACGGCGCGGCGGCGCTCCCGGATGCGCTCAAGCGCCTGGCGCCCAACACCCTCGCGATCGAGTCGGGCAACGACCGATTGCTCCGCCGGGCCCTTCACGCGCGCGTGCGCGAGCGGATGGCACAGGACAACTCTCCCCCTCTTCGGGCGCACCTGTCCAGGCTCGAGGCTGCGCTCACCCTCCTGAGCGGCGACGAGCCGCCTCGCAGCGTCGCGGAGGCCCTCTCAGAGATCGCCTACGCGGAGCCGGCGTCTGACGATGCAGCGCTCGTCGCCGCCCGCACCTGGCTTGCTGTGGGCGAGGCCGCGCACTCTCGCCATTTCGCGCGCCGGCTGGCCGAAGATCCCTCGGCGAGCGACGGTGAGCGCCTCGTCGCTCTCGAGATCCTCGACTCGACGCACGAGACGGGCGACTCCGAGATGCCGCCGGCGGCGGCGCGGGAAGAGCCGCCGCCCCCGGCGCCGCGGCTCCCCGCCGAGCCGGCCCCGTCCTTCGCGCCTGAGCCCACCCCGGTGCCCCCGCGCCCGGACCCGGAGCTGGTCGAATCGCTGCCGCTCCCCGAGGGCCTGGACGAGTCGATGCTGGGTCAGGGCGAGGTGCCGCGGACGCCGCAGCAGGCGAGGATCGCGATGACGCGCCTGGCGCGCGACCTCGCGCGCGACTACCGCCTCTGGTACGGCACGGCGCTCGGCTGCGACGTGCGATCGCTCGAGTCGATGCAGCAGCACCTGATGGACCGGTTCACCGGCGCCGAGATCGGCGGCCCCGTCGGGGCGTGGGAGCTCCGGCGTCACGGCGCGTTCCTGAGCGAGATCATCGCACGCGCGCTCGGCGGCGTGTGGGTCGACATCGCGCCGAGCGAGCCGCGGTACTGGGCGATGGTCGTGCCTCCCTCGACGCGATCGTGCCCGATCGGGCGCGTGTACGAGTTCCTGGCCCTCGGCCACCGTGGGCGCGACCTGGTCGGCTACTACCTGGACCTCGAGGCCGGCACGCGAGCACGCACGCGCGGCTAGCACTACTTCACCATTGATTTCACTGGCACCCCCCGTCGACGCAGGTCGCAGCCGGACCCCCGTCGTGACGGGGGCATGCGTTGCCGCACGCTCCGCAGTTGCGGACGTCGCTCGTGTTGTCGACACACCCGGTCGGCTTCACGGCCGGGCACGCGGTCAGCCCGGGGTTGCAGGTCATCCCGCAGGCGGGCGGGGTCCCGCCGCACGTCGCCATGCCGCCGGCGTCCGGAGCGCTGCACACCGTGGCGCAAGCGCCGCAGTGATTCGGGTCGCTCCTGATGTCCACGCATTGTCCGCTGGCGCTGCCGCCGTCGCATAGCGTGAGCGTGGAGGAGCACGACCCCACGCACGCCATGCCGTTGCACGTCACCGAGGTTCCGCTGATGGGAGCGACGCAGGGAGAGCAGGACGACTGGCCGCAGGAGTTCGGCGAAAAGTCGCTCGAGCACACCCCCGCGCAGTCGTGGTAGCCCGGCGCGCAGACGACGTTGCTTGCATCATTCGCATCGCTTCCCGCATCGCCGGCGTCCGTCGCGTCGCCGGTGCCGTCCACGGGCGCGTCGGGGGGAGGGGGGGCGGACACGTCTTCTCCGGCATCTGCGCCTGCAACTTCGAGGTCCTCGAAGCTCAAGATGCTCGCGCAGGCGGAAGCGCTGACCGCAACCCCTCCGAGTAGGGCGATTCGAATGGACCCCATCCGTTGCCGCACGCTCATCGCGCCATCCCTACTGGCAGGAGCTCGCCACGCACGTGTTCGAGCCCGCGTCGGCGCACGAGATGCCGCAAGCACCACAGTTCGCCGGGTCGGTGGACGTGTCGACCTCGCAGCCGTTCGAAGCGAGGCCGTCGCAGTTCGCGAAGGGAGCCGTGCACGTCGGCATGGAGCACGCCGACGAGACGCAGGTCTCCGTGCCACCGCTCGTGCTGCACGCCTTGCCGCAACCGCCGCAGTT
>PLYU01000104.1 GCA_003153495.1 Myxococcales bacterium
TCGGCGCGGGCGACGCGCTCGCCGACGCGCTGTTCACCGCGCCGGTGGAGGAGCTGACGCCCCAGGGCTGCGAGAAGCTTGCGGCTGGCGTCGGCCTGGCGATCGAGCCGTACCGCGCGTGCGTGGCGGACCCGAGGACCGACGAGCGCATCGAGGCGGACCGGGCCGAGTTCAAGGCGGCGGGGGGCAGGGTGCTGCCGACGATCTGGATCGGCAGGGTCCAGCTGGTCGGGGCGCAGCCGGGAGAGGTTCTGGAGAAGGCGCTGACCGACGCGCTGGCAAACGCGGGAAGTTGACGAACCGCCGGGACGCCTTCTCCGGCGTCGTGGCGGTCGTCTCTTCTCTACTTCGTGGTGAACGTCTTCTGGCGCTCGCGCAGCGCGCGTGGTCCTATTCGACGCCTCTCGCGCAGCGCTGTCGTGACTTTCCACGGATACTGTCCGTCCAATTCCTCCAGAGGGACCTCCATGAAACTTCATCTTTCGTTCCCGCTGATCGCCATCGCGCTCGGCTCGACCGCCGGCGGCTGCGCGAGCAAGGAGTACGTGCGCGGCTCGGACGAGCCGAGCATCGATCGGGCCGCGATGAGCACGGGCCTCGACAAGGACGACATCGAGCGCACCCTGCAGACGCAGCTCAACCGGCTCCGCGGCGCGCCGATCATGAACGAGTGGCGCATCAAGGCCGGGCAGAACGACCGGCAGACCGTCGCCATCGCCCCGTTCGTGAACGAGACCAGCGAGCACATCGAGCCGCAGCTCGACTCCATCCTCGGCGAGACCGAGACGTGGCTCGTCAACAGCGGCATCGTGCGCGTCATCAGCCAGGAGCGACAGGCGGACATGGTGCGCCAGATCGAAGGCCAGCAGCATCCCGTCTTCGACCCGAAGCACATCCCGCAGTACGGCAAGCAGATGGGGGTGAAGTTCTACGTGACGGGCAAGGTCGGCGCGTCCGACGAGCGGACGGACGACGCGCGCCGGGTGCAGTACTTCATCTTCATGCAGGTCATCGACGTCGAGACCGCCGAGATCCGCTGGCAGGAGAAGGCGTACATCACGAAGGCCGTACGTTGAGCCGCGGGCCGCTCCGCGCGGCCGGGCAGCTCCTCGTCGCGCTCGGCCTCCTCGAAGGCTGCGCCTCGCACTCCGAGCGCACGCTGCCCGTGCGCACCGCGCTCGACGAGGGGAACGCGCCCGAGGCGATTCGCCTGCTGAACGAGGAGATGGGCGTCAAGGCCGACACCGACTTGCCGGCCGACCTGGGCAGCGACAACTCCCTCTTCGTGCTCGACCGCGGGAGCATCCAGCAGAGCGTCGCCCAGTTCCCCTCGTCGAAGCGCGACTTCGAGGCGGCCGACAAGGCCATCGACATGCTCGACCTCGCGCACGGCGCGAAGGACTCGATCGGCGAGTACGTCTTCTCGGGGTCGAGCGGGAAGTACCAGGCGCCGCCCTACGAGAAGCTCCTGGTCAACACGCTCGACATGGTCAACTACCTTGAGCTGCGCGACCTCAGTGGCGCGCGCGTCGAGGCGCGGCGGCTCGCGGTCATGCAGAGGTACGTCGCCGACGATCTGCACGAGACGAACAACTCGGTCATCGGGCTGGGGGGCTTCCTCGCGGGGCTCACGTTCGAGGAGAGCGACCAGGCCGACGAGGCGCTGCGGTGGTACGACGAGGCGCTCGAGACCGCGCCCTCCGGGGCGCTGCGCGATCCCGTGCGCCGGCTCCTCGCGCGCGCGCACTACCGGACCCCCAGGCTCGACGCGCTCGCTGCCGGCGCGCCTCCGCCCGCGTCGCTCGAGGCAGCCGGCGAGGGCGAGGTGGTCTTCGTGGTCGGCTACGGGCGGGTGCCGCACAAGATCGCCGAGCGCGTGCCCATCGGCCTCGCGCTGACCTGGTTCTCCGGCGCCCTCGAGCCGACCGACGTGGCCGCGGCGAACCGCCTCGCGGCGCAGGGGCTGGTGACGTGGATCAACTACCCGACGCTCGGCCCCGAGCAAGGCGGCTACGAGCTCCCGTCGGCGTCGCTCGACCGCGGCCGCGTTCCGCTGGAGGAGGCCGTCAACGTGACGCGCGAGGTGCGCGCCGAGTGGAAGAAGATCGAGGGGCGGATCATCGTCAGCGCGATCACGCGCATGATCGCGCGCTACGCGGCCGGGAGCGTCGTGCAGGCGGCCGCGGGGCAGCACGATCTCCTGGGCACCCTGCTGTCGCTCGGCACGCAGGCGACCCTGACGGCGCTCGACCGGCCCGACACGCGGAGCTGGGAGACGCTGCCGGCGCGCGTCGCGATCGGGCGCGTGCGCGTCCCCGCGGGCAAGCACGTGGTGCGGCTCGAGGCGCGCGGGGCGGTGCGCGAGGTGAACGTGGAGGTCGAGAAGGGCGGGTGGGCGGTGGTGTCGCTCATGTCGCTGAGGTGACGGGCCCACGTCGACGTCCTCGAGCCCGCGATAGACAACGCCCGTGGTGGCGCCGGTGCCCGTCACTCTCGAGGCGCACTCGTTCCCCCTGGTCTGCGGCGTGCCCTCCGCAGGCTGCCGAAGTCTGGGCGGACGGCGGGGGCCGCGGTAGGGTCATCGTCTCGAGGGCGCGCTTCCCCATGACCATCCTCGTCGTCGCCGAGAAGCCGAGCGTGGCGCGCGACATCGCGCACGTGCTGGGCGCTCGGTCGCGTCGCGAGGGGTACTTCCGGGGCGACGGCCATCTCATCACCTGGGCCGTAGGACATCTCGTCGCGCTGGCCGAGCCGGGCGAGATGAAGCCCGCGTGGAAGAAATGGCGCCTCGGCGATCTGCCGCTGCTGCCGGACGCGTGGTCCCTCGTCGTCGCAGAATCGACCCGCGCGCAGTTCGAAACGGTGCGCAGGCTGCTTCTGTCGGCCGAGGTCCGCGGGATCGTCTGTGCGACCGACGCCGGGCGCGAAGGCGAGCTCATCTTCCGTTACATCTACGAGGCCGCGGGGGCGACCAAGCCGGTCCGCCGCCTCTGGATCTCCTCGCTCACGCCCGAGGCGATCGCGAGCGGCTTCGGTGCGCTCGCGGATGGCAAGGCGTTCGACCGGCTGGCCGACGCGGCTCGCGCCCGGAGCCGCGCGGACTGGCTGGTCGGGATGAACCTCTCTCGCGCCTACAGTCTGCTTCACGACGACAACCTCTCGGTGGGGCGCGTCCAGACGCCGACGCTCGCGATGATGGTCGGCCGCGAGCTCGAGATCCGCGCGTTCGTGCCCGAGGACTACCTGGAGGTCGTCGCGACGTTCGGCCCACGGGGGGCAGGCGGCGGGCTGGCCAACCAGGACACGTACGTCGGGACCTTCGTGCGCCCCGGAGCCCGCGCGCAGGAGACGAGGCGGTTGCCGCCGGACGGCAAGGAGGCGGGCGCGATCGTCGAGCGTGCGAAGCGCGGCCTCGCGCGCATCGAGTCGGTCGACCGCCAGTCACGGCGCATGGCGCCGCCGCTGCTCTACGACCTCACGGAGCTGCAGCGCCACGCCAACCGGCTCTATGGCTTCACGGCCCAGCACACCCTCGACGTGGCACAGTCGCTGTACGAGCGGCACAAGCTCCTCAGCTATCCGCGCACGAGCAGCCGCCATCTCTCCCAGGCTGTCGCCGCCACGTTGCCCGCGGTCGTCGAAGCCGTGGCCGCCACGTACCCAGCGCTCCTCGCCCAGGGAACCGGAGTCCGGCCGCTCGGGCTGCGCTTCGTCGATGACGCTCGCGTCTCGGATCATCACGCGATCATCCCCACCGCCGTCACCGCGCCCGCCGACTTGCCGCGCGACGAGCGCGCTCTCTACGACCTGGTCTGCCGGCGGCTCCTCTCGGCGTGGCACGGCGACCACGTCTTCGCGGTGACCACGGTGGTCACGATGGTGAAGTGGAACGACGCGAGCGACAGGTACGCGAGCGCGGGCACGAGCATCGAAGACGCGGGCTGGAAGGTCCTCGACGTGGAGCCGCGGAGGAAAGTCTCCGCGGCCAACGCCGCATGGGAAGGGGCCGCCACCGACACGCTGCCCGGCGGGCTCGCCCCCGGAATGCCCCGGCGCGTCCTGGAGGCCAAGGCCGTCCCCAAGAAGACGAGGGCTCCGGCGCGCTTCACCGACGGGACGCTGCTCACGGCCATGGAGACGGCCGGACGCACGCTCGAAGAGGAAGAGGTGTCCCAGGCGATGCGCGAATGCGGCCTCGGAACCCCGGCGACGCGAGCGGCGATCCTCGAGACACTCCTGCGGCGCGAGTACGTCGTCCGCGAAGGCAAGGCGATCCAGGCGACGGACAAGGGCATCGCCCTCATCGGGATGGTCCACGCCCACGTGAAGAGCCCTGCCATGACGGGCGAGTGGGAAGCGAAGCTCGGGCGGATCGAGCGGGGCCAGGGGGACCTCGGGACCTTCATGGGGGAGATCGAGCGTTACGTGCGGGAGGTCGTGGGGAACGTCGCTGCGAGCGCGGCCGAGGGGCCCGCGCCCTCGCGGTCTGCGTCGTCATCGCCCCCAGGGGAGGAGCCCCCCGTCCGCCGAGTCGCGCGTTCCACCGACCTTCACGTTCTCCTCGAGAGCTCGTTCGGGTTCGCCTCCTTCCGCCCGTACCAGGAGGAAGTGTGCCTCGCGGCCGCCGCCGGCAGAGACGTGCTCCTCGTGATGCCGACGGGGGCGGGAAAGTCTCTCTGCTACCAGCTCCCTGGCATCGCGCGTGGAGGCACCACGCTCGTCGTATGCCCGCTCATCGCCCTCATGGAAGATCAGGTGGCCCAGCTCGTGGCGAGGGGCTTCGCAGCCCAGCGCATTCACTCGGGGCGTGACCGCGCCGCCTCGCGCGCCGTGTGCAAGTCGTACCTCGACGGTGAGCTCGACTTCTTGTTCATCGCGCCCGAGCGCCTGAAGGTGCCTGGCTTTCCCGAGATGCTGGCCCGACGAAAGCCCACGCTCGTGGCGATCGACGAGGCGCACTGCATCTCCCAGTGGGGCCACGACTTCCGGCCTGACTACCGCATGCTCGGCGACCGCCTCCCCCTCTTGCGCCCGGCGCCCGTCGTCGCGCTGACAGCGACGGCCACCCCGACCGTGCAGGACGACATCGTCACCGAGCTGAAGCTCGTCTCCCCGGGACGCTTCATCCACGGGTTTCGACGCACGAATATCGGTGTCGAGGTGGTCGAGCGCAGTCCCGCCCATCGCGCTGAAGTGGTCCAGCGACTCCTCGGAGATCCTTGCCGTCGCCCCGCCATCGTCTACGCCCCCACGCGCAAGGAGGCGGAAGGTCTCGCCCGGGAGCTCTCGCCGCGCCTTCGTGTGGCGGCCTACCACGCGGGGCTCCATGCGAGCGTCCGCGACGATGTGCAGTCCGCATTCCTCGGAGGCAAGCTCGAGGTGGTCATCGCGACGACCGCCTTCGGCATGGGGATCGACAAGGCCGACGTCCGCACCGTGATCCACACGGCGCTGCCGGCGACGATCGAGGGCTACTACCAGGAGATCGGCCGCGCCGGTCGGGATGGTGCCCCGTCGCGCGCCGTGCTTCTGCACTCGTTCGTCGACACCAAGACGCACGAGTTCTTCCTCGAGCGCGACTATCCAGAGCCGGAGGTTCTCGCTCGGGTAGAAGGAGCCATCCCCGAGAAGGGAAGCTCCGTGGCGGACGTCGCGGCGCGGGCAGGGCTCGAGCCCTCGGTCTTCGAGAAGGCGCTCGAGAAGCTCTGGGTCCACGGCGGCGCGTTCGTCGACCCGGACGACGCGGTTCGTCGCGCGCCCACCGACTGGCGCCCTGCCTACGATCGGCAGCGCGCCCACAAGCGCGAGCAACTCGACAAGATGCGCCGCTACACGGAGACGGCGGCGTGCCGGATGCTCCAGCTCGTCCGTCACTTCGGTGACCAGAACGACGAGGGCGGCCCCTGTGGGGTATGCGATGTGTGCGCAGCCGAAGCGTGCATCGCGCAGAGCTTCCGGGCTCCGAGTGCGGCAGAAGAGGACGCCGCTGCGCGCATCCTCGCGGCGCTCCGGGAGAAGGACGGCCCTTCCGTCGGCCAGATCCATCGCGACCTCTTCGGCGAAGGAGGCATCGACCGACGCACCCTCGAGCACGTGCTCGGGGCCCTCGTGCGCGCATCCCAGGTGAGGATCGTGGGCGACGAGTTCGTGAAGGATGGCAAGACCATTGTCTTCCAGCGCGTCTACCTGCAGTCCGCGGGGCGGAGCCTCTCGGGGCCACGGGGTGGCATCCGCATGGCGGTGGTACCCGAACGGGCGACAGCAAAGGGGGGTACGCGGACGAAGCGAGCCAAGAACGGAGCTGGCCGCCCTCGCGTCACGCGCCGCGACGGCCCGAGCAAGGCTGCACGGGGCGGGGGCGCGACTGGACGAGAACGCGCCTTCCCAGACAGGCCCCCCCTCGAGGCTGCGCTCCGGGCGTGGCGTACGACGGAGGCAAAGAAGCGCCGGGTGCCTGCGTTCCGGATTCTGACCGATCGGACGCTCATCGGCATCGTCCACGCGCGTCCCAAGGACGANNGAAGTACGGCAGGGCGCTGCTCTCGATCGTCGCGGAGCCGCGGTGACTATCGGGCGATCGGTGGCCTGCCGCTCCGTCACCGAATCGACCGCCCGGGTCCCGCAACGGTCGCGCACGTCCTGCCGACAGGGGGGGCGTGGAAGCCCTCGTCTCGCTCGGCATCGAGCTGGCCCTCGCGGCGCTGGCGCCCCCCCGCTGCGCCGCGTGCGACCGGCGCGTGGCCCTCCTCGCGGCGTTCTGCCGCTCGTGCGCGAGCGCGGTCGAGCCGGCGGACGACGACGCCGGGGGCATCGCGGCCTTCGTCTACGGCGGTCCCGTCGCGCAGGCGGTGACGCGCCTCAAGTACGAGCGCCGCCCCGAGCTGGCGCGGCCG
>PLYU01000137.1 GCA_003153495.1 Myxococcales bacterium
CGCCGTGCTCGCCGCCGCGGCGGTCGCCGCCCCCGCGATCGCCCCCGCGGCGAGCCCGAGCCGGGTCGTGAGCGCCTGGCCCACGCGATCGCGGTCCTCGGGCGAGGCGTCGAGGTCCTCTCGCGCGCCCGCGAGGAGCGCCCGCGCTTCCGGGCTCAGGTGGCTCATGGCATCCTCCCATCCAGGTGATCGCGGTCACGGGCCAGGGCCTCGTCGAACGCCTGTCGCGCGAGGCGAAGCCGCGAGTACGCCGTGTTCAGCTTGAGGTCGAGCGCCGCGGCGATCTCCGGCACGCTGAGCTGCTCGATCTCGGCGAGGACCAGGATCTCGCGCTTCCACTCCTCGAGCGAATCGAGCAGTCGCTGCACGTGGCGCGCTCGCTCGCCGAGCGCCGCCGCCTGGTACGGATCGGGGGCCCGGTTCGGCAGGTCGTCGGGATCGCGCGGCTCGCTTCCCGACCGGTCGTGGGGGCTCTTGCGCGCGCCGGTGCGCCGGTGGTGCCGCACCACGTTGAGCACGATCCGCGAGATCCACGCCCGCAGGTGGGAGCGCTCCTGGATGCCGTCGAGGCGCTTGTGGATGACCACGAAGACCTCCTGGACCACGTCGTCGACCGCCTCGGGGCGGACCCCGAGCGCGCGCGCGCTCCGGAAGGCGAAGCCCGCGTACTCCCGGTACACGTCGGCGAAGCCGGGCAGGAGCGCGGCCACGCCCCCCTCGCGCTCGGGGAGCAGGCGTGACGTCAGGACGTTCATGGAGGCCTTCCGCTCACGTGCTTCCCCCCGCTCTCCTTCCTCTGCCCGGCCGCGGCCCGATCCGTCATTCAAAAGAGAATGTCGGCGCCCAGCAGGGCGCGCCCCGCCACCGGAGCCGGGCGAAGGACGAGGGCGCTCGGCAGGGGGGCCGGCTGGGTCGCCACGAAAGAGGGGCGTGACAGCGGCACCTCGCCCAGGATCTCGAGGCGCAGGCCCACGTTGCCGCCCCAGCGCCAGGCGGCCGACCCGCCCCCGCCCACGGTGCCGACGAACCAGGTGCCGGTGTGGTTGGCCGACGCCCCGCCGAAGCCCGACGCGTTGATCGCCTCGAGCCCTGCCGCGGCGACGGGGCCGACCGCGAAAGGACCGAGCGGCCAGCCGTAGGCCGCCCGCGCCTCGACCGAGAAGGCCTGGAACCGCGCCCCGGCGCCGCCCGTCGCGACGGTGCCTGACTGCGGCGACCAGTAGCCACCGGCCAGCTCGATGCGCCACCTCCATGGTTGCAGGCCGACCGCTACGACCACCCCGGGCGTCGACCGCGGCAGCGTGCCGGTGTCGGCCGCCGCGGCTGCCGCGACCAGCATCGAGGGATGCGACGGGCCGGCCGGGCTCGGAGGCGGGGCGGGGGATCGATCGAGCACCACCGGAGGAGCGATCGATGGGGGGGCCGGGGGCGCGGGCCGGTCGGGTTCGTCCCGAGGCGCAGCAGCCGGAGCGGTCGGGGAGAGCCCCGGCTCGCCAGCGGTCGGCGTCTCCGCCGGGGCTGCCGCCGTGACAGCCTCCGCCGGCGGCGCTCCTGGCGTCGGGGGCGACGACGTGTCCGCGGGCGCCGCGCCCGGCGCTGCAGCTCCGGGCGTGACCGGCGACACGCGTGCGGGGGCGGCCACTGCCGGGTCGACGGCGAGCGCGAGGATGAACGCGACGCCGCTCGCGGCCGCCTCGCACGATTCGGCGTCGAACGAGCGGCTCCGCGACGTACCTTCGGCTTCGGTCACGAGGTGGACCTTCCACCTGCCGCGGTCGGTCCGCGCCAGGCGCACGCGCGCGCCGACCCGACGCTCGACCGGCGACGCACCGACCAGGATCCGGGCCACCTCTTCGAGCACGCGCGCGTCGCTGGAGCACGCGGGGCTGGAGCTCCAGTCGAGCGTCAGCCTGGGCGGCGCCTGATCCGCGCAGGCCGGGCCGGCCCACAGCGCCGCGGCGAGCGGAGCGGCGAGGGCTGGAGCGTGGCGTCGCATCGCTGGGACCGCTCCCCCTTGTGCCTCGCGGCGCCTGGAACGTAAAGGTGTCTCGAGCGCGAAGACGCCGACCCTGACGAACGCCGTCGAGACGCTGTTCTCGCTGCCCGCTGACTTCTCGTCGTAAGCGGCGGCGCCCAGGTACACGTTCAGGCTAGGGTAGAAGGACAGCGACGGCAGGATCGGTACGTCATGCTCCGGACAACCTACCTTCTCGCGCCGACCCTGGTCTTGGCGATGGCCGCGCTCGCCTGCAGCAAGACGGGCCAGCCGTCGTCGACCTCCGAGCCAGCCGCGACGACCGCCGCCCTGCCGGCCCTCGAGGGGTTCGAGGGAGAGATCGACCTGGCCATGAAGGCCGACAAGCCGCCGCCGGACAACGCGATGTCGCTCGCGCTCCTGGTGAAAGGCGGAAAGCTCCGTGCGGACCTGCCCGAGCAGCTCGCGAAGCAGCCGGGCAACCCGTTCGGCAAGGCGTACGCGATCTTCGACGCCGCCGGGAAGAAGGTGCAGATCGTGGTCGATGCCCGCAAGGAGGTCATCCTCGTCGACCTGAACAAGACCGGCGAGCAGCTCAAGGGCCTCGCGCCGGCCGCGCGCGATCACGGCGCGGGCGCGCCTCCGGCGGCCCCGCCGAAGGTCACCAAGACCGGCAAGTTCGACGAGGCGGCCGGCTACAGGTGCGAGAACTGGGACATCACCACCGACCATCACGCGGGGACCGTGTGCGTGGCGCAGCAGGGGGCCTCCTGGTTCAGCCTGCCGATCACGGGGATCCCGACCGAGCACCTGTGGATGGCGGAGCTGCTCGACGGCAAGCACTTCCCTCTGAGGTTCGTCGGCTACGGGAAGGACGGCGCGAAGGAGGAGGGGCGGGTAGAGGTCACCAGGATCGACAAGAAGGCGCTCGCGGCTGCCGACTTCGAGCCGCCGCCGGGCTACCGGGTGGTCGATCTCGAGCAGATGATGAGGGGCTTCGCGATGGGCATGGCCGGTATGCCGGGGATGCCGGGAGGCATGCCCATGCGGCACCATCCCAAGCCGCAGTGAGTCTTCGTTGGTCACGCCTCGATCGGCTCGACCAGGAAGATCGCGTTCGCCCGCGCGATGGGCCGCTGGGGGTCCTCCTGCCACGCCTCCACGCTGACGTTGACGACGCGCCGGCCCTCCTTGGTGAAGACGCCTCTGGCGAAGGTGTCGACCGGCCTCCCCGAGCGCAGGAAGTCGACGGTGATCGTCACGATCTTCGGGAGCACGATGGTCTCGGACTCCCAGAGCGCCTGGAAGATCGCCGTCGACTCGAGCAGAGCGCCGATCGCGCCGCCGTGGAGCGCCGGGAGGCTCGCGTTTCCGATGAGAGCGTCCGAGTAGGCCATCTTGCCGATGAGCGCTCCGGACGCGGTATCCATCGAGATCCCGAGGAAGCGCAGGTAAGGGATCGCGTCGACGAGCGTGGAGACCTTGCCCGTCTCCTTGGCCGAGCGCACGACGTTGCTGAGGGCGCTCACGGCAGCTTCTCGCTTCCCGTGATGGCGCGCCCGCGGAAGACGATGAACGTTCCGTTCGCCACGGCGACCAGGTCGGCCTCGCCGCCGGCGTGAAACGCCTCGCACCGCACGAAGGCCACGTTGCGCGTCAGCTTGAAGCACTCCGCGCGCGCGTGGACCGCCTGACCGGGGCTGGCGGGCCTGAGGTAGTCGATGCGCAGGTCGAGCGTGGCGATGGGGGTCGGCTCGCCGAGCTCGACGAAGACGGCCAGGCCGCACGCCCCGTCGAGCAGGGCCGTGATGGCGCCGCCGTGGACGACGCCGGTCAGCGGGTTGCCGACGAGCTTCTCGTCGTAGGGGAGGGCGAGGGTGACCCGCCCCTCGGCCATGGAGACGAAGTGGATCCCCAGGGCCGCATTGTGCGGGACGTACCGGGCGAGGTTCTTCACGAGACGCGCGATCTGCCTGGAATCGGCGTCCGGGGCGGGCGGGTCGGGCTCGCTGGGCATCGGGGCTACGAGAGCACTATAGGGCGCCCATGCCGCCGTGATGGTGCATTCGTCTCAGGTCGCCGTCGAGCATCCACATCCCGAACAGGTGCAGCCCCACGTTGACCGTGACCGCCGAGCCCGCGCCGTAGAACCCCCGGAGCGGCGACGGGATGGAGACGTACGTCGCCTCGCTGAAGATGCCCGCCTGAAGCCCGCTCTTCGCGCCTCCGGCCACGACTCGCTCGAGGCCGAGCGTCTCGAAGAACCAGGGCGAGCTCACGCCGCCGCCGATGGCGGCCGATTCCTCGCGCTGATTGAGCTCGCTGCGCAGCCACGCGGTCGAGCGCCGGTCGGGCGTCCGCGCGGCCAGCTCTCCGAGCGCCGCCTGCGCCGCGTGCTTCTCTCCGCTCGGGTCGCGATCCGGAAGGTCGATCGCCCAGTCGACCAGCCCGTCGACCCGCCACCCGTCGATCTCCCCCCACCCGTACGCGCTCGCGCTGACCTGGTACGCGTCCGGCTCGCCGTGACCCTGGTCGCGGAGGCGCTCGGCGGAGACCTGCACCTCGAGCAAGTCGGCGAACGTGTGGCGGACGCGCGCCGCGAAGGACCCGGGGGCGGCGACGTGCGGATAGAGCCGGCTGTCCTGCGGCGACAGCTCGAGCGCGCTGAACGCCGACGCCTCGAGCCGCGTCTCGCCGACGCGGAGGGACGCGCCGAGCACCGGGAACGTCTCGTGCGGATTCTCGCCCTTGTGATGCTTGCGCGGCACCGTCGGCCCGGGGCTGCTCGCGCGGTGCATGAAGATGGGCGGCCCGATCGTCGCGCTGCCCTGGCCGCCGAAGACCGACAGATCGTACCGGCCCTCCTTCATCATCCCCTCCGGATGCCAGCCGTCGATGCCGGCGAGAGGGTGCACGGCGAGCATGGCCTGGTGCAGCAGCTGGTGCGCGTGCTGCGCGTCCCACAGCCCTTCGCCCGACTGCCCGAGCTCGGGGACCCCTGCGCTGTCGACGGTGAGCGGCTCGAAGTCGAGCATGAGCAGCCCCTCGGCCCAGCCGCCCGCGTCGCGGCCGTAGACCATGGCCCAGTCGTCCTGCAAGAGCGGGTAGGTCGCCCCGCCGCCGTACCCGTGCACGTTCGCGTTCTCGATGCGGTGCTCCCCCAGCCCAGCGTTCTGCAGCTGCGCGAAGGCGTTGACCATCGCGTGAATCCCCCCGGGCATCCCCGGCGTGCCCGGGATCAGCGTCTGCCGGGGAGTCTCGTACGGGAGCTGCGCGGTCTCCTCGCCGCCCTGCTCCCGGGCGCGCGCGCCCGGTGCGACGACGGACGCTGCGGCGCCGAGCGCCAGGGCGAGAGGGATTCCGCGCGTCATCGTCGCCGCTACGTTGCCGTGGAGGGAGCCGGAGCGCAACGCCGGCGCTCCGCGTAACGGCGCGCCGTCCGCCGCGTACCACGGGCGACATGCCGCTCCCGAGCCGCTCCCGGGGTTGACGATGTGGGCCCCCATCGGTGACAGTGCCGGCCTGCGGGTAGGAGCGAGGTTGCTCGTGGCCGGACCTAGCCAGAAAGCGGCGCGCTCGAGGTACGGCGTTGACCGCGCTCTTGACCGCCGCGTCGCGTGCGGGGCTCTCGCGGCCGCGACGATGAGCCTCGCTTGCCCCAACGTGGGGGCGCCTCATGTCCTCGCAGGGCATGGCCTCATGATGCTGGTGGGCGGGGTGCTGGGTGCCGTGCTGGCTCGCAGGATGACTCGAGCCTGACGCCGTCACGGCTTCGCCCCGCACCCCGCGGGCGCTCCCGCCGTGCCCACCACATCCGCGCCGTTGGCGCACGTCGCCTCGCCGCCCTGTCCGTAGTGCGCCCGGGCGAAGTCGAGAAAGGCGCCCGGGTCGAAGCAGCTCGCCCGCAGCGTCCACCCCCACGCGCTCGCGGCGAAGGGCACGTCGAGGCGAGGGTCCGGGGTCATCACGAAGCGGTGGCGCACCCCCTCGGGCAGGGCGATGCACAGCGGGTCGTCGGGGAAGGCGTCGATGAGCTGCTTCGCGGCAGCGATGTCGGCCGCGCAGCCGGCGTCCTGGCAGTTGTAAGAGAAGACGATCGCCCCGTGCTCGAGGTCGTGGACCCAGTAGCCCTCGGGGACGGGCAGCGTGTACGTCCGGTACGCGGCCCAGATCGGGTAGTGGTCGCCGGACGAGGGGGGCAGCGTGCCGTAGCGCGCGTATGCGCACTCCGACACGTGCGTCTGGCCTTCGATGGGGTGGCGCTGGACCACGGCGCCGCAGGGGCCGGTGGGTGCGCTCGCCCCGTAAGAGGGGGCGTTCGCCTGGGCGGCGTCGTGGCCGCAGGCCGTGAAGAGGAGAATCCCGCACGCGCACGCGCACGCGCAGGTGGACGTGGACGTGGACGTGGACGGGGGTCGAGGGGAGGTCATGCAGGGGGCGGGCTCCAGCGGAAGCGGTCGACGAGAACGGGGGGGCTGCCCCCGACGGGGTCGACGACGCCGATCACGAAGACCTCGACCGAGGCCGGGCCGTCGTCCGGTTCGCGCACGCGCATCCTCACGAAATGCTTGAATCCGGGCTGGCCGAGCGCGGCGAAGGGCTGCGCGAGGTTGAACGAGAGCCGGGCGATCGTGGCGAGCATGGCGCCGAACGCCGCGCCGCTCGCGAGGGTCGAGAGGACCAGCGCGCTCGCGATGGCGGCCAGGCGTCCGCCCTCGGTGCCGCCGATCTCGCCGAGGCCGGCGACGTCCGTCATGACTCCGAGGGCCACGGGCAGCGCCCCCGCTGCGAGCCCGAACACGACCCCGACGGCCAGCGCCCGCGCCGGGCGGCGGCGCCCGCCGACCAGCAGGGCGGTCCCGATGGCCACGATGACGCTGGTGGCCGCGGCGATGCACTCGCTCGCGCGCAGGCCCGCCCGGAAGTACGCGCTGACCGCGAGGGCGTCGGCGACGGCGAAGAAGCTGGTGATGACCCACCCCGCGCCCCCGCGGGCCAGGTGCCAGGGCAGACCGCGGCACATGGCCCACGACGCGCGCGGCCCGGGAAACTCGACGTCCCGCGCGTAGCTGGCGCCCGCCTGGGTCACGCGCGCGCCCTGCAGGAAGGCCCCGCCGCCGCCGGCGACGACGTGCACGCTCCGCCCCTCCGAGGAGCGCTCGTAGTGGTGAACGTCCCCGGACACGATGAGCGTCGGGTCGCGCGCGGGCACGATGTCGAGCGCCGCGAGCGTCGCCTGCCCGTTGGGCCGGAGCTCTCCCCACGCGCGGGCGGGGTCCGGCAGCAGGATCACCCGGGCGGCGCCAGCCCTTGCCTTGAAGTACGCGCGCTGCCGCGCATCGACGCGCCGCAGCTGCCGGTCGACGCCGAACAGCTCGAGGCCGCGCGCCAGCGGCAGGCGAAAGTAGCTCGCGGGCTGGACGGGCACGTAGCCTGCGAGCGCCATCGCCCCGGGCTTCTTGACCTGCTCGCCGCTCGCGAAGGCCTCCGCCCAGGCGAGCACGGGGTTCTCGCTGGGGGCCGGATGCAGGGCCTCGGCGAGCTCGCGCGGCTCCTCGAAGGTGCACGGTGACTGACAGAGGCGCGCGAACCCGTCGAGCCCGTCGTACCAGTCGTGGTTGCCCGGGATCGCGAGCAGGACGCGCGGCCGGGTCCAGTCGCACCGCGGTTCGAGCACCCGGTTGAACGGCTCGATGAGGCGCCGGGTCATCTCGCGCACCGTGGCCACCGGGTAGGCGAGGTCGCCTCCGTGCACGAGCACGTCGCCCCTCGGCAGCACGACGGGCTCGGGTGCGTCGCCGCCGTGGACCTCGTACTCGCCGGCGAGCAGGCGCGCGACGGCCTCGCTGACGGTCGCGTCGTCCCCGGTGTCCGCGACGAAGTCGATCCAGACCTCGCCGCCCATCGTGGCCGCGAGGGTCGGGGCGTCGCGGGCCCCGCGAGGGCGGAGCACGGCCGCCATGCGCCCGAGGATCTCCAGCGGCGGGTCGGGGACCATCCACTGCCGCGAGTCGACGCTGTCGGTGGCGATCGCGCTGGCGAGCAGGTGGCGCAGGTGCCCCCAGAAGGAGGTGAAGCCGAACCATGCGATGGCGCGCGGGCGCCGCCTGCCGCGCGCCCGGGGGAAGGTCCCGTCGTCTGGTGGACGGGGAGCCAGCCGCGTCCTCTCTCCCATCACCGCCACCGGAAGGTCCGCAGGGCCACGGCGAACGAGACGGCTCCCCACAGGGTCAGGGTCACGACCTGGAAGGCGATTCCCTGGAGCGAGGCCCCCTCGGTCGCCACCGCCCGCAGCGCGTCGTTGAGGGCCGTCAGGGGCAGGACGCGAAGGAACGGTTGCATGCCGTCCGGAAAGTTCGCGGTCGAGAAGAAGACGCCCGAGCAGATGGACATGGGCATCATCACGAGGTTCATCAGGCCGCCGACCGTCTGCGTGTTCTGCGCGCGCGACGAGACGAGCAGGCCCAGGCCGGCGAACGAGAGCGCGCCGAGCGTCGACAGCGCGAAGAGCAGCAGCGGGGACCCGGCCACGCGCAGCCCGAACGCGAGCCAGCCGAACCCGAACAGCAGAGGCACCTCGATGAGCACGAAGAGCGCGCGCATGGCCACGAACGAGAGCAGGAAGTCGCTCTTGCGCATGGGCGTCGCGAGCATGCGCTTGATGAGCTTCTTGGTGCGCATCTCGACGATGACGTACCCGATCCCCCACATGCTGCTCGACATGAGGTTGAACCCGACCAGCCCGGGGATCAGAAAATCGATGTAGCGCGCGCCGATCTCGGTCACGCGGTCGTCGGCCACGGGCGTCGGGTCGCGGCGGCCTGCGGCCCGCTGCAGGAGGTCGTCGACCACGGAGCGCGCGAGGCGACCCTCCGGGCGGGTCTCGTCGTACCGGTAGGTGATCGGCGCGCCGGGGACGACCACCAGGACCACCTTGCCCGTGCGCAGCTCGCGGCGGGCGGTCGCTTCGTCCTCCACGGTCGCCTTGACCTGGGGCGACGCGAGCTGGACGAGGGTGCGCCCGGCGTCGGGGCTCGCTTCGATCGCGACGCGGACCGCGTCCGGCGGCCGGTTCCGGAAGGCGACGCCGAGGGCGATCGACAGGATGATCGGGAAGCCGAACGTCCAGAAGACGGCGCTCGGCTCGCGCAGGAACAGCCGGAAGCGCGTGGCGGTGAGCTCGCGCAACGCGGATCGCGGTCTAGTCACGGAGCCCCCGTCCGGTGAGCTCGACGAACACGTCCTCGAGGGTCGCGTGGCGGGTCGCCAGGCGCTTCAGCCGGAGGCTCGCGCCGCGCAGGTGGTCGACGAGCGCCGGGAGCGCCACGTGCAGAGGCTCGACCGCCAGGGCGAACCCGTCGGCGACGCGCCGCACTCCGTGCACGCCATGGAGCCTGGACACGACGGCCTCGTCGAGCGTCCCCTCCTCGAGCGTCACTTCGATGACCTCCTGGCCCCCCAGCGACGCGATGAGAGAGCGCGGCGACCCGAGGGCGATGAGCTTTCCGTGGTCGATGACCCCGACCCGGTCGCACAGGCGCTCGGCCTCGTCCATGTAGTGGGTCGTCAGCACGACGGTCCGCCCGCCTCGCTTGAACGACTCGACCACGTCCCATAACTGCAGGCGCGACTGGGGGTCGAGCCCGGTCGTCGGCTCGTCGAGGAAGAGCAGCTCCGGGTCCCCGACCAGAGCGCATGCGACGGCCAGGCGCTGCTTCTGTCCGCCGGAGAGCTTCTCGCTCCAGGCGCTCTTCTTCTCCTCGAGGGCGACGACGCGCATCACCTCGTCCGGGTCCTTGCCCCTGGCGAAGAAGGACCGGAAGAGGGTGAGCACCTCGCCCACCGACAGGCGCTCGGGCAGGTGAGTCTGCTGGAGCGAAACGCCCAGCCGCTCGCGCAGGGCGCGCTCGTCGGTCGACCAGCGCATCCCGAGGATCTCGACCTCGCCCGCCGTCGGGTCGAGCAGGCCCTCGAGGATCTCCACGGTCGTGGTCTTGCCGGCGCCGTTGGGGCCGAGCAGCCCGAAGCACTCGCCGGCGTGCACCTCGAGATCGAGCCCGTCCACCGCCACGACGTCCCGGTCGTAGCGCTTCACCAGCGCGCGGCAGCTCACCGCGAGGGGAGGGGTCGTCGTCACGTTCCGAAGACGACTAGCGCAGTGCTCGAGATGAGGAAATCGAGGACGATCGTCGCCAGCGAGCAGTTCACGACGGCCCTCGTGGTCGCCCAGCCGACGCCCTCGGAGCCGCCCGTGGCGCTGAGCCCGCAGTGGCCGCTGACGACCGGGATGGCGGCCCCGTAGGCGACGCACTTCACCAGCCCGGTGACGACGTCGGCGGCGTGGACCTGGGTCAGGTTGAAGAAGGTGCCGAGGGAGACTCCGAACGCGAAGTGCGCCGTGAGGGCTCCGGTGGCGTAGGCCGTGAACCCGCCCCAGATGACGAGCACCCCGGTCATGACCAGGCTCGCCAGAAAGCGGGGCACGATCAGGAAATCGATCGGGTCCGCGGCGCACATCCTCAGCGCGTCGACCTGCTCGGTGACGACCATCGACCCGATCTCGGCGGCGATCCCCGCCCCGACGCGCGTCGCGAGCATCAGTCCCCCGAGCGAGGCGGCGATGTCGCGCACCAGGAGCTGGAGGAACACCGCCCCGAGCATCCCGTAGTCGGGCACGATGCGGGCCTGCTGGACGCCGATCTGGTAGGTGAGGATCATCCCGAGCGCGCCCATCGTGAGCGTGATGAACACGAGCGAGCGGTTTCCGATCTCGTACATCTGGGCCACCACCGCGCCCCGCTCGCGGCGCCCGCGCGCCACCTGGTAGAGCGTCTGTGCCAGGACCGAGTAGAGGCCGCGCGCGGCCGTGACCAGCTCGAGGCCGGTAGCGCCCACGGCGAAGAGGGCGCCGTTGCCGGCACCATCCGCCGGCCCGGAGCGGCTCAAGGAAGGGCCGTCCGGACGTCGGCGCACGTGGCGGTGTTTGCCATGCGCTCCGAGGTGAAGCTGCTGCCGCCGCTCGGGCTGAACACGGGCTGCGTGTTGTCGATGAAGTTCGACTGGGTCGTGCTGCATGTGGTGCCCGACGCGGCGAGCCGGCACCCGATGATGTGCGAGTCGATGGCGGCCTTGGTCGTGCTGGTGCTCGGGTCGTCGATCGACGGAATCGAGACGGTGCCCGTGAGGTGATCGCAGTCGCCGAACGTCGCGCTCAGCTGCGTGACCTGGCGGATGACCAGATAGAGCTGATCGGCGCGTCCCGCGGCGCTCCGGAAGGCGTCCGTGGGGGGGTAGGTGTAGCCCCCTCCTCCTGCCGTGTTGAGCGTGTCCGCCGTGACGCCCGGATGGTTGTCCTGATCCATGTCGACCTGGCTGCCGTTGGCCGTCGCCGCCGAGGGCCACACCGCGGTCGTCGGATTGGTCAGCGTCAGGCCGAGGAGCACCGCAGCGCTTGCTGTGCTGTACGTCGCCCCGGCCGCGTTCCCGCCGATCGTGGCGCTGACGTCGAAGGTCGGGATGTACGGGTTGTCGAAGAGAGAGTTCGGGAACCGGATTCCGTAGAGCTCGTTGCCCCCGAACGAGGTGCTCTGGAAATCGGGGAGCTGGATGCCACAGGCGGCGGAGGTCTCCGTCCAGCGGCTCCCGTTCCTGGTGCGCGTGCTCTTGATCCACTGCGTGATCGTCCCGCTGCCCGGGGCGAGGATGATCGAAGTGATGCCCTGGGGCGTCCAGTTGACGTCGATGACGAGCCGGCTGCCCCACGTCCCGGCGAAGTCGCACGTCGCGGCTGCGTCGGAGCCCGCGTCGACGCCGCCGTCCTTCGCGCCGCCCGCGTCGTGCCCGGCGTCCACGCCTCCGGCGCCGTCGCTTCCCGCGTCCACCGGGCTCCCGGTGTCGCTTGCTGCATCGGCGGCGCCGCCGTCGACGCCCCCCGCCTCGCTGCTGCCCGCGTCGCTCCCGGCATCGACGTTGCTGCCCGTCTCGGCTCCGGCGTCGGCACCGCCTCCGTCGCCGGAATCGACCGTCGAGCTCGCGTCGGCGCCGGCGTCGACCGTGGCGCTGTCGTCGTCGCCCGCGTCCACGGCCGCTGCGCCGTCGTCCCGCGCGTCGACCGCTGCGCCGTCGTCCCCGCCGTCGGAGCCGCCGGCGTCGTCGAGAGTCGCGTCTTTCTGGGCTACAGCGTCGGCTGCGTCCAGATCGGCCGTCGCGTCGGCCTGGACGTCCTGCCGCGCGTCCTTCGGGATGGCCGAGTCGCTGCGGGGCGAGGCGTCGCCGGACGCGCTGCCGTCCACCCCGTCTCCACCGAGACCCCCGGCGCTCAGGCCGCAGGCGGCCGCGAGTGGGGCGCAGGCGGCGCCGAGCAGAATCGCCGCGAGGCTGTGTTTCCTGATCATGAGCCAGTCTCCGCGCCCTATCATCTCACATGGGCGGGGGCGCTGCCTGCACTCACCCGCGTCTCAGTGGAGGCTCAGGGCGGCGAGGGGTGTGGCCGCTCTCCAGCGTCCGAGGTCCTCGAGAGCGCGGGCGGCCAGGGCCTCGCCGCGCTCGTGCTTCTTGAGGCGCCGGTTCTCGAGCGGGGGAAGCCAGGCCCACGTCACGTTGGAGGGCTGGTAGTCCCCTGTCTCCCGGGACAGGTGGGTGACGACCCCTCCGAGGGCGGTCGTCGCCGGGGGAGGCGCCGGATCGTGGCCGTGGAGCGCCTGGGCGAGCATCACCGCGCACACGAAGCCGCAGGCGCAGCTCTCGACGTAGCCCTCCACGCCCGTGATCTGACCGGCGAGGAAGACGCCCGGCCGCGCGCGCAGCTGCATGCGGCGGTCGAGGACGCGCGGGGCGTCGACGAAGGTGTTCCGGTGCACGCTGCCGAAGCGCAGGAGCTCGGCCTCCTCAAGCCCCGGGATGGTCCTGAGGACCCGGGACTGCTCGGGCCAGGTCATCCGTGTCTGGAAACCGACCATGTTGTACGCCGTGGCGGCGGCGTCCTCGGGGCGGAGCTGCACGACGGCGAAGGGGCGCTGACCCGTCCTCGGGTCGACGAGCCCCACGGGCTTCATGGGCCCGAACGCCAGGGTCATCTCGCCGCGCCCGGCCATCACCTCGATCGGCAGGCAGCCCTCGAAGTAGCGCACCTCCTCGAAGCCGCGGGGCTCGACCTTGGCCGCGCCGCAGACGAGCGCCACGAAGGCGCGGTACTGCGCTTCGTCCATCGGGCAGTTGACGTACGCCTCGTCGGCCCCGTCGCTCGCGCCCTTGCCGTAGCGCGACTGCTTGAAGACGCGCTCCCACCGGATCGAGTCGGCGCTGAGGATGGGCGAGATCGCGTCGTAGTACGCGAGCTGGCTCGCGCCGATCGCGCGCGCCAGGTCGGCGGCGAGCGCGTCGCCCGTGAGCGGACCGGTGGCCAGGACGACCGGCGCGTCGGGCGCGGGCTCGGGGATCACCTCGACGACGCGCGCCTCGATCGCGACCCGGGGGTGAGACCGGAGGCGCCCGGTGATCATGGCCGAGAACGCGTCGCGGTCCACGGCGAGCGCGCCGCCGGCGGGCACGCGGGTGGCCTCGGCGCACGCGAGCACGAGGGACCCGGCGCGTCGCAGCTCCTCCTTGAGCAGGCCCACGGCGTTGGACATCGCGGCGCCGCGCATGGAGTTGGAGCAGACCAGCTCGCAGAAGGCGTCGCTGGTCTGCGCGGGCGTGCGCGCGAGCGGCTTCTGCTCGATGAGCCGCACGTCGATCTCGCGCTCGGCGAGTTGCCAGGCGGCCTCGCAGCCCGCCAGGCCCGCCCCGACAATCGTTACGGTGGGCACGGGCGACGTGCTAGCTCATCTACGCGGTCCACGCATGCATATCGAGCTCTTGCCCGATTCACGCGTCCTCGTCGACCTCCGGGCGACGGGCCTGCTCCGCGCGGTCGGGCACGCCCCGACGCTCGTGGCGCGTCCGGAGCGGCTGTCGCTCGACGTCGGCCCGGAGCCGCTCGACTTCGCGCTGGACCTGCGCTTCCGCGCGGACGCGATCGAGCTTCCCTCCGAGATCGGCGCCTCCGACCGCGAGAAGATGCGCGAGAACATGATCTCTGCGGCCGTCCTCGATGCGGCGCGGTTCCCCGCGATCCAGCTGCGCGGGCGCTATGCCGGGACGCTCTCGGGCGGGGAGCTCTCGGGTGAGCTGGTCGTGCGGGGCGTGCCGCGTCGCATCACAGTGCCGGTCCGCGTGGTCGCCGAGGGGAAGCGCCTCGCGGCAACCGGGACGTGGGAGGGGAAGCTCACGGAGCTCGGCATCAAGCCGTTCCGCGCGCTGATGGGCGCGCTCAAGCTCGAGGACTGGGTGCGCCTGCGCGTGGAAGCGCGGCTCGAGGCGTCGTGAGATCAGCGCCCGGCGTCCGCCCTCAGCTTCAGTAGCGACGGATGGGGGGCGTACCCGGGCGGGAGGGCCGCGATGGCTGCGTCGGCGTCGGCCATGCGCCCCTCGAGCAGGAAGCCGAACGCCATCAGCTGGAGGCCTTCGGCGCGGATGGCCGCGGTGCGCGCTTCGAGGGCCACGGGGCGGGCCAGCTCGAGGACGCGCGCCCCGTCCTTTGCGTCGAGGGCCTCGTACGCCTGGTCGAGCGCGGCGCGGATCGGCGCGTCCCTCTCCCGGGCTGCCGCGTCTTTGAGCCCGCGCCAGTTGGTCGAGAGGAAAGACACGGCCAGGAGCGCCGACCACCATGACTGCTGGCGCAGCGCCCACGCCGCCGCCAGCGCGGCCAGGCCAATCGAGACGAGCCTGGCCGGCCGTTCGCCGCGTCCGCCGGTCGTCGCGTTGAGGAGCTGCGCCATCACGTTTCCGCCGTCGAGGGGCAGCATCGGGAGGAGGTTGAGGACGCCCCACCCGACGTTGACCCAGAGCAGATCGTGGTAGATCGTCTCGCCGAGGCGCGTGGGCGGGAAGAAGTGCGGCCCGAGCACGAGGTGCGCGATCATCACGAGCCCTCCGGCCGCGAAGCCGGCCCCCGGGCCCGCCAGGCTGACGGCTACTCGCCGGGCGGTCGTCAGCTTGGCCGCGCCCGGCCACGAGGTGGTGCCTCCCATGCCGTGCAGGACGATCGCCGGCTCGAGTCCGAACGCCAGGCCCATCGTCGCGTGCCCCAGCTCGTGGAGCAGGACCGACGCGAGGACGATCACGACCCAGGCGATGATGACCTGCAGGTCGGGCTCGGTCAGGCCCCTCAGGATCACCGCCATCACGAAGAACGACGGCGAGATGCGGACGGGGATCCTGCCGAGCCGGAACGAGAGCGCCATCGCTCTCGCAGATTGGCACAGGTAGTCTCCCGGGACATAGGCGGAGGTCCAGGGTGGAGCGAAGACGGGGCGTGGCGGCGGTGGTGCCGGTCGTCGTCGGCGGGCTGGCCTATCTGTCCCCCGGAGCGAAGATTCCGGCGCATGGACCCCGAAATCGACATGGGGGCATGCGCGCCTCAGGTCTTCTCGGGGATGATCTGCACGCGGCGCTGCGGCTCCTCGCCGAGGCTCTCGGTGCGCACGCCCTTGATGTCGCGCAGGGCGATGTGCACGATGCGCCGCTCGCGCGCGCTCATCGGGTCGAAGGTGATCACCTTGCCCTCGACCGCCGCCCGCTGGGCGAGGCGCCGCGCCATCTCCCCGAGCTGGTCCTCGTGCCGCGCGCGGTACCCCTCGGCGTCGACGATGACGTGACGCCGCGCCGCCCCCGGCCGGACGACGACCCGCGCCGTCAGGTACTGGACGGCGTCGAGCACGTTGCCCTTCTTGCCGATGATCCGCGAGGCGTCGGGCCCCTCGATCTCGATGCGGATCTCGTCGGGCGAGCCCTCGCCGTCGTTCGGCGCGAGGTTCACCTCGACGGTCATCTGCATCTTCTGCGCGAGCGTTCGCACGAAGGCGAGGGCCTTCTGCGTCTGCGCGTCTGCAGTCGCCTCGTCCACGGGCGCGCCCGCCGGCCTCGCCCGCGGCGAGTCACCTGGCTTGCCTGCCGTTGTCGATCCATGCTCCTCAGACACGAGCTTTTCCCTTTCGCAGCGCGGCGTCCGTGGCGGTCGCCGTTTCATTTTTCACGACGATGTCTCCGTCGTCTTTACTTTTGTTCTCCGGTCCGCCGCCGGCGCGCGGGAAGAGCTTCTCCACCCCGAGCTGCTGGGTGATGCCGAGCACGCTGTTCGTGAGCATGTAGACCCCGAGCGCGGCCGGCAAGAAGAGCATCATCACCGTGAAGATGCCGGGCATCATCCAGGTCATCATCTTCTGCTGGACGGGGTCCATCCCCTGCTGCGGCACGATGCGTTGCTGGACGATCATTGCGGCGCCGAGGACCAGCGGCAGAACGTAGTACTTGTCGGGCGCCGACAGGTCCGAAAACCACAGGAAGCTGGTGTGATAGAACTCGACCGCCGTCTGCAGGGTCGCGTAGAGGGCGAACCAGATCGGCATCTGCACGAGCGCCGGCAGGCACCCGCCGAGCGGGTTCACCTTGTGCTTGCGCCAGAGCTCCATCATCGCCAGGTTCTTCGACTGCGGGTCGTCCTTGAACTTGGCGTTCAGGGCGTCGATCTCCGGCTTGAGCTTGCGCATCGCGATCGTGCTCTGGATCTGCTTCCACGTCAGCGGGAAGAGCGCGATGCGCAGGCCGATCGTCAGCACGATGATGGCCAGGCCCCAGTTCTCCATCGTGACGTTCACGTGGATCCACGCGATGATCGCGACGAGCACCTTGGCGACGGGCGAGAACGTGCCCAGGTTGATCAGGTCTCCCAGCCGCGGCCATCCCCCCGCGGCGGTCGCGAGCACGGCGCGCTCCTTCGGGCCGAAGAACGCGGTCTGCCCGTAGGTGACCGACTCGCGAGGCGCGAGCGTGCGCCGCGAGTAGCTGAGGCGAGCGTGGTAGATGGCGCCCGCGTCGTCGTCGTCGGGCTTCTGGTCGGCGCCGTACCACTGCTCGGCCAGCAGGGCGCACGCCGGCTTGTCGCCGCTCTGCCCGGGCGCGGCCTCGAGCGGGACCAGGGCCTGGGCGAAGTAGTAGTTGGCGATCGCCGCGTAGCGGTCGGTGAGGGGCTCCTCGAACCAGTACGGGGCGTCCTTGAAGACCTTGTCGTCCTTGCCCTTGCGCTCGACGTCCTTGCCGCGCCCGCACTCGAGCCCGGTCTGGAACGGAGATACGCGCCCTAGCTTGCCCTTGACCTCGGAGTTCTTGCGCAGCGCGAACGCCTCGATGGAGGCGACGTGGCTCTTCGGCGCGTCGGAGAGGTTCGTGAGCGTGGTCTCGACCTTCAGCTCGAACGGCTCGCCCGTCGTGGTCACCGTCTTGACGATGCGGACCCGCGCGTCCTCGTAGGTGAACTTGCAGCCGGTGCCTCGGGCCGAGGCGTCGCCGGCGGCGAGGCCGAGCCGCTCGAGCTTCCAGTCGAAGCGATCGTACTGGACCTGGTCGCCCGGCGAGCCCGGCGCGCCGGGGTGCTCGCGAAGCTGGATGCGCAGGCTGCGCCAGCGCTCGATGTCGGGCGTGGTCGAGACGTCGCCCCCGGCCGTCCCGGCGTAGCGAGCATCGGTCAGGTAGAAGTGGGTGACGCCGGCCCCGCGGGTCGACAGGTCGGCGTTGAAGCGATTGCCGCGGATGGAGCAGATGTCCCCCTGCGGGGGCGGCGGCGGGGTGGGCTTGCCGGGCTCCACGTCGATCACGTCGGGCGCGAATCCCGGCGCGTCGACGTACGTCTCGGGCGGCAGCAGCTGCGCGTGCTCGCCCGACTTGCGGCCATTGAAGTACCAGTAGGCGATGAGGCCTATGGCCACGATGATGATCAGGCGCGACGACGAGTTGCGATCCATGAGTCCCTAGCGCGCTTCGGCCGCGCTGCGAGTCGGGCGGAGACCGGGGGGAGGGTCGTGCCCCCCGGGGTGAAAGGGGTGGCACTTACACACCCGCACGACCGAAAGCAAGCCACCCCGGAGCGCACCGTGGGTCTCGAGGCACGCCACGGCGTAGCGAGAGCACGACGGCTCGAAGCGGCAGACGTCCCCCAGCAGGCGCGAGAGCGTCAGCTGGTACAGCCGGATGATGGCGATGATGAGGCGCGCGAGCATGGTGGCTCAGGGTCTGCTCGCGGCAGGATGATGCGGAGTGGCGGCGCGCGCCAGCGCTTCGGCGGCGCGCTTGCCGAGCAGCGCTTGGACGCCGAACCACTCGGCCCGCAGGGCCGCCAGGTCGAGCGTCGCGGCCCCTTCGCGTGCAATCACGACGAGATCCACCCCGGCCGGCAGCAGGTCCGGGGACGTCCGGAAGAGCTCCCGGCAGAGGCGCTTCACGCGGTTTCGCTGGACCGCCCCGCCGATCTTTCGCGCGACCACGAGACCGATCCGCGCGACGCCGGGGGGCCCTTCCGGCCGGGGGGAGGCCTGCGGCGCGACGAGGAGCGTGAAGTGCTTCGTCCCCACGCGGCGACCCCCGCGCTGGGAACGCACGAACTCGGCGTGCTTCCTAAGCCGGCGATCGGGACCGAGCGTGAAGGAGCTGCCCGGCACCAGCGGGTCTACTTCTTGTAGATCGTCGGGACCAGGCGCTTTCGCCCCTTGCGGCGGCGGTTCTGGAGCACCCTGCGGCCCCCGCGGGTGGCCATCCGGGCGCGGAAGCCGTGCGTGCGGGCGCGGCGAATGTTGTGGGGCTGGTAGGTGCGCTTCATGACGGGACGAGCGCGCAAGTAAGCATCTCTCGGGCCGTCGGGCAAGCCCCTTGGATTTTTATTGCCGCACCATGGGTGCGGCCTGGTCTATTGTCGGGCGGCGAATGGCACGACCCGACCGGCGGCTAGGCTTGGCCAGCGCAGCGATCTGCGCCCTCCTCACGCTGGGGCCGTCGAGCGCGCTGGCCCAGCAGCACACCTTCCACCTCGACCGTCTCGAGGTCCCGGGCGCTCCGGACGACGGCCTGGTGCTCTTCCGGCCCGTGACCCGGGACAAGTCGATCTTCTATGCGCAGCTCGCGCTCGGCTTCTCGCTGAACCCCCTGCGGACGCGAAATATCTCGAGCGACTCCGGAGTCCTCCTCCGGTCCCCGACCAACGTCATCTCGACCCAGCTCACGACGTACATGTCGGCCGGCGTCGAGGTGCTCGACCGGCTCACCCTGGGCGCGACGTTGCCCATCGCGTGGGAGGAGGCGGGAAACCAGCCGATCTACCCGTCGGGCGCCTTCGGCGGGTCGGCCTTCACGACGTTCTCCACGACCGGTCCCGCGGCGGGCGACATGCGCCTGGACGGCCGGTACGTCGCCTGGCGCAACGAGGAGGGCTCGCAGGCCGTCGGCCTTCAGCTGAGCCTCTTCGCCCCCACGGGGGGCGGTTCGTCGACGAACTTCGGCGGCGACGGCGCGGCCCTCACCGCGATGCCGATGGTGACCGGGGAGTGGACCCCGGAGCACTTCCCGATCAAGGCGCTCGCGCCGACCTTCGTCGGGAACCTGGGGATCCACCTCCGCCCCGACAACTCGGTCAACGACCCGGGCGGACACTTCGGCGCCGCGCAGGGGCTCGGCGTCGGCGACGAGGTGCGCTGGGCGGTGGGCGTGCTGCTGCCGGCCCACCTCTTTCACCGCGACCTGCGCCTGGGGCTGACCTTCTTCGGTCAGACGGGGCTCACGAGCGACGACACGACCGGTCCGACGCTCTTCACCAAGCAGAACACGCCGATCGAGTGGAACGCCGAGGGGCGGATGAAGCTGCCGGTGATCGGCTGGGATCACTGGTTCGTCGGAGCCGGGACGGGCACGCGGATCCTCGGGGGCTACGGCGCGCCCGACTTCCGCCTCGTGGCGCTGATAGGGAGCTACTGGGAGATCAAGGACACGAACCCCAACTCCGGGGATCGCATCCGCGAGAGCATCGTCCAGTCGCGGAAGGACACCGACGGCGACGGCATCCCGGACGACATCGACGCGTGCCCCACGGTGCCGGAGGACCACAAGGAGCCCGACCCGAACGACGGCTGCCCGGCGGTGAGCGATCGTGACGGCGACGGCATTCCGGACGACGAGGACGCCTGCCCGGACGTGGCGGGCGTTCGCACGACCGACCCGAAGACCAACGGCTGCCCGGCGGACACCGACGGAGACGGCATCCCCGACTCGAAGGACGCCTGCCCGAAGGAGCCCGGCCAGCCCGACCCCGACCCGAAGAAGAACGGGTGCCCGAAGTTCATTCACCTCGAGGAGTCGTCGATCCGCACGATGCAGCAGGTGCACTTCGAGACCGGCTCGGCCACGATCCTCCCCGACAGCTTCCCGATGCTGACGGAGATCGTGCAGCTTCTGAAGGCGACCCCGAGCATCAAGCGCATGCGCATCGAAGGCCACACGGACAACCGGGGCGCGGCCGACATGAACCTCGACCTGTCGAAGCGCCGCGCCGCGAGCGTGCGCGCGTGGCTCACGGAGCACGGGATCGAGCAGGGCCGCCTCGAGAGCCAGGGCTACGGCCTGACCCAGCCCGTCGAGTCGAACGACACCGTCGAGGGTCGAGCCGCGAACCGGCGCGTCGAGTTCAAGATC
>PLYU01000235.1 GCA_003153495.1 Myxococcales bacterium
CCCACCGGAAACCCGGAAGAGCCGACGGCCGCCGTCATCCAGACTTGGTCCTGGGCGCTGCGAAAGAAGCCGGTGACGTCAGTATCCACGTCGGAAAGCCCAGTTAGGATGTGATCGCTCTTGATGACCGTTTGATTCGACTGAGTACACCCGTACCCCTGCACATACGGAGCGGCGCTGTACCCGGAAGTCGGGTTAGCGACCGAGAACAGCTCGCGCGTACCCCCCCGGCGACACGTACGCGAAGGCGTCCGTCTCGGAGAAGCCGTAGGTCGAATCAGAAAGCATCGTCTGCTGCCCAGACGCCAGCGCACTTGATACGGCCTCAGTCGGCTCGCCAATCGACGCGCTCGATCCCGCGCCGCGCGCTTCAGCGGTCCCGGCGGCTGTGGCGCCGGTCGGGGCTTCCCCGGAACAGCCGGAGGACGCGACGACGGCTGCGGCAGCGGCGAATGAGGCGCACACCAGATAGTGCCTGCTCTCCATGTGCCATCCTCCCTCGTCCTGATGCGCGCGAGTGCGACCCACGTGCCCAAATGGCGCTAAGCCGAGGCTCGACGCAAGCCGGAAGTTCGTCTGCGACCAGAACGTTGCGCGGCCGAAGCTGGATCGACCCCGTTATCTCTGCGTCAGGCGAGTAGTGGGAGCAAGGGCGTCCGCGGTCGCGACCGACGTCCACCACTCGATGAGCTCGTAGAGCGCGCTGAACGCGAGGCACACGCACGTCACCAGGAAGAACAGCCACCGCCCTCGCACCAGCGGCGTGCGACCGAGGAGCACCTCGCGCGCGATCAGCGCCGGCATGAAGCCCTGGGCGAAATGGCCGATGCGGTCGTAGTCGTTGCGCGCGAAGCCGCGGTAGACGAGCGGCGTCAGCGGGAAGCGGCGGGGTGCAGGCCGGACAGAACGAGGAGGAGCGCGCCCACCGCGAGGAGGAAGGAAGGCTCTCGGCTCTCGGACCGGCGGACCATCGCAGCCTTCGACCTTAACACGCCGTCCTCGCCGTCGAACCGGGCCGCGGCCGCGTCGAACCGGGCCGTGGCCACGGTCGCCTCGACCTGGGCCGGGGCGATCTCGACGCGAGTCAGCCCGGCCTTCGTTCCGCTCGCGTCGCTTCTCACCCGGTTCGCCCTGGCCGGCATCGCGGCCGGCGCAGCCTCGACCCGGGCGACGGCGGCCTGCACGCGGTCGAGCGCGGCTCTCGTCCCGTTCACCCGCGCCCGCGCTCGATCGAGCAGCCGAGTCTGTCAGGAGAGGGGACCCGGGGGCTCGAAGAAGAAAATCGACCGGAGGCTGTCAGTTTTTTCGTTCTCGAGCGGCTTAAGGGGGTGAGGGCCGAGCAGCACCGGAATGATTCCGGCGCCCGTGAAGGCCCCTGTCCAGAGAAACGAGGGATTCGAACATGAGCACGACGAACATAGTGACGGTGGTCGACCGACTTCAGAAGTCGATCGCCGGGGTCAAGAAGCACTTCCCGAACGGAGTCACGCTCGGGGGTGCGTCCTACACGACAGCAGCGCTGGAGCAGCTCTTCACGAGCTACGTCAGCGCGGCCACCGCCGCGCAAGCGGCGAGGGCCAGCTGGCGCGACGCCGTCGGCGCCGCGCACGACGCCAAGGCGAAGGCGCTTCCGGTTCACCGGCAGCTCCTGTCCTACGCGGCGACCGTGTTCGGCAAAGCGCAGGGGACGCTGGCCGATTTCGGTACGGCGCCCCCCACGCGCAAGACCCCGACGGTCGAAGCGAAGGTGGTCGCGAAGCAGAAGCGCCAGGCGACGCGTCAGGCGAGAGGCACGAAGGGCAAGGTCCAGAAGAAATCGGTCAAGGGGAGCGCGAGCGCCCCGACGCCGGCTTCTCCGGCCACCCCGCCCAACGTGACGTCTCCCCCGCCCGCCAAGGCGACGTGATCAGAACATGAAGCAGTGAGCATCCGACGCGCCCGTCGCGCCGGACGATGACCGAGGGAGCGTTCCCGCGGTCGGCCCCTCGGCTCTCGCGCGCGGAGCCGGGGGGCCTTCTCCTCGGGCTCGGGCTGCGCTGCGAAGACGCGGCTCCAGTCCGGGTTGGCTGCTTCCGTTCAGACTGGATTCCGGCCCCGCGCATGGAAGTAGACGGCCGGGCTCGAGGCGGGTAAGAGGTCGGCCGTCCATCGTTTGCCATCTTTATGGGAGCGCTCATGAGCATTCGTCATCATTCGCGGTTGATCAGCCACCTTGCCTTCGCCGGCTTCGTGGCGATGGGCACTTTCGCCGGTTGCAGCAGTGACAACAACCCGAGCTCGTCCACCGACGGAGGCGCCGATTCCTCGACGGGCGCCGATTCCTCGGCGGGGACGGACTCCGGCGCGGAGGCGTCGGCGGAGGGCGGCCACTCCGAGGCCGGCCAGGGCGGCGACGCCGCGAGCGACGCTCCGAGCGACGCCGCGAGCGACGGCGGAGGCCTCTCGCAGCGCGCTCAGGCCGGGCTGGCGGCCTCGCCGTTCCCGGTGGCCACGACCGGGCGGACGACCGCGCAGCTCGAGCAGATCGGCATCGGCAGCTACACCGTGAACGTCGTCTCGAGCTGCCCCGACTGCCACAACAACCCCGCCGCCGCGCCCGGCGGCGGATTCCTCGCCGGCGGCAACCAGTTCGGGCCGGTCAAGGCGCGCAACCTGACGAGCGATCCGAGCCACGGGCTGCGCATGACCGAGGCGCAGTTCCTCGAGGTGCTCCAGACCGGCAAGGACCAGAAGCTGTCGCCCGACGGGGGCGCGCCGGTCTCGCTGATCGTGATGCCGTGGGAGGACTTCCGCTGGATGTCCGCCACGGACATGAAGGCGATCTACGCCTACCTGCAGACCGTGCCTGCGGACACGAACGACGTCACGCCGACCGTCTCGGGCGGGCCGCCCATCCCGGTGCAGACGACGTTCACCGACGGCGCGGCGACGACCCCCCCGACGCTCCCCGCGGAGGCGACGGACGCCCCGCTGTTCGTGGCGCGCGGGCGGGCGGTGCAGGCCCTGGCAGAGCCGGCCGGGGTGGCCACGCTCTCGGCGGCCGATCAGGCGGCGTACGGCCGCGGCGCGTACCTCGTGGCCCAGGCGATCTGCGGCGAGTGCCACACCAACCCGGAGCGCCTGTCGCGCACCTCGACGGCGCTCAACACCGCGCAATGGCTGACCGGTGGCCGCGTCTTCCCCACGCCGGCGCCCCTCGCGCCCGTCCTCCACACGACCCGGTCGATGAGCGCCAACCTGCTCGGCAAAAATAGCGGCTTCATCTTCAACAGCCAGGTCAACGAGGGCGTCTTCACGACGACGATCTCGCAGCACGTCCACGGCGACATGCCGGGCACGCCGCAGCTGGCCTTTCCGATGCCGACCGGCTTCAAGAAGCTGGTGGCCGAGGACATCCATGCCCTGTGGACCTACCTCTCGAACCAGATCCCGGTCACCGGCGCGAACGACAAGTCCACGCAGGACGCGGCCGTCTACTGCGCGGCCACGGACGCCTCGGCCTCGGGGGTCTGCCCGACCGGTAGCACGTGCGACCTGACTACCAACACGTGCGTGCCGGGCAGCTGCTCGAGCGCTGCCGACTGCTCGGTGTGCCAGACGTGCACGGCGGGCGTGGCGGACGCGTCGGGTACGTGCGCCGAGCCGGCCGCTACGGCGGACGGTGGCGCGAACGTCTGCGTCGCCAACGGGATCTGAGCCCGCTCACGGAAGTACGCGCGCGCCGGGCACGTCGTGCCCGGCGCGTTCTTCTTCCATGGGCCCGTCACCGCGTGATCGACGCGTCCGGCCCGGGCACGCCACCGGCCCGCTCGAGCAGCGTGGTCAGCGGCGCGCTGCTCGGGCTGGTGATGCGCACGGCGAACAGGTCCTTCGGCCCGCCCTTGCGCGTCAGCTCGAACGGCCCGGCGAAGATGCGCGTCGCCAGCGCCTCGAGCTCGGGGCGAACGGCCGCGAACGTCGCGTCGCCGTTGGGCGCGGCGAGGCGGTCGTTGATGCGGAAGAGTAGCTCGTTCGCCGCGAAGCGAAGCTTGCCCCCGAAGACCGCGTCGCCCTCGAGCAGCATCGCCGCGTGGAGCGTCCGCCGCGCGAGGTCGGCGAGGCGCTCGGCCGGCGGCGGGCCGGAGCGCTTGCGGTTGTGCAGGAGTCCGAGCCTCCCGTCGCCATCGTCCATGAAGTAGTCCGACCCGTGGCCGATCAGCACGACACCGGGCCCCTCGGGCACGTGCCCGTAGCTGGCGACGTCGATGACCATCTCCGGTAGCAGATGCTCCTTGATCCAGCGGTGGAACACCGGGATGAACGCCTCGGCCTCGATCGCGCGCGCCGACTCCTGGGTGACGAAGATCTTCAGCTGCAGCTTGTGCGCATCCATCGTGGGCTTCCGGCGCTAGGCGGTGGTGTTCGGTGCCACGTCGACCACGGAAGGCCGCAGGGCCAGGACCATGCGCGTGTAGCACTGGTGAGAGGCGTCGACGAAGAGGTTGGCCTCCTCGATCAGCTGGTGCACCGACTCCCGTGTGGCCGGCTTGCTCCGCTCGTCGTGCGCGCGGAAGAGGTACTGGGCGAACTTGCCGCCCGCGAACGGGTCGAAGAAGACGCCGGTGTCGAAGAAGTGCTTGCGGAACTCGGCGACGATCTCTTCGGGGTCGGTGCCGATGTTCGCGTTGTTCTCCCGCGTCAGCGCGCGGGCGCTGCGGACCATCGCGCTGTACGCGCGCGCGGCGGCCTCGTCGTTCTTCTTCTCGTCGAGCAGGATCTGCGCCTCGAAGATCTCGCGGTCGGCGGCGGCCAGCTCGACCTCGACGTACGCCACGACCTCGCCGGCGCACTCGCCCTCGCCCATGTCGGTGATCGTGTACTCGCGCGGGTCGCCCCAGTCGCTGTAGTGGCTCGGATCCTGCTCGTACGTCGGGAGCTTCTGCAGCTCCTCGACCATCGCGCGGATGGTCTTCTTGCCGATGCGCGTGGTGAACTCGCCGAACGTCTCGGCGCCGACGCGCTCCTTGCTGTAGCGCTCGGTCAGGCGCCGGACGATCTCGGGGACGCGCTTGGAGGGCACCGCGCCGATGGCGAGGCCGTACGAGCCACCGTTGTGGGTCCACTGGCCGCCGACGACGAGCTGGAAGTGCGGCACGCGCCGGCCGCTCACGTTGCGGCTGACGCCGAGGAACCCGAGGTCGGCGACGTGGTGCTGGCCGCACGAGTTGAAGCAGCCGCTCGCCTTGATGTGCAGGTGCTTCGCGTTGGGGTCCTGGTCGAGGCCCGACGCGCGGAGGTCCTTCGTGAGCTGCGCGGCGAGGGCGCGCGACGACGAGATGCCGAGCTTGCACGTGTCGGTGCCCGGGCAGGCGGTGATGTCGCTGATGGTGCCCGCGCCGGCGCCGGCCAGGTGGATGCGCTGGAGGGAGGCGTAGACCTCGGGCAGGTCGGCCTCGCTGACCCACCGCAGGAGCATGTTCTGGTCGACCGTCGTGCGCATCGTGTCGCCGGTGAACTTGCGGGCGACGTTCGCGAGCGCGCGCCCCTGCTCGGACGTCAGGTCGCCCAGGGGCAGGGTGATGACCGCCATCACGTACCCCGGCTGGCGCTGGGGCAGGACGTTCGTCTCGCGCCAGCGGTCGAACCCGGCCGGCAGCGGTCCGGCCGGGAGCGGGCCCGCCGGGCGGATCGGCTTCTCGTCGGCCCCGTGCAGGTCGGAGAGGAACGCGGTCCAGCGCGGGTCGGGGCGCAGCTTCGCGCGCTCCTCGAGGATGAGCCGCTTGGTCTCGTCGAACCCGAGCTTCTTGATGACGAACTTGAAGCGCGCGCGGGCGCGGTTCTGACGCTCTCCGTGGCGCGCGAAGACGCGGCTCATGGCCTGCGCCAGGGGCAGCAGCTCCTCCTCGGGGAGGAACTCGTCGAAGAGGAGCGCGTTCTGCGGGACCGCGCCCAGGCCGCCGCCGATCACGATCTCGAAGCCGCGCCTCGTCTGACCGTCCACCACGCGCGTGCGCGCGATGGCGCCGAGGTCGTGGAAGTTGGTGAGCCCGCAAGCCTGGTCCTTGCAGCCCGAGAAGGCGACCTTGAACTTGCGCCCGAAGTCCTGCGTGTCGTCGTGGCCGAGAAGGAAGAACGTCAGCGCGTGGGCGTAGGGCACCACGTCGAACGGCTCGTCCTTGCAGACGCCGGCGTACGGGCAGGCGGTCACGTTGCGGACGGTGTTGCCGCACGCCTCCCGCGTCGTGATGCCGACGGCGGCCAGCCGCCGGTGCATGTCGGGCGTGTCCTCGATGTGCACGAAGTGCAGCTGGAAGTCCTGCCGGGTCGTCACGTGCAGGATGCGGTCGGAGTACTCCTCGGCGACGTCGGACAGCACGTCGAGCTGGTCCGCCGTCAGGCGACCGTACGGGATCTTGATGCGCTGCATGCCGGGCGCGTCCCACAGCGTGCTCGGCCCCTTGGTGACGTCGCCCGACGGGAAAGCCAGGGCCTGGGTCTTCTCTCCGTCGTGCCGCTGGCCGTTGTCGTAGCGCTGCCCGTAGGCGCCGCGGCGCAGGCGCGTCTCGGCGAAGAGCTTCTCTTCGATCTTGCCCTTCTTCCGCAGCTCGATCTGCGTCTCGAAGATGTCGATCTCGCGACCCCACGCCTCGGGCAGGCGCGCGCCGAGGGCTTCCTTCCACGTTCTGGGTACGGTCATCGGATCACCTGGAATTCGCTCGGGTATCGGGTCGAGACTCACGCACGGCGCGCTCGAGCGCTGCGATCGTGTCTCGTATAGTGGAGATTTTGTCCGCGCGCCACCCGCGCGCATCTCACACGACCCGCAGGCTCTTGCCGACGATGACCTCGTTGTGGCTCCCGGTGCGGTACCCCTGAAGGTCGAGCGTGACGTACGCGAAGCCGAACCGCTTGCCCGCCTCGACGATCGCGTCGCGGGCTTCGAACGCGCGCGCGAGCTCTTCGCGTGCGACCTCGACGCGGGCCAGGGCGCGGTCGCTCGCGGCGCCGCCGAGCTGGTGCCACCGGACACGCACCTGCCGCAGCCCCAGCCCCCGGAGCTCGGCCTCGAGGCCGCCGATCTGCGCGAGCCTCTCGCGCGTGACCTCGGTGCCGTAGGGCAGGCGGCTGGACAGGCACGCGCTCGCGGGCTTGTCCCAGATCGTCAGCCCCAGCAGGCGGGCGCACCGGCGCACGTCCTCCTTGTGGAAGTCGCACTCGACCAGCACGCTGCGCACGTTCGCGTTCTTCGCGGCGTCGAGCCCCGGCCGGTGGTCGCCCAGGTCGTCGAGGTTGGTCCCGTTGAGCACGTGGGCCAGCCTCCACTCGCGCTTCTTCTGCTCGGCGATCTCGTAGAGCTCGCTCTTGCAGTGGAAGCACCGGTCGGGAGCGTTGGCGACGTAGCCGGGCCGCTCGATCTCGTGCGAGTCGACGAGCTCGTGGCGTGCGCCGATCTGGCGGGCGATCGAGACGGCCGCCTCCTTCTCGAAAGGCGCGAGGCTGGGCGAGACCGCGGTCATCCCGACGGCGCCCGGGCCCAGGACCTCGTGCGCTACGGCCAGGACCAGGGCGCTGTCGATCCCGCCGGAATAGCAGACGAGCGTCGAGCCGAGCTCGCGGACGGTCGCGCGGAGTCGCTCGAGCTGCGGGTCGGTCGCTGTGGCCATCGCGGACCTCTTCTAGCACCCCTTGCGGGGCCTCTCTCGGGGCTGCTAGTCTGTTCAGTGTACACCGTGGCCGCTGCGCACGACATCGAAGCCCTCCTCGAGCGGCTGCGCCTCCCGCGCCCCGAGGCCCCGGCGCCCCTCACGCCCCCCACGCTCGCGCTCTCCTGGCCGGGGCTGGGCGACGTCTTGCCGGACGGAGGGCTGCCGCGCGGGGTGGTGGAGCTGGCGGCGCCGCGCGCCCTCGGCGGGTCGACGAGCGTCGCGCTCGCGGCGGTGCGCGCGGGCCAGGCGCGCGCGGCGAGGGCGTGGTGCGCGTGGCTCGACCCCGAGGGAACGCTGCACGCTCCTGGCGTAGTGGCCGCCGGGGTCGACCTCACGCGAATGCTGATCGTGCGCCCGCCGCGCGCGAAGCTCGGGCACGTCGCCGCGAAGCTCGTCCGGTCGGGCGCGTTCGAGGTGGTCGTGGTCGACTTCGACGCCATACCCGGTGCGCTGGACCGGTGTCGGCCGAAAGACACCGGTCCAGCTGAAGTGCTGGTTCGCAGGCTGGCCCTCGCGGCCGAGCCGAGCGGGGCGACGGTGCTGCTCCTGACCGACGCGTCGCGGCCCCGCGCCGTCCCGTGGCCGGTCGCGCTGCGTCTCGAGCTGTCGCGTCCGGGCCGCGCCGAGCTCGCGGTGCGCGTCGCGAAGGACCGGCGAGGCCGCGTCGGGGTGAAGAGGACGATCCCGTTCCGCCCCGTCATCCATTTCGCCGGCTGACCCATGCGCCGCGTCGCGTGCATCGCCTTGCCGGAGATCCGCGTCGAGCTGGCGACTCCCTGCGAGCCCCCACCCCAGCCCTCCCCCAGCTTTGGGGGAGGGGGCCCTCTACACGCAGTGACGCGGCCTCCCCCCAAAGCTGGGGGGAGGACAGGAGGGGGGCTCGCNNGTGCAGACCGAGCGGGACGTCCTCGGCAACACGCGGCTCGACTTCGTGTCGGGCGAGGCGAACGCGCGCGGGGTGCGGGCAGGGCAGACTGTGGCGGCCGCGCGGGCGAAGTGCGCCGAGCTGCGCGTGCGGGTCGTGGCCGAGGGGGCCGTGCGCGCCGCGC